>NZ_JAPCIN010000016.1:0-398500 GCF_025910025.1 Priestia sp. JV24
CCTCTTTGTAGAGGTTGGGGTTTATTAATTTCTATGTTATTTATTTAACAACAACGTTCCCTACATATTGGGCATAGCCTCTATCAGTTTGAAGTTCTAGCACATAAACATAATTCCCTTTTTTCCTTGGGAACGTAAAAGTTCTATCTTGTTCGTTTATTCTAATATCTTGCTTCGCATTACTAGTGCTTATTATATAAGAACTAATGTCATTAACAAGAAAATCTTCGCTATCAAACCTTAAATTTCCTTGTGTTTCAGGGGCTACAGCTAGCTGTTGCTGCTTTTTAGCTCCATTTATACCATTCCTTGTATTTGTTTCCTTTCTGTACTGTTTTCCTTCTTCTCCGCGCCAATCTACATTAGTTTCTTTCAGTTCAACATCCACAACATCATTGGCCGATAATGTAACCGTAGGGGGAGAGAAGTCATATTCCTCGCCTATACACCCTGATAATCCAACGATAATAAACGTAAACAGAGATAATTTTATAAACACTTTCATATATAATGTCCCCCTTAGTTGCGACTAGTAAAAAATAAAAAATTGCTACTTAATTTCTTGGGACAGGGGAGAGGTAGTAATAAATATCATATTCTTTATCAATATGAGGGACTACTTCAGTATCGGTACGGGTTTCAATTGTCATAGTTGATTTTGTTGGGGTACCGGCATAAAAATCGTACTTTACACCTTTTGGAGTCGTTATTTCACTAGTGATATCTGGATTTCCATTTGATTGTTTGATAATAGCTGGATTTCCATTAAAATACCAACGGATTTTTTGATCCTTTTGAGTTAATGTAGCTGTTCCTACACCTACATGTGATTTTTCTTTAATTGTATAGATAACAATCTTTTCGTTATCTACATATTTGCTTTCACCGATAATATCTTGTATTCCTGTAGACTCTTTTTTTGCATTTTCAAAAGCTTCATCTTCACTCGAATAAAATTCTCCGTCTTTTTTACCGTTTACGTCTATTTCTGAACAACCTGTTAGTATACTTGCCGACAGTAGAGGCGCGAGTAATGCAGAATATAACTTTTTCATATAAACCCCCATTTTATTAATTTCTTTAATTTTAATCTTAATATAAATAGTTAAAATAATCCATTTGTGTGATATAGTTGTTCAATATGTAAAAGTTAAACAACAAAGAAATGGAGTTTCACAATGAAGAATGTAAGGAAGATAGCAGCAGCAGCTGTTCTAACTGTTGCTTTTAGTCTAATGGGATGTACCTCAAAAGAATCAATTAGCAAAAGTACAAAACAAGAAGAAGCCCAAAAAGAAATAAAAATAGGGTTAACGTTTCTCCAAAATGAATGTGATCGTCTTATTAATAAAGATGAGGACATAGAAAGAACGTTTCAAAGTTATAAAAATAATTTTAATTTGTTATCTGCGTCCGTTAACAGTACTGCAAAGGTTAATAGAATGAATAATGACGAGTTAGAAATAAGTATTAATAACCTTGAAAAAGATGTAGACAAACTAAATGGAGAAGAGGCTTTAAAAGCTTATACGAAATACACTTCTTCTAACACAATATATAAAGTGACAATGATGGAAAATATGCATTCGGTTATAGAGGCCATTAGAGGTTGGGAGGACGGCAAGGATCTAGGTATATCATTTTTCTACGACCATCTCCATTCTTCTTACAGGTGTTTTCACGGATAATGAATAAGCATAGCAAAAACAATAGAATCGAAGTTTGATATGTTGAGCAAATAAATTAATGTTTTTTAAGTCTTTCGATGTTGTAATTGAGCCTATTCAAGAAATAAAAAAGCTGAGTTCTAGTGTAAATAGGAGCTCAGCTTTTTTAGTATAAACTAATATTTATATCTTCTTTCGTCTGACCAAAATGAAATGTCCTGCAACTGCTAAAGCAAGAGCTAATGAAATATTCTTTACAGCTAACAGGATAATCCTTGGATACAACTGCATATCTATAGAGAATGACATTACGTTATATATCGGAATGTCCCTAGTCGTCCAATACTTGACCGCTATATATGTTAATAAAATAAATAGCGGAATAGCAATGTTTCGTGACAATACCATAAGGAAAAATCCTAAGTAACAGTACAACACAGTTTGAGGAGCATAAATAATAGTTAAATTAAATAATGATATGTAAGGATAAGGGTACCTTAATGTAATAGAAATTAGTAATACAAAAAATGCCGCTAGAAAAATAAGAAAGAAAGCTGTCACTCTAATAAGGCCGTAAGACAAAATAGATGGCGAGGAGTTAGGTGTTAACTCAGCTGTTTTATCTTTATCAACAGAGTGATTTAAAAATAAGTATACGGACCACCAAGCGGCCATGGGACATACAACAAATTCTATTATTCTTGATATATATTGAAGACTTTCTAGATCAGGGGAAAAGCACGTATAAAGTATGGCAATTAAAATAATTAAAAAAGGTACATAGAAGTCTATACCCATTGATTTAGCTTCGGACGAGATGTTTATTTTTTTAACGAAGGCCATTAGCATTTTCCTTTCTCTTAATTATAAGGGCGTAGTTACAGAAATAACCAAGTTTAACTGGTAGAGTTCTTACGCATCAAATTAAGATGTTACTAGTGTATAATTAAAACATATTTAGAAAAACAAGTAAAATAAAAATGTGATAATTTGTTAATATAAAAATCGAAGAAGATTACGCGTTTAGTAAACCTCCCGTAGCTCCAAAAACGTATCCTTCCTATAAAGTTTTTGGGGGGATTAACAAAAAGTGCTTGTATATTTAAATATCCAAGCACTTTTTTTATAAATTATTTTAACTAGAAAGATTAATCAGGTGGCAGATACCTAAAATTCACAAAAAAAGTGTAATTATTATAAAATTTAGTTAGGTGTACTTTTAAGTGATTTCTATAGGGGGGATAGTATGAGTTTAAAAGAAAGAGCAACTAAAGAATTTAAAGAAAAGATAGATAGCGACGAAGAAATTAGAGAATCTATTTTAACTTACTATGAATGTGAAAGTGGATTTTCGGGACTTGTAGGTGTACCAAATGGAAATTCTGTACCTATTCGAGGTGTTTTAGCTTATACAGAAAAAAGCCTACTTTTTTACGGAGAAGTTTTCTCTAATCTGCCTATTGTATTACATATCCCATTCAATAAAATCAGAGAAATAAAAACAGGAAAGCAAATCCTTACAATTCAGGACTTATAATAGCTTTAGCAAACATTTTTAATTCTGCATTCCAAGGAAGTATGCGTTGGATTATGGTTGGGGGTGGTTTGTTGATTTTTATATACAATTTAATAGTAACTTTTGATCAAAAACAAAATGAAGCGGTTAATCAAAATAAAGAACAGAACTAACTAAAAGTCTCGTGGAGAACAAGTTCATTTTAAGCAAAATTTAATGAAGAGGGACATTTCGAAAAGAAGTATAAACATTTACCTAGTAGATTGCCAAGAAATTTTAGCTTCTAGATTCTATATAAGTAAAAGGGTTATCGAGATTGGAAGGAAAAGATTGAAATAAAAATTAAAAAAACAAAGTTATTAAACATATTAGGACTTCTATTAATAATGAGCGCTACGCTTTATCCAGCTGGCTACATAAAATCACTTTATACTTTCATAGCGCTATATTTTATAGAAAAGAGGGAAGAAATGGACGTTCAAAAGGTAGCAAACTTATTTTTGATTTTTGTCTTAATTGCAGCAGGCATTTCATTGGTGATTGGCTTTGTTGTTGCTGTGAAAAGTACAAACTATAAGAAGGGATATATATGTACTTTTATATCCAGTGTGGTCTTTTTACTACTGATTATGAGCTGGTATGATAAAGCATCTTCAAACATTTTTATGGGGACAATACCTTGGATTTTAAATGTTATTGCCGTCATTATTGTGTTACCACTGTACTTGTTAGTTGCTCGCTTTATATTTAAAAAGGCTACAAAAGGACAAAAAGGAACAAAGAAAAAGTTTACTGGTTAAATTACTTTCTTTCATCGTTTTTTCTAATCTTCACGATTTTAAATAAATGAAGATACACAAAAAAAATTTTTATCAATATCCTGTTAGAGAAAGTGATTGATATCATTTTCTGTAAAGGAGAGAACGTCTATGATTAAAGTTAACCACCAAATTGTGAAAATAAGTGATCTAAATAATAGTTCGTTAACGAAAGAAAAAGCAGACATTTTAAAACAGATGGATGCCTATAGGGAAGTGTATGAGTATGCTACATTTGACCAGCTTGATTTTGATGTATCTGTTAAATTACAAATTATTGAATCATCTGTACTGCTGCGCAAAAGCGGCGCTAAGTTTGCTACATTTGCACGTTCTAGGTGTAACGAAAAGTATTGGAAACGAACCGATAATGGAGGGTTTCAGCTACTGCCTACCGTTTCTCCTCATCAGGCCATCGATGATATTTTTTACAACGGACACGAATACGCGTTTGAGTGCGCGACGGCTGTTATCATCATCTTTTACAAAGCTGTATTAAATAATATTGGCAAAGCAAACTTTAACAGGCTTTTTGCTGATCTTTACTTACACGATTGGCAATACGATGAAGATCTTGAGCTCCATGGTTATAAAGGATCTGACTACTTGCCCGGAGACTGTGCGTATTTTAAAAACCCTGATTATAACCCTGATACTCCCCAGTGGAAAGGTGAAAACACTATTGTATTAGATGAAACTCTATATTTTGGTCATGGAATTGGAATCACGACGCGAGAAAGAATTATTGAAGTGTTAAATTTAAAGAGAAAAGACGATGCAAAGCAATCAGCTTATCTGTCAGATGAAATTGTCAGGCTGCACACGGCTCACCTCAGTTATTTTGCAGTTAGATACGAACCTGTTGTTTGGTACGACAGAAACAGCGCTATTATTTCCACTATTGGGTCGATTACGTATGTAGCTTGATTGATCAAAGTTTTGATACTTTGGTCTTTTTGTGTAAAAAGGAAAGAATTACATGAAGGTAAATTTGAGAATTCAAAAGGATTTTATGTATAAAAGAAGAATCCATTTAATACACAGGTCTTAAAACTAAAAGGAAAGGAGGAGATTCCCATTAAAAATCGTGATAAAAGACGCAAGAGAAAACGCGGCGCATTAAAAGATTATCTGAAAAATAAGCTTGGTCAGCTAAAACCGAAGCCAAACAAAGGACCTGTCTCAAATTTGAAGTCTTCTGCTTAAAACATCCCCCTAGTTTTTATATAGGGGGATGTTTCTTTTGGATTTTCTTTTATTTTAAGGTTTAAATGTTATGAGTGGCATTTGAGGGTTAATTTGTGCACAATAGACATTGAATAGTTTATCTAATACGACAACGTAAGGAGAGATTAGACGATGGAAAACATGATTTTAAAACATATGGACGTTGTAAGAGGAATTACGATTAGTATCCTCGAAAAAACAACAGAAGAGGCAGCGGACATCACACCAAAAGGATTCAATAACAATATCCGCTGGAATCTTGGACACATTGCCTTTATTCAAGAAAAGCTTGTGTTTGGCTTAGCTGGTGAACCGATGCAAACGCCAGAGAGTTATGAAAGCTTTTTTGGCGCAGGAACAAAACCTGCCGATTGGACGGAGGCTGCTCCTTCTCTTGAAGAAATTGCGAATGTGTTGAAAGACCAAGCACAGCGTATTAAAGAGTTCATGCCCGGGCAGTTTGATAAGCAGTTAATCACACCTTTTACAAATAAAGCGGGTATTAACTTTACAACAGTTGGCGAAACGTTTTTATTCAGCTTCTACCATGAAGCGATGCATGTAGAAACGATTAAGAAAATTGGGAAAGCTGCAGCAGAATAAGGAAATAAAAAAGAATAAATCACATATTCTTTATAACTATTTTACATAGCGCCTATGCATATACTGATCTATACAGCGCATAAGATGTAACATGAGCTGCTTTTCCTAATGCAGTTCGCAAGGAGGTGACAACGTGAAATTTCTTTCAGGTTTAACGACTCTTCTTGTGATTTTAGGCGGTTTAAATTGGTTAGCTGTAGCATTAGGCGTGAATGTAGTAGAAGAGCTATTTGGCTCTTGGGATTGGTTAGTAACAACGATTTATTGGTTAGTCGGCCTGTCTGCTCTTTATCAAATTTTTGATAAGTTCTTCGGAACGGGAGCGAGTGTCAAAAGCAAAGCGCTATAATAAATATTATTTTTTATTATCTCTTTAGGGAGTTTGAATGTATATTCAAACTCCCTTTTTCATGGAGAAAAGATGTGACAACTTTACAAAATACGGTAAAATAAGGTAATAACCAAAAAATAGGAGGGATGAGATGGAGCTTTGGGGTGTAGTACCTATCTTAGTGTTCGGAGTTCTTTATATAGGAATCATTGCTGGTATTATAGCTGTTATCGTTATAGTGTTAAAGCGAATGAAAGAGAGAAATCAATATTTACGTGAAATACGGGATGAACTGAGAAATCAAAACAGAGCAACTATAGCAGAAAATAAAGAATAGAAGAGGGTTTAATAGATGAAGAAAAGTGTACTTCCTATATTTTTTATCGTAAATCTTTTTTTTATTTACTGTTTATTATTTAATCAAGGATACATCTTTCAGCTAAAGAATCTACCTTACATATGGGCTATTTATTTACTTCTTGGCACCTGTTTAGCTTTTTATTATATGCTGCGATACAAACAAAAAAAGACGGACAAGTGTTGCTTTCAATCGGCATTTTAACTACAAGCATTAGTTCACTTGGCTGTTTAGGTTTCTTTTACTTCTTTTATCGCGCAATGGGCGGATAAGAGAGAGCACCACAAGCAGGGACTTCAGTGAAAGTCTCTGCTTTTTATATTTGGATCTATTGTATAATAGAAAAAAAGAAATGAATGCAGGAGGGGAACTATGCGAATTGTTTCGCTTTGTCCAAGCAATACAGAACTAATAGCGTATTTAAAATGTGAGCATTTGCTCGTAGCAATTGATGATTATTCCGATTGGCCGCAGTCTATTCAAGGTCTGCCGCGTTTAGGTCCCGATTTATCTATTAATATGGATGCGGTGGAAGAAGCTAAACCCGATTTAGTCCTAGCATCACTAAGCGTTCCTGGAATGGAGCGAAATATTGAAGAACTAAAAAAACGAAAGCTTCCTTATATCGTATATAATCCTAATTCGCTAAAAGATATCCGTCAAAATCTACAGGATTTAGGTCAGCGATTAAACATTGAAACAAAAGCAGCTGAACTGTTAAAGCGTTATGATCAGTTTCTTTCTACATATAAAGGGATTGCAAGTCAAATTGACGAAAAAGCCACTGTATACTGGGAATGGTGGCCAAAACCTGTCTTTACTCCTGGCAAAGCAAACTGGCTGACTGAAATTAGTGAGTTAGCGGGAGGAGAAAATATATTTGCTGATCATAAAGAAGCAAATGTACAGAGTGATTGGGAAGAAGTGCTCAAACGAAATCCACTTCATGTGTGTTTGGCTTGGGTGGGCGTACAGACAAACAAAATGAATCCAAAGATTTTACACAAGAGACCGAACTGGTCTGACATGTCTGCCATAAAAGAACATCGCGTATACGTACTAGAAGAATGGATGTATTGTCGTCCTTCACCTAGGTTGCTGTTAGGGTTAAAAAAACTCGCGCCGCTCCTTCATCCAGATACGTTTCCTGTATTTGACGGCAAGGACCCCTTACTATAAGAAAAAGGAGCGATACATATGAAAGATATAAAACAAATAAAACATACCATTCAACACCGCTATCCTTTTTTACTTGTTGACCGCATCTTAGAGCAAGAAGAAGGAAAGCTTGCGATAGGGATTAAACAAGTAACAGCAAATGAACCTTTTTTCAAAGGCCACTTTCCCGACTATATGGTAATGCCAGGGGTACTTATTGTCGAAGCTCTTGCTCAGCTCGGTGGATTTGCCATGGCTGCGGATGACCAACAAAAAGGAAGACTTGCTTTTTTAGCAGGGATAGACGAATGTCGTTTTAAGCGTCAAGTAAGGCCAGGAGATACACTGCGTTTAGAATTTGAGGTTCTGAAGCAGCGTGGAAAGATTGTAAGAGGAAAAGGAAAAGCATTTGTAGATAGCGAGTTAGCTTGTGAAGCGGTCATTACCTTTGCTCTTGATATATAATACAAACCAGGATAAAGCGTATTGAAGGAAACCCCCTTATGGCATAAGAGCGCTTTTTTTGTAAATACCTTAGTCAAACTTCCTTTTGATGAAAGAAGAAACGGGGTATAGAAGAAAAAAGGAGAGGGGAGAATGCGGTGAGAACATTCACGGAAGTTGTTGTATTACTCACACTATTGGGTACGTATATAGGCATCTCACTACTTGTCTACAAACGGAAAAGAACGAATCCGTTTTTCTACAGCATTTACTTTTATTTAGCTACCAGCGTCATTTTGATTTGCTTGGTTATCTTTTGGCTTCAGCTTCGTTTTGGACTCACTGATAAGCAAGTAGGAGGATTGCTTATCAGTGTGGTTGCATTCTTTTTACTTATTTATGGGTTGTTAAAAACAAAACAGAAAGACAGGTAGCCGATGCTATCTGTTTTTATTTATATTCATGTTATATATTTTTATCAATTGTAGTGTCAATTGAATGGATCTCTTCATATACTAAAGATAACAGCTTTCTTTTGCAGGTTAGTTGACATCGTAGCTTATAACTCGCTATTCTTTTGATAATTCATTTTGTGAAAGGAAGTGGACCTATGGATGCATCCCGTATTATAGCTAAGTTAGAAAATCGGATACCGACAATTCTTGGGATGAAGCAGTTTTCTCGCTTCGGTATTCTTGTTCCGCTTATTGAAAAACAAGGGGAACTGCATGTTTTATTTGAGGTAAGAGCGCTCGATTTACGAAGACAGCCCGGAGAAATTTGTTTTCCAGGAGGGCGTGTCGAGAAGACGGATGCAGACGAAAAAGAAACGGCTATCCGTGAAACATCCGAGGAGTTAGGGATTACGCCTGAATCTATTCAGCAAGTACAAGCTTTAGATTATATTGTTTCTCAATTCGGAACAATCATTTATCCTTATGTAGGTTTTATTGATGAGTTGCTTGAACTTCGACCGAATCCTTCGGAAGTAGCAGAAATATTTACCGTGCCTCTTTCTTTTTTTCAGCGTACCGAACCTGATATACACAATATCCATTTCAGAGTAGAACCCGAACATAATTTTCCTTATGACGCGATTATTGGTGGTGAAAATTATAATTGGCAAACAAGAGAGATGGAAGAACATTTTTATTACTATGAAGATCGAGTCATATGGGGACTGACAGCAAAAGTGATTTATCATTTAATACATGTACTAAATGATAAATAAAAAGCAGCGAATACGGATTCGCTGCTTTTTTTATATTAAATAGATTGAATAGCCTCTGCGATAGGCGTATCGCCTGAAACTAAATCAAAAGAACGTCCGAATGTATGATCTTCACTTAGCGTTTCCACTACCACACGCGCTACATCTTCGCGAGGAATGGATCCGCGCTCTTTGTTCTCCCCAGCATCTACACGTCCTGTTCCTGGTTCGTTTAACAATCCGCCTGGTCGAACAATTGTATATGTTAATCCGCTTGCTTCTAAGATTTTATCTGCGTAATGTTTGGCTACATAGTAAGGAATTAGTGAAGTATTCCAGTTTTCACGGTGATGTGCTTGAAGTGCGCTTACCATGACAAATCGTTTAATACCTAAATCTTCTGCAGCTTCCATCGCTTTTACCGCACCGTCTAAATCAATTAAAAGTGTCTTATCATGGCCTGTATTTCCGCCTGATCCTGCGCTAAAGATAACAGCGTCACAACCTTTCATCACTTCCTTGATTTCATGTACAGTGCCTTCTAAGCTTGCAAAAGCCGTTTCGATACCTCTTGCCTCAAGTTCTTTTGCTTGTTCTTCTTTACGAACCATCGCACGTACAGTGTGCACATCACTTTCATTCAAAATGTTTATAATATGTTTGCCTACTTGACCATTCGCACCAATTACAAGAACTTTCATGTCTAAATTTGCTCCTTTCAAATCCAAATGCTTATATATAATTGTTTCATATTCACTCTTTTCATTCAATAAATGAGCTCAAAATCCGGTGAATAAGGGGAAAGTAAGAAAATATATTAAAAAAATGAAAAACAAGAAATAAAAACTAATTTACAAACAAAAAAAGGAAAAAAATAGTTCGTTAAACCCAGTGTCTGAACTATTTAAATTTTGTAAAATTTTCTCAAACCCTTGGTAATACAACACTTCTTAAAAACAGTATCTCTTTTAACATTTCCCGATACAACCTATATAAACACATTTTGATAATTTTAAACTTTTACTTCGGAAAAATTTTTTGTTATTATGTTTTAGTCATTAAAATATTCATAAACGAAATATTTAGTCCGAGCGGACAAAGGAGAGGATAAAATGAACACATTACAATACTTAGTCGCAGAACGTGCAGAGATTTCTCCTCAACATGAAGCACTAGTTGAACATAATGAACGTTATACATTTAATGAATTTCATGAAAAAGTAAATCAATTGTCTCATTACTTCTTAGAGAAAGGAATTCAAAAAGGAGATCGTATAGGTGTTTTAGCTCATACAAGCATTGCTTACCCAGTCGTTACAATGGGGATTTTACAAGTGGGAGCAGTCGTTGTTCCATTAAGTAAGAGCATGACGCCTTATGAGCTTGATAGCATTATTACGAGCGGACAGTTAAAAGCGATTATCCACCACAATGAATTTACGTCTGTATTAGAAAAAGCGGAACAAACGGAGGGACTTAGTTTCACGTTAAAAATTGAGGATGCAAAAGAATTTACAACTCAATTCTCAGCGTATAACACAAACACACCAGAAGCACTTCCTGAAGTGCTTCCTGAAGATCTAGCATTGATGATGTTCACATCAGGTACAACAGGTAAGTCAAAAGGATGTATGATTGCACACGGATCGGTAAGTGCCTTTTTAAATTCTGGCGGACAGGAAAAACGTGCAAATATTGATAAAAACATGCGCTATTTGTTTGTTCATCCATTCTTCCACATGAGTTCGATGAGCATTTTATTTATGTGCATTAACACAGGAAACACAATGGTATGTTCTGAAGAAACAGATCCAGCTAAAGTAATTGAGGTAATTGAAAAAGAAAACATTAAAATGCTGTTTGCACTACCACCTGCATTAAAATACATTGTAGAAGAGCTTGAAAAAGGAGATCACTATGATTTCCCTCTAAAACTTGCTGTGTCAGGCGGAACAAAAGTATCAGAGTCTTTAATTGAACAATATGATCGTAACGGAATGATTTTAGCTCAAGGGTACGGAAGCACAGAAGCTTGGATTATCAGTTCATGGCATCCTCAAATGGGATGGAAGAAAGTAAGCTCTGCTGGAAAACCTGCTCCACATGTGGAAGTTAAAATTGTAGATCCGGATACACGTCAAGAAGTACCAACTGGAGAAAAAGGTGAAGTACTCGTACGAAGCCCTTATCTTTTCAAAGGCTACTGGCAAAACGAAGAAGCAACAAACGCTGTCTTACAAGATGGCTGGTTAGCGATGGGCGATGCAGGTCGATTAGATGAGGACGGATTTCTTTACATTGAAGGACGCTATAAAGATGTAATTGTATATGGAGGAGACAACATCTACCCAGATCAAGTAGAAGAAGTTGTCCTAGCAGCAGATGGGGTGTTAGAAGCGACAGTTGTCGGCATGCCTGATGATGTGTACGGCGAAGTTCCATATGCATTTGTTGTTAAACAAGAAGCATCTGCTTTAACTAAAGAAGATGTAGTGAACTTCTGTAAAGAACGATTAGCACCATATAAAGTGCCAACTGTTGTATTTGTTTCATCACTTCCTAAAAACAGCGTAGGAAAAGTGTTGAAAAACGAAGTGAAAAAACAAGCCTTAGCACACGCATAATAAAAAAGCGGCCTTTATAGCCGCTTTTTTATATTTATTGCTGTAATTTTTGAGATATTTTTTTCATAATGTGAAAGTATTGATCTCTTTCTTCTTCTGATAAGTGTGAAAGTAAATCTGACCAAAAATCGACACGAGTAGCTTGCAATATTTCGACAACTTTTTCGCCTTTTTCCGTCAACTCCACCCACACGCTTCGGCGGTTTTGCTTTTTATAAATACGATTCACAAGCTCATCATCTTCTAATTGATTTAATACAATGGTGATAGCCCCAGGTGAGAGTCCAAGTACTTTTGTGATATCGCTAACAATACAGCTTTTTTTATCGTGAATGGTCTTTAAGATTGCCTCTTTTGTTGAAGTTAAATGGTAGGGAAGCAAATCATATTTCTCACCGATTACGGTGTTTTTATATTTTAAAAGAGCTTCTTTTACATGATCTATACTTTCTAGCTGATGACTAATCTCTTCTTTGCTATAACGTTCAGTCAAGCGTAAATCCTCCTCATAAAACAAATTCCATTTTTACCATTATACCATGTATAATGCCCATAGAAAAATGAACAACACCGGGGAAATTGTCAGAAAAATTTTAAAATAATTACCATAATTCGTTAAAAAATCCTTGTTTTCGTGCTATTATATATAAGAATAGTAATAACAGGAAACGCATACAACATTTGTTTTCTATTGAGTTCATAAGAAAAAATGGGGTCTATGAACATCATTCCGCTTTACCTCATGTGTTGAACAAAGAAAAAAATATAAAAAATGGTGATTATTCACTTTGGCAGATCGTCTTTTATAAGATGTTTGTATAAAATGAATGTATACATATTTTTATAGAAAAAACATATTGAGGTAAAGCCGAGATATGGGGGGATTCAATTACATGAAGAAAGTCTTAGGGGCGCTTTTGCTTGGCGCGACAATTGTTAGTGCGTTTATTGCGTACAGCATGTATACCAATCATTCTGCAAAGCAAACAGCCGCGATAGAACAAAAACAAGCAGCGAAAAAAGCAGAAAAAAAGACTGAGAAAAAGACTGAGAAAAAGAAAAAACCAGTCCTTAAAGTCGAAGACCTGACGTATCAGTTGAAAGATTCCCGTACAGGACAAGTAATGAAAGAATTCAAGCCGGTTCATTACAAGGATAAAGACATATACGACCAAGAAATTAAGCAATTAGCGTCTGAACTGGCAAAAGGGATCGACACGCCTATGCAAAACATAAAAATGGATGCAAATGGATCGTTAACCGGCGGGTCCAAACAAATTATTTTAAAAGAAGCAGAGCTTGTTAAAAATCTGCAGAACTTAAATACGAAACAATTGGATGTGAAGGTTCCGATTTACGAAACCGCTCCAAATGTAACGGCAGCATCTGCTCAAGGGATCGCTGATGTATCGTTAGCTTCTTATTCTACACGTTTTCGTCCAAGTGATACAAGTCGAAACAGAAATGTTCAGCTATCCGCAGAAGCGATTAACAACGTTGTATTAGGTCCTGGAGATTCATTTTCTTATAATCAAACAGTTGGGGAGCGCACAGCAGAAAGAGGCTATCAGCCTGCTCCTGAAATCATCAATAAACAGCTGGTGATGGGAATTGGCGGAGGGATCTGCCAAACATCTTCTACGCTATTTAATGCTATTGACGGCGCTGGTCTTCAAGTGACAGCTAGGTCTCACCATTCAAAACATGTAGGTTATGTACCTGCTGGAAGAGATGCAACCGTATCGTGGGGAGGACCTGATTTTAAGTTCACAAACAACAAAGATTATCCTGTCATCATTAAAGCCTACGCAAATGTAAATACCGGTGTTTTAACGGTAGATGTTCGTACTTCACAGCGTTCCATCTAATAAAAAAAGACGTATCCGTTAGGATACGTCTTTTTTTATTTATTATGCTTATTGTTGCTCCCGTTCACGAAGTTCCACACGTCGAATTTTACCTGAATTAGTTTTTGGCAATTCATCAATAAATTCAATTACACGAGGATACTTATAAGGTGCAGTAAGAGTTTTTACGTGATTTTGCAGCTCTTTAATAAACCCTGCATCTGTTGTTTTTACATGATCAACAAGAACAACATACGCTTTTACAACATGGCCGCGATCAGCATCTGGGCTAGCTACAACGGCACATTCTTTCACCGCTGGATGCTTAATTAACGCATCTTCAACTTCAAATGGTCCAATTGTATAGCCGGAACTGATAATAATATCATCTCCGCGTCCTTGGAACCAGTAATAGTTCTCTTCATCTTTAGAAGCGCGGTCACCTGTTAAATAGTAGTTTCCTTTATACGTTTTCTCAGTGCGCTCCATGTCTTTATAGTAGTGCTTGAAAAGAGAAGGGAGGTCTCTACGAACGGCAATGTCTCCAACTTCTCCAGGCTTACAAGGTTCGCCATCTTCATTAATGATTTCTACAAACCCTTCAAGCATCGGTTTACCCATTGAACCAATCTTCGTTTTTACACCTTTTAAGGTACCAATCAAAAGGGTATTTTCCGTTTGACCGTATCCATCACGTACTTGGATATTAAAATATTTTTTAAACACATTAATCACTTCTTCATTTAGCGGCTCTCCGGCAGATACAGCGCTATGAAGGTGAGATAGGTCAAAACGTTCCAGCTCATCAATTTTAGCCATAAAGCGGTACTCTGTTGGCGTACAGCACAGTACGTTTACTTTTTCATCCTGTAAAATTTCTAAAAACTTTTTAGGTTCAAAACGTCCGTTATAGATAATGCCTGTTGCACCTTGTCCAAGCACAGATAAAAACGGAGTCCAAATCCATTTCTGCCAACCAGGACCTGCTGTTGCCCAGACCGTATCGCCTTTTTTAATATCTAACCATTCAGCAGCTGCGATACGAAGGTGAGCATAAGCCCATCCATGAGTATGAACAACGCCTTTTGGCTGTCCTGTTGTACCAGATGTATAAGGAAGGAATGCCGTATCATCCTTAGTTGTTTTAGCTGCTTGGAACTGTTCTGATGCATCAACCGTAAGTGACTCTAAGCGCGTCCATGACGTAACATCAGCACCAAACGTAATTTTATGTTGTAGAGAAGTAGGGAAGTTTTCAATCTTATCGATCTCATTGCAGAAAGGATGGTAAGAAATAATCGCTTTTGCTTCAGCGTGATGTAAACGATATTGGATATCTTTTGCGCGTAATAGTTCTGAAGAAGGAATTACAATAATACCTGCTTTTAAGCATGCTAAGTAAATAGCGTACGATTCAATAAGGCGAGGTGCAATAACTAAAACATGATCGCCTTTTGTTAATCCTAGCTCTGTTAACCCGTTTGCCACTTTATTGGCTTTTGCTAACAGCTGGTTATATGTAATTTCCTCACGCGCACCGTCAGCGTTCTGCCACTTTAACGCAAGCTGATCGGATGCATGTTTTTCAATTTCCTCTGTTAAATTGTAATGTTCACTTGGAACTAAATCTTTTAGTTGAATCATAAAAACGACTCCTTATATTATAGATATCAATGATTTTTTATCATTACTATTATTATATTACTAACTATTAGTACTTGCTACTAATTTGTTTTGGGTTTTAGTAAAAAGCAAAAAAAGACCCGCTTACCTTATTAAGACAGCGGGTATAACGTATGTTATTTAAATAAGCTCCATTTTGTATGAATAGGTACTAGCTCTTCTTCAGACTCGTCCTCTTCGTATAAACCACGTTCTTTTAAATACTCCACAAAATATAAGTCTGCTTCCTTACGTTCATCATAAGGCTTGATCGATAAAACAAACCCTACTTTATGCTGATCTTCATTTTCAACGCCTGAGAGATACGCTTTTACATTATGCTGCAAGAAAAGCTCTTTAGCAGGAATAATCAAGTCTTTAACGAACTTCGACAGCAATTCCAGCTCAAAGTCGAAGGTGAACTTAGCAATTTTTTCTAGATCTGCAAATACCACGCCGATAAAGCTCGTATTATGTATTTCGTAGTCTTTCGTTTTTTCATCCCACTCAATATGTCCGATTTCCTTTAAGTAATTAATAAAATACCCAATGCCTTCATTGCGGCCAAAAGGCTGTTTAGAAAGGACTAAACCAATCTTCTTGTACTTAGGAAGATACACGCATGAGATAGCGGCTTCAACTTTATGCTGTTGAAATAAGTGCGTTGCCCCTTGAAGCAAGGCATCTAAGACATGATGGGCAATTTTCATTTGCTTACGAGGAAAGTGATATTCATTGCGTGCTAATTCATCTGTATCAGCAAACGTTGCTCCAATAAAGCCTGTATTGGATAGGGTAGGAGGGAGCTTCTTTCTTTTTCTTTTTCGTACCGTCATTCAAAAACACTCCTTGTGATCATCAATACGATAAAAATAAAACGAACATACGTTCTTATCTAATGATACAAAAAATGTGTCGAAAAGTAAAGAAAAGTTAACGGAGAATTTGAAATTTTATAATAAAAGTAACTAAGATTTGTAAAACGTAGCGGTTAGTAGAAGTTAAAGAGGAGAGGGGGAGAGCAAAAAAATAAAAGGCTGCAGATGAAAAGCATCCACAGCCTTTTATATATTCATTAACGAGCTTCTGTTAAAGCTACCATATCTTCATCATCTAAATCGATATCTACGTGACAATCCATTGTATGAATTGTTTTATCTTCATGATTTCCATAATAAATTGTAATGTTCATGAGTATCGCTCCTTTAAAACTGGATAATGACATCCAATTTATACCGTCATCTATTTGTTTAATATTATACCCGATGAAAAAGGAAACTACAACTAAAATCACTAAAAAGCTGATAAGAAAGGGGTTTTTAGTGATTTTAATAAGGTATCAGATAGAATAAAAATACTATTTTATGTATTTTATTACAGAAAATACGAGGTTTTAACTTTTGCAAATGAATAAAAATCCATTTAATGCAAACATATGTACTGAATGAAAAATATACGTTCTGTAGAAAATAAATCCTTAAAAGATTACACACAAACAGATTTTATCAATTTGCAAAGAGTTTATTGAGAATACGATGAGAAAAAATAAATGAGTATAAAATCTAAATCCTACAAGTAAACTCATTTATTTTTCAAAATCTATAAATATAAATCGAACTGATCAAACTTAAAAACAATCTGGTGAAATCAATATGCATTCTATAAAATCATATCCGCATTTGTTCTAATTGAACAAATATTGCTGATAATTAGTTTAGTGAGTTAAATCATATAAACACAAACCCTATCTCATTTTTGAATTCTGTCTCACTATCATAAGTATACTTTTTAAATGAGACATAATTCACGTTTTATCTATTGGTTCCTAGAATATATATTATGTAAACTAGAAAAAGAAATAAAATCATTGAGGTCTCCCTTACTCTTAGATCTTTGGAATACATATCACCTATTGCGTTGTCTTGGTTACTCGTTTGCTTTATGGCTTTATCAAGACTTCCTATAAGAAAATAATCACTCACTTGATTTGGATGACCTTTTTAAGTGTACGTCGTTTTGTGCAGAATTAAGTAATTAATCATCGAGTTAAGCCTAGAACGTTACAACGCCGTATATCAAGCTACTTAGTCAATATCGTTTAGAAGAAAATTATATGAAGTCAGACTTCACTGCTGACATCCAAGCGCCAAAATCAGACAAAAAGCTTCCTGTTTATATGTCCCTCCAAGAGCTTCAAAAACTTTTCCGCTACCTAGAAGCTGATAAGCGCCCCCTAGCCTTTTGAAATAATTCATTGTTATTCTCAACGTTTGGAATTTATTAGTTCTTCCTCTTTCGCCGCTCTTCCCTTATAATAACCTGTTAGAGAGAGGAGCATAGAATATGGCAGATGTAAAACAATTTATCTTTTTTGATTTTGAAATGCTGTGTTCAAACAAAGGAATGCCGTTTGAAGATATGGAAGCAATTCGGCTCGGCGCGGTGAAGTACAATATCGAGACAGAAGACATTGAGTTTTTTGACCGTTATATTCAACCTACAAAACGGGTGTCCTTAAGCCGCTTTTGCACAGAGTTAACCGGCATTAAAGATACTGATTTAGTCGGTGCAAGTAATTTTAAAAATGTTTTTGAAGACTTTTTAACCTGGATTGGTGGAATTAAAAAATCCCGTTTTTTCTCTTGGTCTACCAGCGATTTATCTCGTTTAAAAATAGATGCGGTAAAGCACGAAATCTCTCTTGCTACTATAAAGAAAATAGAACAGCGTTATGTTGATTTTCAAGCAATTTTTACAAAGCGTGTTTCTAAAAATAACGTATCAGTAGAAAATGGGTTAGCTTTATATAATTTGCAGTTTGAGGGTAAAAAGCACAATCCGATGTATGATGCGTATAACACTCTTCGTATATACCTAAACTTTTTGAACGAACCAGTGCAGTCTGATTTCATTATGATAAAGCAATTTATTCTGGAAGAAGTACCGCAGAACATTAAAGAAATGAATGCAGTGCTTAGAAAGGCAATACAAAAAGACCTCCACATATTTGCGGAAGAATTAAATGAAATGTATAAAATGAAAGATGCGGTAAAAATTATAAAGAGAACTCAAAGAATCGTTAAAAAATACGAAAATATTCTTATCAATCGCTCTGGTTTGTTTTCGGAGGAAAATAGTTTTTATGTCGGTCTTTTAGTGGATTTTTATCATAATTTGCTGCTTTGTTATAATGAACATCTCGAATACTCATCGAAAATTATCATTTTAGATGAAAGCACTCTATATCCTTTAAACCAGCTTTCTTTAAAGAGAGGATGAAAATCCGTTCTCTTTGGTACATAATTTAGCTCTTTCCTTATCCCCTTCATTCCATAAACTCTCAAGAACAGAATCATCATATTCAGAACCTAAGTATTCTAAATAACCATGATCTTGATATTCAATTGCTAAAAATAGTAAATCGATATTGGAAGTAGTGTCTGTTCCAACCGTTACTAGTAAAGCACCTTTTCCAGATACGTTCACCTTATAAAAATCTATATCAAGAGTATCTTCGAATTGCCCAAATGTTACTCTCTCGTTTAGCAGTGTATCTACTATTTTGAAATCATTATTAGGCTCACTTTCATACATTGGCTGACCACTGCTGCCCTTAATACTTGTACTTGATGCATTAAATTTTGATGTTTAGTTTTATAATGCACTTTCTCTTTACAAAAGTGAATGAACTATAACAGGAATTAAAACCTCAAAAGTATAATAGCTGCTTTTGAGGTTTTGTATCGCTCTTTTTATGTTTAATTAACAGCTTATTTTATTAGTAACCGTCTACCGTAACATCAGTAATTGCCCCATCACTAGGACTTACTTGATACCAACCTTGTGTAGCTGTATGTTCTTCTCCTGTTTCTTCATTATCCACAACATTTTCATAAACATGGATAATATAGTTTCCTGAATCGTCAACGTGATCATATGCTACAAGGAGAGGTGAATCTTCAGATATGCCTTGCTGATCACGAACTAGCTGGATAGCTTGCTCTTGGGAAACTGTTTGTTCGGCTGGTTCCTCTTCCTCAAGGGCTTCTGTATCTTCTTCTTGCTCTGATTCCGATTCTGTTTGCGCCTCATCTTCTAAAAAAGCTTCAGCCTCAGCTTCTTCCTCATCCGATTTTGCCTGAGCTTCCTCTTCCTCCTGTTTCTTCTTCTCTTCTTCTGCTAAACGCTCTTCCTCCGCTTTGCGATCTGCTTCTGCCTGAGCTACAGCTTCTGCATCAGCTTTGGCCTGCGCCTCTTCTTCTTTTTGTCGGTCTTCTTCTAGCTGCGCATAGTAATCATCTAATTCCTTTTCCATTTGCTGCTGTTCAAGGTCTGATAATTGCTTTTGTTGTTCTTGTATTTGGTTTTGAAGCAAAGCAATTTGTTCTTCTGAAGCATTATCAACAAAATTGATGTTTTCTACATAATCACCACTGGCGTCAAAATTAACTTCCATCATACAAAAAACATTTTGCTCTTGATTAATGCCATAGTAAATATACTGATTGTCACCTACTTGGATATACTGATAACCATTCATTACGTTTAATAAGTAATCGCGATCAGCTTCTTTAGAATTAACTGCTTTTTTAATTGTGGATGCTTTTGTTTGTAATGTATTCGGCGATGATTCTTTTACAGCCGTTTTATTGCCATTTTCTTTCGTATGAACCGCTGTTGATTTCTCTGTAGGCTCTTCTTTTTGCGATACAGTTTCACTGGTCTCATCGCTACAGGCTGCTAGCAATATAGCTAACAGTGGAATACCAAAAGCAATTTTTAACATTTTCATAGACTATTATCCCCTTTTTTTATCTTTTTTTAGGTTTTATGTAATTCTAAAGAACTATAAAAACCTTAGGGGTTATTATACCAAAATTAAGAAAATATAAGAATGTTTTCTTGTGTTGTTTATGGAATTTTTTGAAAAAAATATCTTTTTATGCATAAAAAAACACAAAGCCATGCAATTTTTTATAACACGGTTTTGTGTTTTCGTAACAGAGTTAATGATGAAATCCATTGTCGTATTTCGTGTCTTTAAGAACAGGTCTATCCAACGAGTTAAGAAATTCAACGGCTTGTTTGAAATTAACCATAAATAAATGAGCAAGGTCCCTTGAAAATCCATTTCTAACGACAATGCGCATGATTGTTATTTCTTCCATGTCTGCAGGCAGCGGATAAGCAGGAACTTGCCATCCATACGTACGCAGTTGTCTAGACAAATCATAAAGCGTCCAGTTTGGCGTATATCCTTCTTTCAGTTTCCAAGCAAGAACCGGGATATCTGAACCATCAGCAAGAATTTCGAATGCTTCCATTTCTCCAATTTCTTTGCTGAGAAACAGCGCGTTTTCTTGAGAGGTTTTTTGCACAGCATAATAGCCGTCTTTACCTAAACGCAAGAAATTGTAGTACTGTAAAAGAACTTGTGCTCCTGGTCTAGAGAAGTTGAGCGCGAAAGTTGGCATGTTGCCTCCTAAATAAGAAACGCGGAAAATAAGATCTTCAGGCAAGTCCTCTTTTTCTCTCCAAATCACCCATCCCAAGCCAGGATAAACTAAACCATACTTGTGTCCTGACACGTTAATGGACTTTACTCGAGGCAAGCGGAAATCCCAGATAAGGTCTGGTTGAAGAAATGGAGCGATAAAACCTCCAGAAGCGGCATCTACATGAATAGGAATATCCAACCCTGTTTTTTCCTGTAACTCATCTAATACTTTTGAGATAGCAGCAATTGGTTCGTAAACTCCTGTATACGTCACTCCAAGAATCGGTACGACGCCAATTGTATTTTCGTCAACCGCATTAATGACGCCTTCTGCATCTAAATAAGGATGATCTGGATTAATGTTCACATAACGAGGTTCTACGTCCCAATAGTTTGCGAACTTCTCCCACACCACTTGAACGGATGAACTAAATACAATGTTCGGGCGGTCCGTTGATAGCCCTTTACTTTTACGCAGTTTCTGCCAGCGTCTTTTTAAAGCCAGTCCGCCAAGCATACATGCTTCAGATGAGCCTGTAGTAGAAACGCCCATCGTTGTATCAGGATTAGGTGAATTCCACAAATCCGCTAAAATACGTACACATCTCTCTTCAATAGCCGCTGTCTGCGGATACTCGTCTTTATCGATCATATTTTTATCAAAAGATTCTCCGTACAAACGCTTTGCATCAGGCTCCATCCACGTAGTAACAAACGTAGCTAAATTTAAACGGGCATTTCCGTCTAAAGCAATTTCATCATGAATGATTTGATAAGCTGTTTCTGGAAGCATACCTTGATCACTGATACGCAGCCTTGGAATCGTCACTTCTCCTTGTCGAGAAAAAAGTGGATTAACAGGAAATTCATCAGGTAAATTTTTTTGTTCACGATGCGGATGCCATTGAGGCATAAAGTATCATCTCCTTATGTATATCTAACAAACTGCTTTACGTTCACCTGGTGTTATAACAAGCAGGTCTCCTTTACACATTATGAGCTTTGAAGACTATTTTCATTCTTTCCATTATCCGCAGCACATAAGGGTGATCTTTATTTAGTGATACTCATAAAAATCTGCTTGGCACAACTCAAAGGGTGGAAAATATGGTAATATATTCTAAAGGAGGTTTTTAAATGGAGAAACAAGGGATTATCTTGCAAGACAAGTTTTTCGAGTTAGGTGAATCTCCTATTTATAATGAATCACAAGACGTCATTGGAAATGTCGCATATAAGTTATCTATTGCTAATAAATTTGAGATTTTAAAGGACGAAGAAATTATATTTACAGGTAAATCTAAAATGTTTGCCCTTATGCCGAAGCTGATTATTTCTGATCACCACGGAAATGAAGTTGGCATGATTCAGCGAAAATTTACTTTTTTAAAAAAGAAGTATCTTTATATCAGAAACGATGGCGATACATATGAAATTACGGGGAATATAACAGATCGCAAATTCGACGTTTTGCGTTCCGGCGTTCCTGTTATTCAAGTCCGCACACTCTCTTCTTTTCTGTCATTACGTCCCCACACGTTTGCTTTAGAATTTCTCGAACCTGATCTCGATAAGTGGGAAGGAATTGCGGTTATACAAGGCGTAAGGATGATGGTGAAAGACGAAAACAGCAGTACAGCTACTGCTCCGGCTCCGGCTCAATAGTGGTTATATGATATAAAAAAACGAACAAACTTTATATTGAAGTTTGTTCGTTTTTTTAATTAAGGGCCAAATACTAATGTACGGATAATATGGTAGCTAATTGGTACAAGAAACAAGATGATATTTAAAATAATCGCCCATAGACAGAGCTTGTCTTTTTTTATAAAAAAACCAATAATTGCAGGAACAATCATGAGCGGAACTAAAAAGATAGGTGCGATAATAGGCAGTCCTTGAAGCTTTTCGGCCGCAATAAGCCCTGTGAAAAAGTTAAGGATCAATAAAGTATTAATAATGACATATAAAAGTGAAATTCCTCCAAGAACCCCGCCTATTATCCCGCTTTTAGTTGTTTTAACAGTAGCATCCACGTTTCTATCACCTCTTTTTTAGAAATATAAGTAAACTATACTATAATATGGATTTTATTGTAAAGGTATAGAGAAAAAAACTGATAAAAACCCATTACGAAAAAGCACTGTAGCAATCGCTACAGTGCTTTTTATAAACAGTGCATTTTTTCTTCTGCTTCTTTCCAAGGAACCGTATAGCCCTGTCCTTTTGCGCAAAAGACGGACGATGAACTGTATTCGGGATCCGCCTCTTTATTGTAGCGGATTTGTTCAATCACTTCTGCTTCATTATGACAGCGTTCATACCCTCCGAATAATAGAGACATCGCTCCTTTTCCATGCGTAAAAGATGCTAGCGTCGAACCGTAGGTCATAAAAGTAGCAATAGGAACTTTTCCTGTAATAATCGCTTTATTTTCGGTTGTTACAGGAGAATCAAAGCGACCGTGTGCACTTTGAACATCAGCTAATACTCTTCCCATTTGATCAATATCTACTTTAATTTTAAAGTCATAATACGGTTCTAGCACAATATTTTCTGTTTTTTCTAACCCTTGTCGCAGTGCACGGTACGTTGCTTCTCTAAAATCTCCTCCGCTTGTATGCTTGTTGTGAGCTCGTCCAGTGCATAATGTCACTTTTATATCAGTAATAGGTGAACCTGTCAGCAAACCATGATGCGGCTTTTCAAATATATGCTGACGGACTAGATTTTGATACCCCACGGATAAATCCTCGGCGTGACAAGCATTTTCAAAAGTAATTCCGCTGTTTCGTTCCGCTGCTTCTATTTTCAAATGAACTTCTGCATAGTGTTTCAACGGTTCAAAATGCCCGTAGCCCATCACTGTATTTTGAATGGATTCTTTGTACAAAATTTCTGGTTCTTCAAACTGTACATTTATATTAAAACGTTCTTTTATCAGTTTTTCGAGGACTTCAAGCTGAATTGCTCCCATCACATGAATATGAAGCTCTTGAGTCCTTTCTTCCCACGTTACATGTAAAGAAGGGTCTTCAGCATCTAATAATTGAAAAAGTTTAATTCCTTCTTTTGGATGAACAGAAGGCTCAAAAACAACTTTTGATTTTAACGTAGGCAAAAGTTCGTAGGAGCGGCTTTCTTTTAATGTTCCAAGACCGTCCCCAATCGATGCTGAAGACAACCCTGTAACCGCAAAAAGTTCGCCTGCTGAACCTTCATTTACGTTTTTAAATGTGCTTCCGTTATAAGCACGAATTTGAGTGATTTTTTCTTCGTATAGATCTCCTTTTTTTTCATAAGCCACTTCATCACGCACTTGTAACTTCCCGCTCAGAGCTTTGATAAACGTGATGCGCATGCCATTTTCATCGTGCCGAATTTTATATACACGACCTGAAAATGCTTCTTCCTGCGAGTAGCGAGTTTCTGTTAACAAATCAACCTTCTCTAAAAATTCTTTAATACCGAAGTCTTGTAAAGCTGAACCACTGGCACACGGGAAAAGCTGATTGGTTTGAATAAGCTTTTGCATAGCCGCTCTCCAATAAGCTTGAGCATTCTTGCCTTCCATAAATGCATCTAAAAGCTCTGACGTTATGTCAAAAACATCGGGGGTTAAGTTATGTTTAATATCGTTTATAACACGTTCAGGATCTGCTCCTACACGATCGATTTTATTGATAAAAAAGAATACGGGCACACGATGTTTTTGAAGCAGCTGCCAAACAGTTTCTGTATGGCCTTCGACTCCTTCTACTGCACTTAAGATAACAATCGCATAGTCCATCACTTGAATAGAACGTTCCATTTCAGGTGAAAAATCGACGTGGCCCGGTGTATCAATTAAATAGTAAGTAGAACCGTTATATGAAAAAGTTCCTTGATCGGCAAATACCGTAATCCCTCGTTCTTTTTCAATCGTATGGGTATCAAGAAAGGAATCTTTGTGGTCGACTCTTCCTCGTTGTTTAATACTTTTGGTATGATAAAGAAGCTGTTCGGAAAACGTTGTCTTTCCTGCATCGACATGCGCTACGATGCCGATCGTTTTGTTAGATTGTTTCATTGTTAAATACCACCTTACTGCTGTATGTATAGCTGTTACTTTCTATTTTATAATAATCGCAAGAAAAAGTGGACGACAAAGGCCTAGAACTGCTCACATCAAAAAAGAATGCGTGATTAAACATCGCATTCCCTTTTTGTCCGGCGTTTAGTATCTTTTTTGCCTTTTGCTATAAAAATAGCTGCTATAAGGCACCCAATTCCAGCTAAATGCAGGATGTTATTACCCGTCGCGCCTAGACTGTTAATAGTCAACCCAACTAAAATGCTGCCAAATATAATCAATAAAACAGCAAACATGAACTTCAATTTCTTCACTCTCCGTTAGTAAGTTATTAAATATGATTTGCATACGGATCATATAAACCAGTAAGTAATACTAGACTTGCTGATAAAATCAATGTTCCTACGATTAACCAACTGTTGCTACATACCTTTTTTCCCTTTTTGCGTAAAAACATTCCTAATATAAGAAATAGTAGTGCGACAGATAGTAGAATCAATCCTATACCAATATTCAATATTTCTTTCTCTCCCTTGTACATGTATTCATTACTATCTAGTTAACCATAATATTATTATGAAAATAAAAAGCGAACTTGAACTTTTACCGAACTTAATTGTTTTATATGTTATCATACATAAATTGTTAAAAATACATTTTTCACCTTTCTCTATTAGAAAAAACAGCCTCTTGACTAAGAGACTGTTTTTAATAACGACTGATAAAACCTGATTAAGAAGCTTTTTTTAATTGTTCTTTTTGTTTCTGTTGATAAGAAGAAAAATAAATAAGGCCTACAAATACAGCTCCTCCTATCATATTTCCGATAAAGGTAGGAACAATATTTGTCATAAAATCAATCCATGTAAAGTGACCTGCAAAAATAGCGGCGGGAATAATAAACATATTGGCTACAACGTGCTGAAAGCCAATCGCAACAAATGCCATGATCGGAAACCAAATACCAAGAATTTTCCCCGTAACATCGTCAGCGCCGTATGAAAGCCAAATAGCTAAACATACAAGCCAGTTACAGCCCACAGCAGAAATAAGCGTTTTAAAAAATGAGTCATCAATTTTAGCTTGAGCAATTGCTACCGTTTTATCTAAAAAAGGCCCCGTTTCTGTTAACCCGACAATATGTCCAAAGAAATACGCAATAAATACGGCTCCTAAAAAGTTAGCAAGCGTGACCCAAAACCAGTTATGAAACAAGTGACGAAGTGAAATTTTTCTTGCATACAGAGCAATGGAAACAGACATCATATTCCCTGTAATAAGCTCAGCTCCCCCGAGCACAACCAGCATAAGACCTACAGGAAAGACGACCCCTCCTAAAAGATTCGATAAACTTCCCCATTCAACTGGTAAATTACCAATGACGCGCACATCTAGTAAAAAACCAAGCGCAATAAACGCTCCTCCTAAAAACCCAAGCATAAGAATAGAAGAAAGGGACAGCTTAGTTTTTGAAACCCCCGCTTCTAAAGCGATGTTTAACATTTTATCCGGCTTGTGAAATGCCATAAAACTCCTCCTTAACTAAAAAAGGCAGCACTCAAAAACACCTTTTACACAAGGTTTTTGAATGCTGCCTAATAATCCTGCACTTTCTTTACAGTATATCAGTCATCATTATCTATAATAAAATCAAATAAAAAACAAGCAGATCCTACTTCTCTTTCATTTAATTAAATTATGTATTTTACGTTGTTTTATTGAATATTGGTTTCAAACACAAACACAGAAACAGCGATATCTTCTTCCACTTTGATATCAGAAAATAAGTACTCCAGCTTAGCTCCTAACAAGTCTTCAAGCCCTTCTGGAGGAGATGCAGCATAAAGGTTTTGAATAAGCTTCGTTCTTGCCATATGTACCGTCTCTTTACCTTCGGTTGTTCTCGCGATAAATTGTTCAGCTGGCGTTAAGTTGCCGTACAAAGTTGAAATAGCCATATTTTGAACAAATACAGTATGAATTCGTTCTGGACCTTTTCCAAAAAGTTTTTTGCGCAGCTTTCGGATAATATCATTAAAATCATGTATTTTCTTAGACACTGGTGTATGCCTCCGCTTATCTCGAGTATGTCTCCCCTGCTCATTCAAGTTTTCAACTAAGAATAAGTTACATTATACATGACGACGTTTACATTGTATACAATGTATCTGTTTTATCCCCGTTAATCCAAACAATCGCAAAACCATTACAAAATGATAAAAAAAATCCTCCACTTATTAAAGTGAAGGATTACCTTTATATCTCTACTTAAAGGTTACAAATGGATTCTCAGTTATTAAAGAAATAACTAAGAACTTTGACAAAATAGTATGTCAAAATAGTCAAGTGGTATGTTTGTACCAGTAGTTAATGCTATCACGTTAAAGTCATGGAATCCAATTAGTTTACTTTCATAATACTTTATTTAATTTAAATATTCTTTTTTGATAGGAAACCCTTAATCTTCATCACGATCTGCTCTAAATTCATCATCAGATAATGAATTTAATTGGTGGCTAAGCTTTTCGTAGTTATCTTGTTTCTGATTTTGTTGTATATCATTAGATATAGGAGCTTCACTAGAAGCAGTAGATTTTTTTCTAGTCTCTTCGCCTCCGCTAACTCCAAACCCAACATTGTTATCTGTCATGGGATTCACCTCTTTAACTGTTATTATGGAGAATTGCTCTAAAAAAATAACAGGAAACAAAAGGGATTCCCACTTAGCTAATAGCGGTCCAAGCTTCCTTACTTACACCAAATCGTATTTATATAAGGAAATGACCTGCTCTAACCCCATAGGCAATACCAACAAAAAAACTTGCTATACCTAGTGTTTGACTTTTACATACATACTTTATAGTTAAGCCTGGAATCAGACCCCATATAATGATGAAAATAGCGAACGATACCATAATAGAAGACCATGCACCTTGCCCTGATATACTTATACCTTGCATAAACGTTTCTCCTTTCAGTACTTATATCGGGAGAACATAAATTTTTTATAGTATCTTATAATACGAACTAAAAAATTCAAGTGACCTGTCCATATATGCTTTTACAGCGAATGGTGGCGTTCAAGCTCGATTGTTTTTGGTTTTTGCCATATTAATACCCCTGCCGCTACATACATAAACGAAGTGATATAAAAAAGGCTGCCGATTGTAAGAAAATCAATGATATACCCTGTTGCAATTACGGCTAAAGCTGCCCATATAGAGGTCCATAAATGATAGTGTCCTACTTGTTTTCCCCTATGAGCACGATCTGTCTGCCTAGATAACGCTATTTTTTCTGCTGTTTTTTGAAGAGCTCCAAGTAGCCCCATTATAATTTGAACTATATACACCTGCGTGATCGTTGTTAAAACAGGAATAATAATCATAACAACTGCCATCCCAAACGTATATAAAAGAAGCAAGCGCTTTTCTCCTACCCTATCACTCCATGAACCGATTAAAGGGTGACTCAAAGCTGCGGTTAAAGCGAAAATTCCGTAAGCTAAGCCAAATTGTGAATAACTATCGCCAAGATTTCGAAGCAGCAAAAGGTAAAAAGGAAAAATAATACTGCTTGCGGTAATCATCAGGCTTTGTGAGTGTAAGAGTTGTTTGTACGTCATTTTCCATACTCCTTATAAAATAAATTAACGAACGTTTCGTTCCAATCATATTTTCTTTTCAAATTAAAAAAGGCGGTTGTATGAGGGTAAGCCTCTTTTAATTGCTTCTTGCTTGGGTAGCCGTAATAAGGCAAGTAATAGCTTCCCTGATGCTGCAGCGTCACATCCACCATTTTTCTGACAACTCTTTGTGTATCAGCCATCCCTTGAGGGTCTTTTTTCTGGTTAATAAGTAAAACGAGAGCAAACATATCGTCTTTTGCATAAGACATGACTGCTTTATTGTCTTTTTCTACATAGCGAACAGTAATGTTCAGTAAATTTAATTTCTCTGTTGCTAACACTTCGCGTAAATCATCGATGTAAGAAGCAAATTCATCCACCGGAACGAAGTATTCCTGTAAAACTTCCGTCCGGCTAGCACTTTTGTATTCCATAAAATCACTTTCAGAACGCATAACATTATTTCTCGTTTCAAGTCGTCCATTTTGTTTTAAGAAATAAGCCTTTTGTGTTTCCCACAGCATATCTTTTCCCCAGTTACTGTACCGAGACAGTCCTAGCATAAATTTAGGAAGCGCCACTATTTTCTCTGTCGTGAGCGGTTCGTTTACAGTAGAAGTATTTTGAGAAGATAAACGGTAGTTTGTGACGTACATATCTGTTAGCAATTGATTAGGAGAAACAGAAATACGCGCCATATGCATACGAACGTCAGAGTTATGCTGTACGTAGTTTTTAAAATACGCTGTATACTGCCTATAATCTAAGCGAATAATTTCATCTTCATACCATTCATCGTCCGTCAAACGAAGCGTCACATCTAAAATGACCCCAAATAACCCGTAGCCTCCGTTTACTAAAGAAAACAGCTCAGGGTGTTTTGTCCGGCTAATTTCGATAATAGACCCGTCGGCCTGCAGGAGACGCATAGATTTTATCGTATCCATTAAAGAACCGTATCGAATATCTCTGCCGTGTACGTTCACGCTGATAGAACCTCCAACGGTAAAAATATTTTGTGATTGCATAACCTGAAGAGCAAGACCGTCTTTATGTATATATTGCTGAATATCATTCCACGTTGTCCCGCTTTGAACCGTAATTTCTTTTTGACGGGGCTTGTAATCTATAATTTTATTGTACTGCTTCATATCAAGTAAAATAGCATTTGGATAGTACGTCTGCCCTCCTTGACTGTGCTGCATGCCTGCAATCGCTATTTTTTCATGATGCTGTGAAGCGGTTTTCACCCAATCTTTTATCTGTTTTTCAGTTGTTCCACGCTTTATTTCTTTGACTTTTGTAGGAAGAAGCCGAGCAACATCCCCCGTTACAGGACGGCTTTGCTGCTGTTTATAAATATGATAGGAGGCATATGAACCTACTAGATAAAAAGATAAAAAAGTTCCTAACAACACGTTTTTCTTCATCACAAACTGTAAGCTCCTTTCTTTATTTCTGTGAAATTATACCATATTAAAAGTGAAATAACACCAATAAAGTGTAATTTTACACTTTATTGGTGTTATTTTGAGAAAGTATATGAAGAAAACTTGTAATTTAATGTATCTTAACCTTATTGAAACAAAAAAAGAAAAGACCTAGCGTCTTTTCTTTTTTGTTTCTTTATTTTTCAGCTTCGTATGCAACTAAAGCTACTCTTTTTCCTAACGTTTGTTGAAACTGCTCTTCTAGCTGTTTAAGCTTCGCATGCATATCATCGTTAATTGAAGCTGGCTCAAAGGTCATTTTTGTTTGCTCCATCATACTGTCACCTCTTTCATGTGTGTATGTTCTACTTTTTCCAATATAAAAGAGGTCTATGACGATTTGACGAAAGTTTACAAATTAAATTTGCTAATGAGCGCTGTTAATTGTTCTGCCATTTGAGACAGAGATTGTGCGGAAACAGCAATTTCCTCCATTGAAGCCAGCTGTTCTTCAGTTGATGCGGCCACTTCTTCAGATGTAGCTGCATTTCCTTTAGCAAGGATCGCCATTTCACCTGCTGTACGAGCCACTTCTTCAACCGCTGCTGAAATTTGCTGAGCAGTCGCAGCCACTTCTTCTACTTGCGGAGTCGTTTCATTCATGCTGCTTAGAATTTGTTCAAATTTTTGAATAGCCGTTTGTGAAATTGTTCGTCCTTCTTCAACTTTGTTTGTAACTTGCTCCATTGTATGTACAGATTCCTGAGTATCTTGTTGAATAGCTTGAATAAGCTCAGAAATTTGAGACGCGGACACTTGGGATTGTTCTGCCAGCTTTCTCACTTCCGCTGCTACAACGGAAAATCCTTTTCCCTGTTCTCCAGCTCGTGCCGCTTCGATTGCAGCATTTAAGGCTAGTAAATTTGTTTGAGCAGCAATGCCGCTGATTACTTCTAAAATGGTTCCAACTTCTTTTGAACGTTGAAACAAAGTACGAATTGTTGTATTAGACAGGTCGACGGATTGATAAATGGATTCCATTTGTTCGACCGTTTCTCTAACGGCTTTTCCGCCTTCTACAGCTTCAGACGTTGTGTGGTTTGATAGCTTAGAAACAATTTCTGTACGCTGAGCAATGGTAGAAACTCCTTGCACAATCTCATCTAAAGAAGCTGCATTTTGGTCAATAACAGCCGTTTGTTTTTCTGCACTAGAAGCCACTTCTTGTATTGCAACCGATACTTGTTCAGTCGCAGCGCTCGTTTGCTGTGAACTGGCCGTTAGCTCTTCTGAAGAAGCAGCCACTTGTTCTGCACTCGTTTCAACATTTTGAATTAATGTGCGAAGGTTGTTTTGCATCTGACTAAAAGCATACCCTAACTCACCGATTTCATCCTTTGAATTGACGGTAATCGCTGTTGTCAAATCTCCTTCACTAACGCTTAGAGCCTGATTCTTAAGCTGTTTAAGCGGTTTAATAATCGATTGCAACACCACGAAAATGGTAAGACTCCCGATTATCAGACAAGCTAAAATAATAAATAGTGTTTTGTAAAAAATAGGCTGTGCTGCTTCACTCACTTCTGATGAATACATAGTGCCTGCAACTTTCCAGTTCGTTGTTTTATTTGTTGTAAAGACCATCTTTTTTTCATCGCCGTTAAAAGTGTATTCAAAGGATCCGGAGCTCTTTACATAAAGCTTGTCAAAAAGAGAATCTGTTGCTTTTGTACCTGCTTTTTCCGTAGGGTGAACAATATATTTTCTTTCTCCATCTAAAAGAAATGGATATCCTTTTTCTCCGATTTTTACTTTGCTGACAGCTTTATTGATGCGGCTTATATCTAAATTCAAAGCAATAACCCCTGTGCCATCCGCCGTTGTTTTTGCTACAGTAATAACGGTCTGACCTGTAGAGGCTGATGGATAAGGTTCAGTGACAACTGTTTTTCCTTTGTTTTGCATGGCTAACTTGTACCAATCTCGTTTTCTGGGATCATAGCCTGCTTGTGTCACTTTTTTAGGCGCTTGAATAAACTTCCCCTGCTGATTTCCTGTAAAAATGCTGACGGCTTCTGGATGAAGCGAAGCATATAAGTTAAAATCTTTGCTTAAAGTAGCCATATCTTTTTCATTGTAGCGCTCGTTGTTTACCACTGATGCAAAAAACTCTACATCATGAATTTTTGGTCCAATGGTATCGTCAATCACTGAATTAATGGACTGTACATTTTGCTGTGCTGTGTTAATAATTTGGTTTTCAATTTCAGGTTTCGCTGTTATGTAAGCTGATACACCTATCGTAACAGATGGCACTAATAAGATCGCTGCAAATGCTAGCACCAGCTTTGTCTTAAAGTTATTAAGGGACCTTTTTTTTCTTGCTCTCTCCATGCTATGTAGCCTCTCTCTCCGTAGTTAAAAGTGATCGTGCACTTTCTTTCTATCGGCAAGACTTCATATTCGTTTAGTCATCGAGTGTATACATAATTAACAATGGGGGTGAAAAGATAAGAGTACGATAAAAAAAGTAGGTGAATTTAATGGAAGAAAGTAAAAACAGCAAGTCTTTTTCAATGTTTGAAACAGAAAAGGTTCAGCGCGGGGAAGAAAAAGATATTTTTAATATCTATAAAGAAGGAGTAAAAATTGCAGAAGTAAGAGGAACGGATCCTCAAACTCAGCAGGTTATTCCAATGCATGACTTAAACGACTATGAAGAAAATAAGCTTCACGAATATATCGCTCATTTAGACCACACAACGTAAACGGACTAAAACAAGAGCCCTCTCTTGTTTTAGTCTTTAGAATCATAAAAAATATGTTCAAAACGCAGCGTGTTTTTTTGTATGTACAGAACCCCAAACGAAAATTGCTTTTCACGCCGCTTGTCAGTAGCGGAACCTGGATTAAACAACGTAATATCACCAATTTGTTTATGAACAGGAATGTGAGAATGACCAAAAATTACTGCGTCGACTTGTTGATGTTCAAATGTGATAAGCGCACGTTTTTCAGTTGTTTTTCCTTTGCCATGACCGTGGACTACGCCAATCGTAACACCGTCAAACGGAAGAAGTAATGAAGTTGGAAGTACTTGTTGAAGCTCTTCACTGTCTACATTTCCAATCACGCCGTGTACAGGAGCAAACACGCGCAGGTCATTGTAGACATCTATCGTTTGAAAGTCTCCCGTATGAATAATCGCATCAGCTGTTTTCAGTTCGGCTAGGAGTCTTTTCGGAAGATGTTTCGCTCTTTTTGGAATATGAGTATCACCTAAAATAACAATCTTCATTCACGATACGCTCCTTTTTCATTCAATATGGTGTAGTGTATCGTATTAAGTTGAGATGAAGCAACTTTATACGAGCGTCAGGCAAAAAATTTCTCTTTTTCGTTTAAGTTTGCGAAAATACGTTACATACCAAGTTACAGAATGGAGTTTTCAAAATGGAAGTAAAAATTAATCGAAACGCAGCAAAAGTGTTAAAAAATGCCTTGGCTAGCCCAGAAGGTCAAGGAAAAATGATTCGTGTATATGTAACTATAGATCACGGTGATCACGCGCATTATGATTGGAAATTCGATACGCCGACTGAACATGATGAAATCGTAAAAACAGATAAAGATATCGATATCGTTTTAGATAAACGCGAGAAATTTTTAGAAGGCGTATGGATTCAATATTTCCACGTTCCAGAGCCTGAGTTTGTGATTAGCAGCCTTCACCACGCGCATCACCATCATTAATACAAAAAACACACCTTGTTTTATAGGTGTGTTTTTTCGTTTGTAGGACAAGCAAAAATTTTATTGATGAGAAGAAGAGATAAAATTTTGTTGAAGCAATAAAAATGAGCTATAGTGGAATTATGGATGAAAGAAAAGAGGTTAGCGTATGAAAGTAAGTGTGTTAGCAAGGTCTATTTTAGTTGTTATTTTATATAATTTATTCGTTTTGTACATCGGATGGAACGCTTGGGTGTGGCTTCACACAATGTTTGAAGTAGAAAACAAATGGATTCTTACGTTGATCGTTGTCTTTTTTGCTTATTCCTTTATCATCAGTCGTGCGTTTCAACAAGTGAGCATATTTAAAATTGTGGGATCGTACTGGTTAGGATTTATTCAATATTCGGTTCTTTTGCTTCCTATAAGTAATCTAGCCGTATATATTCTTACTCTTCTAGGCGCTTCGCTTTCTACAGCTATCGATTCAATCGGATTTTTCATAATTGTCGCTTTTTTATTTATTTTTGCTTACGGTACGTATAATGCTTACAGTCCTGTGGTAAGAAAATACACGATTTCGCTTGCTAAAAAGACGAATCGGAAAAACCTTCGCATTGCTGTAGCATCTGATATGCACTTTGGCACATTGTCGGGCAAAAAACACTTGCAGCGGTTAATCACTCATGTACAAAAGATACAGCCGGATCTTATTTTACTTCCTGGAGATATTATTGACGATGATCCCCACGTATTCTTTAAAAAAGAAATGGATTATATGATGAAACAGCTCAGAGCGCCTTTAGGCACATATGGAATTTTGGGAAACCATGAGTATTATGGCGGGAAGATTCCTCAGTTTGTGGAAAGAATGAAAGAAATAAACATTCCTATTTTAATGGATGAAGTGGTAAACATAGGTGATAGCTTGTATTTAATAGGAAGAAAAGACAAGACGGATAAAAACCGAGACAGCTTTTTCGATTTAGCGAGTGAAACGGATCGTTCTCTACCTGTCATTGCAATGGATCATCAGCCGTTTTCTTTAAAAGAAGCGGAACAAGCAGGCGTAGATTTACTTCTATGCGGTCATACTCACAGAGGGCAAATGGCACCTAATCATTTAATCACAAAGCGGTTATTTGAAATTGATTGGGGCTACAAGCAAACTAATCAACTGCATACCATTGTCTCTTCAGGATTTGGCTTTTGGGGTCCTCCGCTTCGAATCGGGAGCCGATCAGAAATTATTCAAATTGATATTTCGTTTACAAAATAGAGAAAGCCCTAGGGCTTTCTCTATTTTAATGTACGCAGCAGATTGGGAAGCTCTGCATAAATGGCGACTACTTCATCTACTTTCATTCGAACGAGCCCGCTTGAAGACGGGGCAACAAAATCCATTATTCCTGATACCATCGATTCTTCTTGTTTACCCCACTTTACTTGCTTGCGCCCGCTGTACTGCTGATAGACACCTTTTCCAACAAAACAAACGATTTTAGGCGTATATGTAGCTATTTTTTTCTTTAAAATTTCTCTGCCTTCTGCATATTCTTCTTTTGTAATCTCATCAGCTGCCTTTGTAGGACGCTCTACAATATTGGTTAAACCGTATCCTAGCTGTAACAGCGAGTGATCTTCCTCGGAATGGTATTTACGCTCTGTTAAACCTGCTTTATGAAGAATCGTCCAAAAACGATTAGTTGGGTTCGCAAAATGATGACCCGTTTCGCCGGAACGGATGCTTGGATTAAAACCAACAAATAAAATATCTAAGTCGGGCTGTATATGATCAAAAATAGAGTTCATAGTCATACGCTCCTTACAATGTAAAAAGAAAACATCCAATTTGAATGTTTTCTTTTTACTATACCCTATTAAATACGAACTACGCGTCCGTTGAATTTTTGTTTCCAGTAGCCGCTGCTCATGTTTGCAATTGCAACACCTGTTGAGCTTTGAGCACCGATGAACTTGCCGCCTCCTACATAAATACCAACGTGGCCGTCTTTTTTATATGTATCGAAGAAAACAAGATCGCCAGGCTGCATTTGACTGGAAGACACCTGCGTTCCAGCATGCTTTAACGTTTCTGTGCTTACAGATCCAAGAGGTCCAAGGTTAACACCTACTTGAGAATATGCCCAGTGTACAAATGACGAGCAGTCAAATAAACCGTGGTTAATATCAGATTGACTTCGTCCTCCGCCAAATACGTACGCAGAGTTTCCAATCCAGCGGTTTCCTACCGTTACAACATTGCTAGCTTTTGGAGCCGGAGCGCTTGTAGGTGCAACATCATTGCTGCTTGCTTTTGGTGCTGCTTTAGGAGAAGGCGAATCGGCTTTTTCTGATGGTGCCGCCGCTGCTTTTTGGGCTTGTTCGGCTGCTTTCTTAGCTGCCTCTTTAGCCGCTTGTTCAGCTGCTTTTCTTGCTGCTTCTTCCGCCGCTTTTTGATCTTTAATATTTTGTTCAAGCGTAGACTGTTCATTCGCAAGAGAGCTGTCTTTTGATTGTAGAGAAGCTTTTAGTTCTTCATTTTTTGCTTCTTTATCTTTTAGTTCTTTTGCCAACGCATCTTTTTGTTTCTTTTGAGCTGCCAGTTGGACAGTCATTTCATCCAGTTCTGCCTTCATATCTTCTAAGCTAGCAAGCTTAGATTTAACATCTGCTTGTTTTGTTTTTAGTTCGTCTTGCATATTTTTAGTTTCTGTTAAAATACCGCGGTCTGCATCTACAATAGTCGAAACAGCTAGCGCGCGGTCTACAAAATCACCAAAACTTGAAGAACCAAGTAAAACTTGTAAATACTCTACGTTACCGCCGCTTTCTTGCATGGAACGTGCACGATCTTTTAAAATATCATTTCGCTTTTCAAGTTTTTCTTGAAGCAGCTTAATTTCTTTTTCAAGCTGGTCTACTTGTTTAGACGTTTCTTTAATATCCGCTTCTGTTTTTTGGGCTTTTTTATTATTTTCTTCTTCTGCTAATGTTAATCGCTCAAGCTGTGCTTTCATTTGATCTTGTTCTGCTTGAAGGCGTGTTAATTCATCAGAAGCTGCTTTGATGTTAGATTGCACATCTTGGCGCTGATTTTGAATTTGAGATTTTTGTGATTCCATATCCTGAATGGTAGAGGCATATGCTGGGGTTGATAAAACTCCTCCTAAACCTAATAAAACCGTTGTATTAAGTAAAAGCATTTTCTTTTTCAATATGAATTCCTCCGCTTTCTCGCTCTGTTAAACTAGTAATTTCTAATTATGTATCAATATGTATAAAAGTCTTACAATTTATGTAAAGTTCACTGTATTTGTCGATAAATAGCTAAATATGCTAATGAAAATCTACGAAAATTATACCACGATAAGCGTTCAAAAAAAGAATAACAATATTACAATTGTATTTCAGTAATGTAACATTTAACGCTTGTGTACATATTCACTTCTTACCCGCAAAAATATACCTTTATTTACCCATCAAAATAAACAATCTACTAGACTTTACATAGCACTGTTTTTAACCTCTGGAAGTAGGTGATTACCATTTTTAAAGCTGGACGAATGTAAGTTATGCCTAAAGTGAACGTAACAACTCTTTAACATATTCGTCTATTTTTACCCTTTATCTGCCATTTTTACAATATTTGAAAATGATTTCCTGGAATAATAATAAATTTATTTCTATTCGATATTTGAAGAAGTTCAAAAAGAGGGCAATAGGCAATTTCAAAATAATATTCGACAAGATATGAATGAAGTCATACAAAAAACCTTCTCGCTGTGAGGCGAGAAGGTTTTTTTGTTAATCACGCTGCTGATAATAGTGTTCTAAAGCTACAATTGCGCTTCCCATTCGCTCTTGATCAGGAATAATAATACGATCTACTCCTTCTTCTTTTAAAGCAGCAGCGGTTACTTTCCCAACGGCCACAGCTACTACAGAGCTTTCGAAGAGTTCTCGAATTCGATCAGCTTGCCCATATTCTCTCGCAAACGAAAATAAAAATCGGGCTTGGGGAGCACTTGTGAAATTAACTGCATCGATTTTCCCGCTTATTAGTTCGTTTATAAGCTGTTCCATGACTTCTGCTTTTGGAGGAATATGCTGATACGGTAAAATCTCTTTAAATTGGGCTTTTTGATTCGAAAGAAAGTCAATCAATTTTGGTGCAGGATCTCCGTGAAGCTGAAGCGCTACATGCTTTTCTCCAAAAGAAAACGAATGAAGCGCTCTGACGAGTCCTGCGGTACTTCCATCATCATCTCGAACGGTTGGAGTAACGCCTAGCTTTTTTAACATATTTACGGTTTTATACCCGCGTGCAGCAATATTAGCTGCTTGTAAAGAAGAAAGGAATTCGTCGGCCAGCCCTAGCTTATCTGCCGTTTTATAAAGAATTTCTGTACCGACGCCTGTCGTGAAAATAAACCAATCATAATTTCCTTTTACCAGTTCTTTAATATCTGCCTCTAAGTGTGTGTCATCTAAAAGAATGGTTCCTTGCGCAGGTCGTACAAGCGGGGTTCCGCCAAGATTTTTAACAATTTTACTGATTTCTTCTACTTTACGCTGACCTACAAGTGCGACTGTTTTTCCTTCTAATCGTTTCAATGGTCTACCTCCATTTTTCTATGTATGCTATTTTAATGATCCTTGATAACCGAGTTTTTCAGAAATTAGACTCGCCGCTTCTGTGACTTTTTGAATAATGAACGGCAGTCTTTCTCCTTGAAATCTCGCTTCAATTCCCGCTACGCTAATGCCTGCAACCACTTCATTTTGATGATTTACAATCGGCGCGCTTACAGATGTTGTAAAGTTCTCTAATTCAGAGGTGCTAATGGTATACCCTTTTTCTTTTGCTTCTTTTAATATATTTCTTAGCTTCTTTTGATCTGTAATGGTTCCAATACCTATTGGAGCTAGCTCCGTTTGACTAATATATTCCTCTTGTTCTTTTTCGGGTAAATGCGCCAAGATAATGCGTGAACAAGCTCCTGCATAAAGAGGTGAACGCCTTCCAATTGATGTATAGAGACGCACCGGATGAAGCGTATCTACTTTTTCAATATACATAGCTTCATTCCCATCTCGTACAATTAAATTAACCGCTTCTTCTACTTCATCTCGGAGCGTTTCCATTACAGGCTTCGCCACACTTCTAATATCTAAACGATTAGCCACTAGCTGACCAAATTGCAAGAATAAAAGTCCTAGTGAATAGTATCCTTGCGCGTCTTTTGTTAAAAATCCCATCTCTTCAAGCGAACCAACCATCCGGTGCAAAGAAGTTTTCGGAACGCCTGAATATTCCATCATTTCTGTGAAGGACAGCTTAGGGTGCTTGATAAAAAGTGTGAGAATCTGCATAGATTTAACGACTGTTTTATTGTTAGCTTGCATAAAACCTTCTCCCTTATTTGTGCCAATACATATATTTGATAGACGTATAGCTTACTAGCTAATCATATGTTCTTTTTATTATACATGAAGAAAAAAAGGAAAGCACTCCCTTATAAGAGCACTTTCCTTTCTTACACCATTTCTAGTTCTTTAATGGAAATAGGATTACTTTCTAGAAATTTGGTTGTAAAATCCCCTTCTTTAAAAGAAGGATGGTTCAGTAATTCTAAATGAAAAGGAATGGTTGTATGAATACCTATAATAATAAATTCTTCGAGCGCGCGTTTCATCCGTTGAATCGCTTCATTTCGATCTTTACCCGTTACAATTAATTTTGCCACCATTGAATCATAAAATGGGGAAATTTCATAGCCTGGGTAAACCGCGCTGTCTACACGAACGCCGTATCCGCCAGGAGGTAAATACATCTCGACTTTTCCAGGAGAAGGCATAAAGTTTTTAGCTGGATTTTCTGCATTGATCCGGCACTCAATTGCCCATCCTTTTAACTGAACATCTCCCTGAGCAAATGATAGCGCGTAGCCTGCTGCGACCGAAATTTGTTCTTTAATTAAGTCGATGTTTGTTACAAGTTCTGTAACAGGGTGTTCAACTTGAATCCGTGTGTTCATTTCCATAAAGTAAAAATGTCCGTGCTTATCTAATAGAAACTCCACCGTTCCCACACCTGTATAATCGACTGCTTTAGCTGCCGAGACTGCCGCCTTGCCCATTTTCGCACGAAGGTTTTCATCTACCGCAGGAGACGGAGCTTCTTCTACCAATTTTTGATGACGGCGTTGAATCGAACAATCTCGTTCACCTAAATGAACCACATTCCCTTCTTCATCAGCAATGATTTGAATTTCGATGTGTTTTGGCTCTTCTAGGTACTTTTCAAGATATACGCCGCCGTTTCCAAAGGCTGTTTCTGCTTCATGCTGAGCTTGACGAATCGCTTTTTCTAGCTCCTCTTCGCTATGAGCCAGCCGCATTCCTTTTCCGCCGCCGCCCGCTGTAGCTTTTACAATGATTGGATAGCCTATTTCTCTTGCTACTGGAATAGCGGTGCTGCTATCTTCAATCAGTCCTTCTGTGCCAGGTACAATAGGCACGCCTGCTTGTTTCATTGTTTCTCTTGCTACAGCTTTTGCTCCCATTTTACGGATGGCTTCTGCTTTTGGACCAATAAAGGTAATGTCATAGGATTCACACATCTCAGCAAAATCAGCATTTTCAGCTAGAAATCCATAGCCGGGATGAACAGCGTCTGCCTTGGTTACTTGCGCTACGGTAAGCAGATTACGAATATTTAAGTAGCTTTCTTTAGAAGACGTTTTACCAATACAAAATGACTCATCTGCTAGCTTCACGTGAAGTGCATCTTTGTCTGCTTCTGAATAAACCGCTACGGTTGCTATTCCCATCTCTTTACAAGCTCGAATGATACGAACTGCAATCTCTCCGCGGTTTGCGATTAAGACCTTTTTGAACATAATGACTCCTCCTGACAGTATGTATGCTTTAGTATGTTTTTACAGTAAATAGAGGCTGACCAAACTCAACAACATCTCCGTCTTTCACAAGAATTTCAAGTACTTCTCCTTCTATTCCTGCATCTACTTCGTTAAACAGCTTCATCGCTTCAATCACACACACAACATCTTTACGTTCAACTGTTTGTCCTACTTGAACAAAGGGATCGGCGTCTGCTTCTGGCTTGGCGTAAAACGTTCCGACCATTGGTGATAAAATTTGCTTTTCATTGTTTTCTGGTGAGTTTACAGACATAGAATCTTGAGGCGCTTGCTCAGCGGCAGCGGCTTTCACTTCCTCCGTTTTTACTTCTGTAACAGCTGTGTCTTCTAAAGGAATTCCCGCTTTATCAATGACAACTTTCGTCCCTTCATGTTCAATATGGAGCTTTTGAATACCAGATTCATTCATTAATGAAACAACTTCTTGCAATTCACGTACGTTTATCATTTTTAGTCACTCCTGTTTTGTGTTATTTAGTTGACGCAAGGTTAATAGCAATCTTCAATTCTTGAAGCAGCTGTTCTTTTTCTAAATAGATTTTTTCTGCTTCATGAAGCAAAATGTGAGAAAAGTAAATGGATTCCCCGGGCTTTATTTGAGCTAAAAGCGGTAAATCCGCTGTGATGACTTGAGCGATTTTAGGGTATCCCCCCGTGGTTTGACGGTCTGCTAACAGGATAATAGGATTTCCATCTGGCGGGACTTGAACAGAACCTTGTGAGACGGCTTCAGACAATAGCTCTTTTTTTTCTTGAAGCTGAAGAGAAGGTCCATCCATTCGATAGCCCATTCGATCTGATTGATTCGATACTTTAAAGGGCTCTTTCATAAAATGACTTTTACTTTCAGCTGTAAATAAATCAAATTGACTGCCATTCATAACACGGACACTTGGTTTCTTTGTAAAATGAACAAATTCTTTATAATTTACGGACCATGAAGAAGTATATACTCCGTTTATCAGTTCATTGGAAAGAAAAGTAGGCTTCGAAGCAGCAGGAGCTGACAGCGGTAAAACATCGTCTGTTTGTAATGCTCTTCCTTTGTAGCCCCCAATTTCGCCTCTCAAATACGTGCTTTTACTATTTAACACTTCATCAATAGCAAATCCTCCGGCTACAGATAGATAGGAACGACAACCGGTTTTGCAAGGTCCAAATGATAAAGTGCTTCCTTTTGGAATAAATAAAGGTTTCCACATCGAGACTGGCTTTCCATTGACCGAAGGAGTTAAATCTCCTCCCGTGATTGCTACTAGACAATCACTTTCTATTTCAAGGGTAGGCCCCATCAGCGTAACCTCAAGTCCCGCTTCTTTTTCATCGTTACCAACTAATAAATTAGCAATTCGGAGGGAATAAGAGTCCATTGCTCCGCTTACAATCACACCGTGCTGCTGAAATCCTCTTCTTCCTAAATCTTGAATGCTCGTTAATAACCCGGCTTTGTTAACTCTTATACTCATTTTTCACCCTCCTTTGCCTGTAGTTCTTGATACTCTTCTTTAGAGATAGGTTTGAATTTCACGATATCTCCTGCTTGAAGCAAACTTGGCGGATTTTGCTCCGGCAAAAACAGTTTAATAGGCGTTTGACCAATTAATTGCCATCCTCCGGGAGTGGAAATAGGGTACACTCCTGTTTGCATTCCTGCAATACCAACCGAACCGGCAGGAATAGAGGTGCGAGGAGACGGCCGGCGAGGCGTAGCGATTTTCTCAGATAATCCTCCGAGAAACGGAAATCCAGGAGCAAATCCAATCATGTACGCTAAATATTCGCCTTCAGAATGAATACTAATTACCTCTTCAGGTGTTATGTTATGATGACGAGCGACATATTCAAGATCAGGTCCATACTCTCCTCCGTAGCAAACTGGAATAGAAACCGTACGATGGTTTAACTCTTTTTCTGTCTGTTCGTTTTCTAGTTTACTTTGAATGATAGAAGATACTACTTCAAAAGGAGAAACAAACTCCTTCTTCTGCTTTTTTTCCACGGCCGCTACAACTTCAAGAGGGTTGTAGAAAATTGTAAGATTTGTAAATGCCGGCACGCATTCACCAAACCCAGGGAAAGGGTTTAATTCGATCGAATCTTTATACGTTTTAATTTGTTTATGAATGTCGTACTGAATACTATCTCCAAACGTTATTACAAGCGCTGAGTCGCCAAGCGGAGAAATAACAGCCGATGCTTTTGTTACAGTTTGATTCATATTTACACCTCTTTCTTTTATAAAACACCTAGTTTTTCATCTCGAATATCTGTAATAAACATATGCCCCGGAGCATGTGTAATCATAATAGAAGGTTTTGTTTCCATTGCTACTGCTTGAGGGGTTACACCACAAGCCCAAAATACGGGCACTTCCCCTTCCTTAATCGAAACAGCATCGCCAAAATCCGGAGAGTGAAGGTCTTCAATGCCTATCGCAGCGGGATCTCCAATGTGAACAGGCCCCCCGTGCACAGCTGGAAAACGTGAAGTTACTTGGGCTGCCCGCACTACGTCTTGCTGAGGAATTGGACGCATACTAACTACCGTCGAGCCGTGGAATATTCCCGCTTCAGCGCATGAAATATTTGTTTTATACATAGGGACATTACAATTTTCTTCAATGTGACGAACAGGTATGTCGTTGTTTAAAAGCGCGTGTTCAAATGTAAAGCTGCAGCCGATAAGGAAAGCTACCATGTCTTCTGTCCAGTAATCTGTGATATCGGTTACTTCTTTTACTAGTTCCCCATTTTCATAGATTCGATACTTGGGAATGTCTGTACGAATATCTCCCGATGGAGCAGCAAACTTTGGCACCGGAGATCCAGCGTCTGTGACATCTAAGATCGGACACGATTTAGGGTTACGCTGACAGAATAATAGAAAGTCAAAGGCTTGTTGCTTTGGTAAAATAGCTAAATTAGCTTGAGCATAGCCGTTTGCCATGCCTGCTGTTGGTTGAATAAGCTGATTGTTACGGATTTGCTGACGAAGTTCAGCTGGAGTTAGTTGTGAAAGGTTTGTCATATTTCTCTCTCCCATCATTGCCCACACGCAACTTACGTGCGGGCACATTGTTTTATTTAAATAATTGAGGAAGTTGATCCATTAACGTATAGCCGCCCATTAAAGCCATTACAATAACGACAAGTACACCAGAAATGGTAAGCCATAAAGGATGTTTATACTCGCCAACGATGCTTTTTTTGTATGCAGCAACCAGTAACGTCCCAAGAGCGATCGGCAGAATTAATCCATTGATTGCTCCAACTAAAAGAAGAACTTTTACAGGTTTTCCAATTAAGACAAACGACAGAGTTGAAATAATAATAAATCCAATAATAATCCAATTTGAGTTTTTATTAAGTTTTTCACTAAACGTTTGAATAAACGAAACAGATGTATAAGCAGCTCCCACTACAGACGTAATAGCGGCAGACCACATAACAATACCAAAGATTTTATAACCGACGTTTCCTGCTGCAAGCTGAAACACGGATGCTGGAGGATTGGCTGGGTCAATTTGTAATCCTTTAGACACAACGCCAAGTACAGCTAAAAACAAAGCGATTCGCATAACGGAAGTAATGAGAATGCCTGTTACAGAACTTTTGGTTACTTGAGGTAAAGAATCAATGCCTTTTACCCCAGCATCTAGAAGACGATGTCCGCCGGCAAAGGTAATGTATCCACCGACAGTTCCTCCAACAAGCGTAACGATTGCAATGATATCGATTTGATCAGGTTTAATAGATTTCACGACAGCTTCTCCAACGGGAGGTGAAGTGGTAGCTGCTACATATAGCATCAGCCCAATCATGACAAAACCAGCAATTTGCGTGAAGCGATCCATTGCTTTTCCAGCTTCCTTTACAACGAAGATTAGCACGGCAATAACTGCACTAATTGCAGCTCCGGCTGTTGGAGAAATACCCGTAATCGCATTTAATCCAAGACCGGCACCGGCAATATTTCCAATATTAAATGCAAGTCCTCCAATTACAATTAAAATAGCGAGCACGTACCCTAATCCAGGAAATACCATGTTGGCGATTTCTTGTCCGCGTTTTTCAGAAACGGCAATAATTCTCCATACGTTGGTTTGAGCAAAGATATCAAGAATAATTGAAATTAAAATAACGAATCCGAAGCTTGCCGCTAAATTTTGTGTGAATACGGTAGTTTGAGTTAAAAAGCCTGGTCCAATAGCCGATGTGGCCATTAAAAAAGCGGCTCCAAGCATTAACGTCCAGTTTACTTTAGGCGCAGCCGAAAGCTTTTGTTGAGGTGTTGATTTTTTTATTGGCTCCAATATCCTCTTCCTCCTGATTGTATGTAGTTTTTATTGTGAAATAGCCTTAACTACCACTTCTGATGCTCGTAAAGAACGGTTGACATGACGGGCAAATTCAAGTGCGTGAGCTCCGTCTCCATGGATGCAAATCGTATCTGCCTGCAATTCTACATCCTTACCTTGCTGAGATTTTACCTTCCCTTCTTTCACCATTGTAATAACTTGAGAAACAGCTTCGTCGTCATTTTCAATTAAAGCATTTGGTTCTGTACGAGCAGTGAGAGAACCGTCTAACTGATAGGTACGGTCTGCAAATACTTCGTTAGCCGTTTTTAAACCAATTTTGTTACCTGCTTGAATCAGCTCACTTCCAGATAACCCAAATAAAATCAGCTCAGGATTTACGTTATAAACAGCTTTTGCTATTGCTTCAGACAAGGCTTTATTTTTAGCAGCCATGTTATATAGTGCACCATGAGGCTTTACATGCTGCATCAATACCCCTTCCGCTTGCAAAAAACCGTTTAATGCACCAATTTGATAGACCACAATATCGTAGGCTTCCTGAGGTGAAATATTCATGTTTCTGCGTCCGAAACCGATAAGGTCCTGCAAACCAGGATGAGCCCCAATTTGCACCTGTTTTTCAGCAGCTAATTTTACCGTTTTTCTCATGACGCTCGGATCCCCTGCATGAAATCCACAGGCTACGTTCACAGACGTCACGTGCTCTAAAATAGCTTCATCATTGCCAATGCGATAAGCACCAAAGCTTTCCCCTAAATCACAGTTTAAATCCACTTTACTCAATGCGTTCTTCCCCCTTAAAAACTTCATTGTAAGCGTAATCATTTGCAGATAGTAAATAAAATTCAAGCTTTATTATCTGCATCAATACTTAAAGTTCCGTTTTTCGGAACTAAAGTACCGTTTTTCAGTTATATTTGGATTTTAGCACGAGATGATGAATTGAACAACAACATTGTCAGAATATTTGACATAGTCATTATTTTTATTTGGATAATACTCCCTTATTTTATTCGTGTTTTCTATCTATAGCCTTAATATAATGCAGCTGCTTAATGCCATTGGACACAGTAAATAACTAGGTTGTCAGAATAATTACTAGTTCAAAATAATCAAAATAAAATTTTCGTTGTAATCGTTTTCAAAGAGGTGCTATATTTCAATTGTAGTCAATTTATGCAAACGATTGCAAAAAAGGGGATGAAACGATGAAAGGGAAAAAATGGACAGCTTTAGCTCTAACACTGCCGCTGGCTGCTAGCTTATCAACAGGCGTTCACGCCGAAACCGTACATAAAGGTAAATCTCCAACAGCAGATAAAAACGGTGTATTTTATGAGGTGTATGTAAACTCTTTTTACGATGCAAATAAAGATGGCCATGGTGATTTAAAAGGTCTTACACAAAAGTTGGATTATTTAAATGATGGCAATTCTCATACAAAGAATGATCTTCAAGTAAACGGGATTTGGATGATGCCGGTCAACCCTTCTCCCAGCTATCATAAATATGATGTAACGGACTATTATAATATTGATCCGCAGTATGGAAATCTGCAAGATTTTCGTAAGCTAATGAAAGAAGCAGACAAACGAGACGTAAAAGTCATTATGGACCTTGTTGTGAATCATACGAGCAGCGAACACCCTTGGTTTCAAGCTGCGTTAAAAGATAAAAACAGCAAGTACAGAGATTACTATATTTGGGCTGATAAAAATACCGACTTAAATGAAAAAGGATCTTGGGGACAGCAAGTATGGCATAAAGCTCCAAACGGAGAGTACTTTTACGGAACGTTCTGGGAAGGAATGCCTGACTTAAATTACGATAACCCTGAAGTAAGAAAAGAAATGATTAATGTCGGAAAGTTTTGGCTAAAGCAAGGCGTTGATGGGTTCCGTCTAGATGCTGCCCTTCATATCTTTAAAGGTCAAACACCTGAAGGCGCTAAGAAAAATCTCCTGTGGTGGAATGAGTTTAGAGATGCGATGAAAAAAGAAAACCCTAACGTATATCTAACGGGTGAAGTATGGGATCAGCCGGAAGTGGTAGCTCCTTATTATCAATCGCTTGATTCCCTATTTAACTTCGATTTAGCAGGAAAGATTGTCAGCTCTGTAAAAGCAGGAAATGATCAAGGAATCGCCACTGCAGCAGCGGCAACGGATGAACTGTTCAAATCATACAATCCAAATAAAATTGACGGTATTTTCTTAACCAACCATGACCAAAATCGCGTCATGAGTGAGCTAAGCGGCGATGTGAATAAAGCAAAGTCAGCTGCCTCTATCTTACTTACGCTTCCTGGCAACCCTTATATTTATTACGGTGAAGAAATCGGCATGACCGGTGAAAAGCCTGATGAGTTAATCCGTGAACCGTTCCGCTGGTACGAAGGAAACGGACTTGGACAAACCAGCTGGGAAACACCTGTATATAACAAAGGCGGCAACGGCGTGTCTGTAGAAGCACAAACAAAACAAAAGGACTCTTTGTTAAATCATTACCGTGAAATGATTCGCGTGCGTCAGCAGCACGAAGAGTTAGTAAAAGGAACGCTTCAATCTATTTCAGTAGACAGTAAAGAAGTCGTTGCCTATAGCCGCACGTATAAAGGCAAATCGATTAGCGTGTATCATAATATTTCAAATCAACCGGTAAAAGTATCTGTAGCAGCAAAAGGTAAATTGATTTTTGCTAGTGAAAAAGGTGCTAATAAAGTCAAAAATCAGCTTGTGATTCCGGCGAATACAACGGTTTTAATAAAATAATTAAAAACACCTCTACGTGATTATCTGGTAATCACGTAGAGGTGTTTTTCACATAGAAAGAATAAAAAAGCGTCACAGTTTTTTGTTCTTTCTATGTGAAAAATGCAGTATTTCTCGTCAGAAAGTGTAAACAGTGAAACTTTAATAATATATAGTGTGTTAAATCTTTCTTTCTTGATTCAAGGGTGAGGTTTTGTTTTCCAGCTTTATTAGTTTACATAAGATAAACTATGTTAATTAGAGACATATGAAAAAAGCACTGGATTTTTATCAGTGTACAACCTTTTGTCCTCATTGGTTATACTTATTCTCAATATTTAGAGCAATTAAGGTTCCTTCTTTTAAGGAAAAAGGAATATAACGATGTCGTTATATTCCTTTTCACACATGGCAACCATAAATTTTGAATCAACAAAGAGATGAAAGTACTGAATTTCGTTATTTCTTGATGAAATTTTTTTCTTTCAACAGGTTTATTATCACTGAATTCTATCTTATTATCCATCCAATATTTACCTTGTATTCTTTTTTTGAACAAAAGGAATCTTAAAAGCATACAAGGAGGTGAATCAACATGTCAAACAACAACAGTGGTAGTCGTAATCAATTATTAGTACGTGGTGCTGAGCAAGCAATCGATCAATTGAAATATGAGATCGCTAGCGAATTTGGTGTAAACCTTGGTGCTGATGCAACAGCTCGTGCGAATGGTTCAGTAGGTGGAGAAATCACAAAACGCCTTGTAGCAACTGCTCAACAACAATTAGCTGGCGGTGTCTCAGGACAATCTGGTACTTCTCGCTAATAACTCGTGAAGAGTTATAAAAGGTTAGATAATTAAATAGGTCTTGATGGCTTTGGCTACCTATATTTGTAGGTAGCCTTATTGTTTTTAAGAAAACATCTCTTCATACTTGATAAATCCCTTCTTTTATACCCGATACGCTTATCTTCTACAATAACGAATAAGGAAATGGAGTATTTTCTAAGAGTTTTTCTTGGTCTTTTCATAGACAGATAAGTAGACTGTGACTATTGAAGAGTAATGCTGTGTAGTTTCAGCTATTACTCTTTATTCAATAGAAAAATTGTGGCTTTTCCTTTTTAATTATATACCAATCTATCTTCTACTCCCCTTTTAAGAAATTGTTATATTAATGATAACTCAATAGAAAATTTAAAAGTATTTAACTTTAGTTTGCTTTTAATAAGATATATTCAATCAAAAATATAAAATTAATACACTTCATATAAAGGAGTAAAAAGATAAATTAACTTATAAAAATCAAAGTTTGACTATTTACTCCACCTGACGACAAATAGAACCTTTTTCCTCCCTACATTCGTAATTATTTATAGATTAATTTATCATTCAAAAACATTCTGTAATACATATTACATTGCCGTAAAGGTAAAGAGTCAGCACAAAATGCCGACTCTTTAATGTACCGGAAAGACTATTTAAGATTTTTACTTATATATTGTACTATTTTTCTTAGCTCTGTACTTGTAGGACGACCAAAAGGGCTTGTTTGTTTTTGTTGATAAAGAAGACGTCCTTTCTCATCTACAAGGAAATAGGCAGGTTCCCCGTGAGCTCCATGGTCTTCATATGGAGCGTCTTCACCATGAAAGAATACGTCAAAAGCTTTTAAAGCCTCTAAATTTTTATCTGATAAGACAGGATATGAAAGGTTGTATTCATCTGCCATTTTCTTTAAATTATCAAGTTCATCCGTAGAGATAGTGATTAAATGCACATTCTTACTTTCAAAATAATTCTTATTTTCTTCTAAGTCTTTTAAATCTTGGACACAGACTGGACACCATGCCCCTCTGAAGAAAATAATTAAGTGCCAGCTTTGATGTTCTTTTTGATGAGTCTCATATGAAAATGTTTCACCTGTAGTGGAAGGGAGAATAAAGTTAGGGATGCTTTCATTCAATTTTAATTGAGTCATTTTGGTACCTCCAATATCTTAATTCACTTTGCAAGTGTTGACCACAATATTACCTTACTCTTGATAAGAAATATGTAATGCTATTTACTTTTTAAGTGATTTGTAACAGAGTATGTAAGCTATCTTACATTTTCCCAACAGACTAAGGTTTGATTTAGTTTGATTAGGTAAATTAGTCTATATAGAGTGAGATTTTATGTGTAGAGCGGTAGGATGTCTGAAAAAATAAAGAAGCTAGAAGATTTTGTGCGTGAAAAGTGGGTTCCTGAAGGAGCTGATTCAGCGCATCGTGTGCAATGTATCAGCTCCTATAAAATTAAAACATGCTCCCATAATCCTAGCTTTCCCTTTGCTGGAATAAATTCATCCAGCATCTGCATATCCTCAACTACCCAAGCATAACCTCCCACTATAAAGTTACCCATAAAATAGTCATTCCCTGATACGATTCGACCATCCTCCAGAATGGCCCATGTCTCATTGTTTTCAGTTACCTTCAAACAATCTACAAGTTTGCATACAGCAATAATCTGGCCAGTTGGAAGATTCTCTGGTGTGTATCCGTGCTTACCAAGCAACGACTTTATGGCTATATGGTTAGAGACGTCTTTATCTATTTTTTTACTTGTGTGAATGGCAAGTGGCCCCCGATAATTCGTTCTCCATGACCTTGTTTCATATGTTGCCTCTCTAAGGACAAAAAGGCTTGCCCACGGCTGGATCATTGATAAAACCTTCATTCTGACAGCCTCCAATCTATAGAAGTTTATTTTGAGTATAGAGTGTCCCTTTCAAGGAATATTATGAACAAAAGGCAGAATATCAGTTCACAGAGATCCAATTTATGAGGCATGAGTCATGACTAGTGATCATTAATATCATATATTCATCAGCGAACTATTTTTGTTGGGTTTTACAAACTCACTAGATGTGATTGGGCACGAACTTACACATGTAGTGACCCAGTTCACAAGCGGGCTAGAATATGAAAAGCAACCTGGAGCTTTAAACGAACAGATTTAAGGTGGTTTGTTATACCAATTGTGGAAGTTTACGTAACGGAAGGAATTCAACTGGTGAATCGATTCAGCTAGGCGTAAGTAAAATTAATATTTATAGTGATATGAAGTATGCATATTTTACAAAAGCACGCGAAATTCTAAGTACTACTGAATACTGGGATCTACTTTTTTTCCGAAAAGCTAAACAAAAAGCGTTTGTCAGGTTGAAGGGTGCAATGGTAAACACAAGAGTTTAGGTTATTGTTCGAAGCATTATAAACGATTTAGAAGTCATGGAGACCCTTTTTTAGTTGCGACAACACATGGAGAGATTAAAACTGAATTTTGTTGGAGTACTACGTGTAGAAGGGCATATAGCTTCTAAAATAGTAAAACATCATAATGATATGCTAGATAGCAGATTCGTTACATTAAAAAAGTAAACGAAATTATGTTTTAAGCTAATAAATAACTTATCACAGGAACAAAAAATATATACTTTTACGGACTATGAATTTGATTTTGTTTCAAAACGCTAAAGGGATAAAATCAATTATCTTTCTTTTAACTTACTTTTCACCTGAAGCAAGTTTTTTTGTTTCTCCTACTAAAAGACGTAAGAAAATCATATAAGTTATACCGTATCAACCTATTCTATCCCTCTTCCCTCTAATTTCCACATAATATTGACCTGGAATAAAAGAAGTAACAAGCTCGATTAAGTAACCATCTTAGAGTCATAATTTGTTCGTTAAATAAAAGATCCACTATTTTTATGGAGAAAAACACCAAATTTATATATCTAATATGCAGAGAAATACGCTTTGAAGAAATTAACTTTAGTTTTACATATAACGAATCATTCAATACAAATTTCAAGAGTTTAAAAACTTTTTTATTTCTTTTTATCTGTCCAAAAACGACTTAACATTTACCATCAAAAATAATGAATGTTATCATCAATTACCTTCACTGTTATTGATGGTAATGCAATGTTATTCTATATAAGAAATCAATCAAACACATCTTAGGAGGTATTTACATGAGTGGACATGAACGTTCACTACCGAAGTCAAAGGGAAACACATCTGCACTATTTGCTTTGGCCGCAACATTTTTTGGTGTAGGAGTCACAGAATTCATAAGCGTAGGTGTCCTTCCTGCTGTCGCCAAGGAATTTACTATATCAACATCGACAGCTGGATTAATTGTTTCCATGTATGCGCTAGGAGTTGCTGTAGGAGGTCCTATTTTAACTTCTCTGACGGCTAAAATTTCACGAAAAAAAGTGTTATTATCCGTTATCTTTCTGTTTATTATAGGGCATATTATAACGGCTATCGCTCCTACTTTCAGTATTGTACTAACAGGACGTATACTATCAGCATTCGCACATGGTGTGTTTTTTGCTATAGGTTCAACGGTTGCTGCAAGTCTTGTTCCTAAAAACCGTCAAGCAAGTGCCATTGCATTTGTATTTGGAGGATTCACGTTGGCTACTGCCATTGGTGCTCCTATAGGGACCTATATCAGTGATATTTTCGGTTGGAGATTTCCTTTTTACGGAATTGCATTTATTGGTGTAATTGCTCTTATTCTTAACGCTATTGCAATTCCAAGTCAACAATTAAAAACAGAAACACCTCCATCTTATAAAGATCAATTAAAGTTAGTAAGAAACGGAAGAATCTTGTTGGTTTTAGCAGTTACTGTTCTAGGATACGGTGGTACATTTGTAACCTTTACGTATCTTTCGCCAATTCTTCAGGAAATCATGGGTATTGCTGCTAAGAACGTAAGTATTATTTTATTTATATACGGTATAGCTATTGCAATTGGAAATGCTATCGGGGGACGTTTTGGAGATCGAAAACCACTTAAAGCTTTACTTTATATGTTCATTGTACAAGCTATTATTTTATTGATTTTCACATTTACTGCGCCGTTTAAAGTAGTCGGTCTTATTACAGTTGTAGCTATGGGACTGTTAGCATTTATGAGTGTTCCTGTATTACAATCATACGTATTAACCCTAGCTCAACGTTATGTGCCAAGCGCTGTAGATGTTGCTTCATCTCTTAATATTGCTTCATTTAATGGAGGAATTGCATTAGGCTCATATGTAGGTGGACTTACTACGGATATCATGGGGTTAAATCACACGCCTTGGGTTGCCTCTATTATAGTTTTATTAGGTGTTCTTCTTACTTTCGTAACGATAGGGTTGGAAAAGAAAGAAGATGAATAATAAAGTTTGAAAGATAAAAATTAGTTATTGAAATGTCATCAAAGGTTCTTATAAATAGAATTTCTTACAAGAAATAAAATGCTTTAAAAGGGAATTATATGAAAAAATTGGCAAGGTGGTTATAGACGAAGTATGAATCTATAGCCTTCTTGCTTTATTTTTTTAATCACAAAATTGATATAGAATAGGCTCAACCTTATTCATATTTTTATCTGAAATTGTTAATAAAATGTAATCATGAGATGATGAAGTACATGCAAAAAAATGAACGAATGATTGGGTATTTTCGAAAGGAGTAAAACAGATGGAGTTACGTCAACTAGTGACTTTTCGAATGGTTGCTCTAACACTGAATTTTAGTCGAGCTGCAGAGGCTTTAAACTATGTTCCCTCAAATGTTTCCATGCAAATTCAATCCTTGGAGGAAGAGTTGGGGGTAAAACTGTTTGATCGTTTAAACAAACAAATTGTATTAACAGATGCTGGCGAACGTTTCTATAAATATGTAGAAAGGATTTTAAATGATGTTGAGGAAGCAAAAAATAATGTGAATGATAGTGAAAACATGACTGGCACCATTACCATTAGTGCAAATGAAATTTTATGTGTTTATTTGCTTCCAGCCATTTTGTATGAATTCAGGAAACAATATCCTAACGTACGTGTGATTTTCCGTCCAACACCTTCTAACGACCTAAAACAATCTATTTATGAAGGGAAAACGGACATTGTATTTATACTAGAGGAGCCTGTAAATTCAAATGGATTAAATATTGAGCTTCTTCGTGAAGAGAGCTTTCGTCTCCTAGTTGCTCCTAATCATCCCCTTGCAAGTCAGAGCAAAGTTGATTTTGATGACATTCAAGGAGAGTTTTTCTTATTAAATGAAAAAGGATGCACATATCATACAACATTTGATCGACTACTTGTTCGTGAGGGAGCTAATGACTTTACAACCCTTGAATTTGATAGTGTGGAAGCCATCAAACAGTGTGCCATGCTGGGAATGGGAATTGCTTTTCTTCCTGAAATCTCTGTTGCTTCCGAGCTTGAACAAGGTAAGTTAGTTTCTTTATCTTTAGATTTAACAGAAATTAATTTTGTTTCTCAGATGATTTGGCATAAAGGAAAGTGGATATCGCCTGTCATTCAAGTATTCCTTGATATTGCAAGAAGTTCATATCAACATAAAAATTAACTATTTCTTTTATGAAGTTACTATCATCGCTTTTATGGAACCGAATTGGGCTATTTTTATAGGGACGAGCAAATGTATAAAACATGCGCTTTTTATACATTTTTTTCTCGTTCGTCTCCTAATAAAGCGTTAGTATGCCAAAGATGTATAAGAAGCTGCATATCCGATAAAAGTCATCCTACTCCGAACCCTTCTCTTGCATGGGTTCATTTTTTTGCTTGATTCCTTTAAGAGACATTATGGTGCGACAAGAAGTCGCTTTCTTACAGTGTAGCTGACATATATTTGTATGTCCCTTTTCTCTTTTTAACGATTAACATTAAACAAAAACTAACTAAATAGAGTTTTGATGCGAGAATAATTCGATAAGGATAGTAAATTTCCCCGATAAAAAAACTGTATGGAATAAATTCTACACAGTTTTTTTGAAATTCCTATTAGATTGTCAGCAACTCCAACAAGAGTCCTTTTTTAAAGTGGATTTTCAAATAACATCCAAGGGCATTTTCCTAGTAGGTTTAGGAAATACTTGATCAATTCTAATGAGATCTTCTTCAGTAAACTCAATTGTTGCAGCTTCAGCATTTGCTAGAACATGTTCATCTTGAACCGCTTTTGGAATAGCGATGACGTTATTCGAACGGATGGTCCAAGCAAGAGCGATTTGTAATGGTTGGACATTGTATTTGTCGGCAATATCATGAATAGTTGGATCGTTTAAAAGCTGTCTTCTTAAAGAGCCTCCTTGAGCAAGGGGACTGTAGGCCATGATTGGCATGTTATGTTCACGCTGCCATGGTAAGAGATCGAAGTCGATTCCTCTTGAACCTAAATGGTATAGCACTTGGTTCGTCACACAATTTTTCCCGTTCGTAGTGTTCCATAGCTCTTCCATATCAACCGTATCAAAATTAGAGACGCCCCATCTTAAAACTTTCCCTTCTTCACGTAGTTTTTCCATTCCTTCAATTGTTTCCTCTAAAGAAACACGTCCTCTCCAGTGAAGAAGATATAAGTCCAAGTGGTCTGTTCCGAGTCGTTTTAAGCTGTTTTCACATGCTTTTGAAATCATATCTAAACCTGCATGATGGGGATACACTTTTGAGACTAAAAAGACTTCATCTCTGAGTCCTTTAATGGCTTCGCCAACTAAGCGTTCAGAATCGCCATTTCCGTACATTTCAGCAGTGTCAATAAGTGTCATGCCCAATTCTACGCCGAGCTGCAAGGCTTTTATTTCTTTGTCTCTCACTTGGGGATTTTCCCCCATGTACCATGTTCCTTGTCCTACACTAGGTAAAGAAGTGCCGTCAGGTAGGGTTACCACGTGTTTGGCTAATGCATTTTTAATTTCCTCTCTTTTCTTCTCATCCATTAGGCTCGACCCTTTCTTTTATGTATCTGGTTATCATAGAAGTAGACTGTTAACGTCTCTACGTATAAAGTACGCATATATTTAGAATTCCCGTAACCAACAACTCCATTCTTTATTGCATGATATGGCCCTTTCTGCTTCCGTCTGTGCAAAAAAACAAAGAAAGTGAGGATGGCCTATGAGTGTCAGACACTCATAGGCCATCCTCACCACTTCTATTCTAAACCAATTTATCAATTGACTTTGATATTAATGGATTAGATCAGATGAGCTCCTCCATCGATAAGAACGGATGTGCCAGTTGTAAACCCATTTTTCGCTAGGTAAACATAGGTTTCAGCTATATCTTTAGGTTGAGCAACACGTCCGACAGGTAATTGCTTAGCAATCCCATGGTACATAACTTGTCTTTGATCTTCTGACATTCCGCCATAAAGAGGAGTGTCAACAATACCAGGTGATACCACGTTTACTCTGATAGGTGCCAGGTCTACTGAAAGTCCTCGTACTAATCCATCGATTGCTGAATTAATGGAAGCTAGAGTCGTTGCACCTTGAGGAGGACGCACACCATATACACCTGAAGTTAATGTAATAGAACTTTCATTATTCAAGTATGGAAGAGCAGCACGAACCGAAATATACTGCCCCCAGAACTTACTATCAAAAGCCTCCCTTACTGTTGCAACAGGCAGTTCGCTAAAGTGACCCATTGCGCCTTCACCTGCAGTCACCACTAGGTGATCAAATTTTCCAACCTTCTTGAAAAAGTCAGCAACCTTTTCTTCGCTACGAAAGTCGATTTCATAGCCCTCTACGTTACCACCAATCTTCACTTTTGCGTCAGATAATTTTGAAGCAGAACGGCTAGCAATAATGACTTGAGCGGATTCATCGAGAAACGCCTTAGCAGCGGCTAAACCAATACCAGATGTACCTCCTAAAACAACCACTCTTTTTCCTTTTAATGATGACAACGAAATACCTCCTTTATTCATATGTTTGTTTGATCAACTTGCGGATTCTGATTAAAGAATCCGCAAGTTAAAAACAGTTAAGTTTTTACATCACCATTGTTATTTAGCTAAAAGTTTTAGTGATTCACGATTGAATGCTGGAATATCTTTTGGTTCTCGACTTGTTACAATATTTTTGTTAATGACAACTTCTTCGTCTTTATAATTTGCACCAGCATTTTTCAAATCGTTGCGAATGGATTTATAGCCAGTGATGTCGACACCTTTTAAAAGGTCTGTATCGATTAACACTTGTGGTCCATGACAAATAGCAAAAACGGGTTTTTCGTCTTGGATAAATGCTTTTGCAAATTCCCCAAAACGATCGTCTTCACGCAATAAATCGGGAGAGAATCCACCAGGTATAAGCAACGCATCAAAGTCTGCAGGATGAACTTCATCAATAGATTTATCAATTTTTACGATTGTGCCTTTTTTACCAGTGACTTCGTTACCTGATTGTTTGTCAATCGTTATAATTTCATGACCAGCTTCTTTAAAGGCTTGTGCTGGTTCAGTGTACTCCACATCTTCAAATAGGTTTGTTATAAGTGTAGCGATTTTTTTGCTCATGTTCATTAACCTCCTTAAAATCATAGAACAGAAGTAAAAATATTCATTTACGTACCATGCTCTGCTTATCTTCATTAGAAGTTGATTTTATCTCCGTTGTAAGCCGCAATATAGATTTTTTTCATATCCTCCACCGATACTTCTCGTGGATTGGATGGAGTACAAGGATCCTCAACAGCTCCTGCTGCCATCTGGTTCAGGTGCTTTTCAAACTCTGCTTCTCCCACACCAAATTCTTTTAGTGTTAATGGCAGGTTTAAAGATTTGTTTAAACGACGGATAAGGTCTGTTAACGAGTCAATCAATTCGTCATCCGTATTTCCGGTTAAACCAAGCATCCTCGCAATATCCGCATATCTTGAGCTTTCCGCCTTTCTGTTATAATCAATCACATATGGCAAGTAGAGTGCATTTGCTGTACCGTGCGGAATTTCAAAAATGGCTCCGCTCTTATGGGCTAAGCTGTGGACAATTCCTAAAAATCCGTTGGAAAAGGCCATGCCGGCTATGGCCTGGGCATAATGCATTTCTGCCCTTGCCTGTTTGTCACCTACTGCGGATTTTTCAATATTTTCTACCACTTGCCTAATCGACTGCATAGCCAGCGGATCAGTAAAAGAGTTGTGCAGGGTGGATACATATGCCTCAATCCCATGTGTCAAGGCATCCATCCCCGTATAGGCTACAATCGAAGCAGGCATGGAATACGTCAGTTCAGGATCAACGATTGCAATGTCAGGCGTGATTTCATATCCAAAAACCGGATACTTCACGCCCTTATCATAGTCCGTAATAACGGAGAATGGAGATACATCACTGCCTGTTCCGCTAGTAGTTGAAATGGCAATAAAGCGAGCTTTTTTACGTAATGTTGGCAGTACATTTGGAGCTTTGATTTGGTCAAACGGCAGTTCGGGATTTTCATAAAAAATCCACATCAGCTTAGCCGCATCAAGCGGAGATCCGCCGCCGGCAGCAATGATCCAATCCGGCTGGAATTCTTCCATCTTCTTGCCGCCGTTTTGAGCGGTTGTAATAGATGGATCGTTTTCAACACCTTCGATTAGTTGGGTCTCAATGCCTGCCTTTCGTAAATAAGTTTGGATTTTATCGAGATAACCGGATTTTTTAATCGATTGACCGCCAATAACAATCGTCGCTTTTTTCCCTTCAAGGTTTTTTAAAACTTCTAGGGATCCTTCACCAAAATAAACATCTCTCGGAATAGTAAATCGATTCATATGTGTAAATTCTCCTTTTCTGTGGTGAAATTAGCAACTTTAAGGTTCCTTTATTCATTTTTTGAAAATAGAGTACGTCATAAGTGTTTCCCATCATCTTAAATGTTACTAGTGAAAATACTCAGGTTCTCTCTTAACAATGGCCCTTACTATATCTTCTGCTTCGATTTCGAGTAATTTCTCCAAGAACCTTATGGTTCCTAATACTACTTGAATATCCCCCTCTGTTTGAACGTCTTCCATTTTTTTTTGAACAATCAGTTCATTTATAACTTGTTTGAAAGCCTGAGTCTTTATAAGCCATTCTCCAATCAGTTCCTTTGTTGCGTCTTTCTCACCTGCATTTTTCACTGCAAATAAACTTTCCATTTTTGTTTCTACGAGCGTTAAGGAACCAAAATCGGAATCCATACGGATACGAAAATAATTCTTTCTACTGTCATAATATCTTTCTTCTTTTAATAGAAAATACTCTATCCCTACTGTGATTTGAAAAAAGGGTTCTGTCTCTGTAGGATAATGTAGACCTCTTACATCAACACTTTTTACAATGTCTAAATAGGTCTCCAAACCATATTGGGTACTAATGATTTTTGCATCCATTACGTTCATGGTTTCACTCCCTTTTTCACCTTGCGGATTCTTTTAATATTTAATCATCTTGTTTACTAAAATCCATCTCATATTAACTTAATCGCTTTTTTCAACTGCATGTCCACCGAACTCGTTCCGAAGGGCAGCAACCACTTTCCCTGTAAAGGTGTCATGATCTAAAGAACGGTAGCGCATCAAAAGAGACATAGCGATCACGGGAGTGGCTGCCTGCAGATCCAAGGCCGTTTCCACTGTCCACTTTCCTTCTCCTGAATAATGCTGTATAACTTCCACCTAAAAACTGTATTTTATATCGTTACAGTTTATAAAGATTAGATTTATCTTAAATCCGATTTTATTTTCAAAATACAAAGGAGAATTCTTCAATCCCCCTATTAAATAAAAGGCCTAATGTATATGTGCCTTTTCATCTTAACAATTGCCGCTTAAAAAAGATTGGTTGCGGCATTGATGTTAGTATAATATCTACAACAAATAATTAAAAGTACGCACTTTTTTGTTATATAATGTTTAAAAATTCACTTAGTATACTTTTATATACTATATGGTGTTGTTAGATTTTCAGTTAGAGGATTTAAAATAAAAAGATCTTCGTTATTTACGAGGATCTTTCAAAATTTCCTTAGAGTCATTATTTTAAAAATAGTTTTATCGACTCATGATAAATAAAGGAATATCCTTGGGGTCACGACTCGTTGTAATGTTTTTGCTCACTGCTGACTCTTTGCCCTTTCGTTTGCACAGGCATTTATCAAACCTTTGTGAATTGGTTTATAATGGGGATATACACAAGTATCAACATGAGGCTAACTAATATAAGCAAATATTAAGCTTTATTATTTAGAAGGATTTGCTTTCGGTAGTATAAGCGACCTATCTATACCAGATGTTTCACAAACATAGGACGCCTCCATAATAGCTGATGGATCTGTTGCTAAAACGACACTTTTTAATTTAGAAAAAAGAAACCTGTTTGTAATACAATAAATAACCCTCTTTTTTTTTCCTAAAAAACCGCCTTCTCCATATAAAAATGTGATGCTGATATTTAAATGATTGATAATACTATCTCCAACTTCATCAGGTTTTTCTGAAATGATCATGACAGATTTTCCATGATTTAATCCATCTAAAACATAATTAATCATTTTCGTCACTATATAAAAAACTGCCAGAGAAAGCATGGCCTGTTCTAATGTATAGACAACCGCCGCAATCGTAAATATAAAAGCATTTACGACTAATAAAAATGAGGCAATCGGAAATTGATAGTGTTGGTTAAACCAAATCGCCAGCATTTCAGTGCCATCTATTGCACCGCCAAATTTTACAACGATTCCTATCCCAACTCCCAGGATTACCCCACCGTATAGAACAATTAATACTTCAGATTGAGTAATAGGAGGAATCGATTTAAATAGTACTAAACCAACGGTAGTAATGATATTTGCATATAGAGTTCTAATGACAAAGGTTTTACCCACTTCTTTAGCTGTAAAAATTAAGATAGGAATATTTAAGCCCAAAAATACAAAATAAATTGGGATTCCCCATAAAGCATTGGCCATAATCGATAAGGCTGTTACACCACCATCTACTAGCCCGTTTGGTGCTAACATCGTTTCTAATCCCATAGCAACGATTGACGCTCCAAAAGTTAAAAAAACATACTCAACAAATTTTTTCATCATCTCACCTCAAAATATGTATTATTCTTGATTCCTTACTATAAAACAGTTCAGCTATAATCCTTTACAACACAGGAATATTATTTACCTTTTTCCAGATTGTACTCCTTTATTTCCCTTATGCACTGGATCATTGCAAATAAAAAGACCACAGGTCTTGACTTATTAAAAGTCTACTTGTGGTTTTAATCCCCTCTTTTTAGAACGATTGCTATTTAATAGACGCACTTTTATTGGCAGGAGTATCCATTACATTCTCCATATAGTTTTTACCCCATTTATACATGGAATCGAGTATTGGCATTAAGCTTTTTCCTTGTTCGGTCAATGAATATTCTACTTTTGGTGGAACAATAGGATAGACTTTTCGTTCAACAATGAGGTCTTCTTCTAGCTCGCGTAATTGGTTAACAAGCATTCGTTGAGTAATGCCCGGCATAAGAGCCTTCAGCTCACCAAATCGCTTCGTTCCCTCTTTTCCTAAATGCCACAAAATCAGCATTTTCCATTTACTGCCAATAACATAAAGCGTTAATTCTTTTCACAATTAAACATTTTGTCCTTCATACGTGACATTTGTTTCACCTCCACTTCTATATAGAATAACCCATAGTATACTTTTTAACACTATGTAAAAATAAAGTGCGTACTTTCACACTTTCAATATACGCATTATACTAACATGGTACCATCGTTAACAAGAGCATTGGTTACAGTTGCCAGGAGAAATGAAAGTGAGCAATGGGCATTATTACTACTGTGCAACAAACTTAAAAAATTATGAGGAGTGAAACATAGATGGAATTACAATTAGCATTAGATTTAGTCAACATTCCAGAAGCAATCGAATTGGTAAAAGAAGTAGAGGAGCATATTGATATCGTAGAAATCGGAACACCGGTTGTGATCAACGAAGGTCTCCATGCTGTAAAGGCAGTAAAAGAAGCATTCCCTAACTTAAAAGTATTAGCAGACCTGAAAATTATGGATGCTGCTGGATATGAAGTGATGAAAGCTTCCGAAGCAGGTGCTGATATCATCACTATTCTTGGAACGGCTGAAGATATGTCGATTAAAGGTGCTGTAGAAGAAGCGAAAAAACAAGGTAAAAAAGTCCTTGTCGATATGATTGCGGTAAAAGACCTTACTGGACGTGCTAAAGAAGTGGATGCTATGGGCGTGGATTATATTTGTGTTCACACGGGCTACGATCTTCAAGCAGTCGGAAAAAATTCTTTTGAAGATCTACAAACCATCAAAAGTGTGGTTAAAAACGCTAAAACGGCCATCGCAGGCGGCATTAAGTTAGAAACACTTCCAGAAGTCATTAAAGTAAATCCAGACCTTGTCATTGTAGGCGGTGGGATTACTGGACAAGCTGATAAAAAAGCTGCTGCTGCCAAAATGCAACAAATGATCAAAGAACAAACGGTTACAGCAGGTTAATCCTAAGATGCAGACGACTCAATATTTAGCAGAAATCTTAAAAGAGCTTAATCATTCAGCTGACTTAATCGCAGATGAAGAAGCTGAAAAACTCGTCAATGGGATACTTGAATCGAAAAAGGTTTTTGTCGCCGGTGCAGGCAGATCAGGCTTCATGGCCAAATCCTTCGCCATGCGGATGATGCATATGGGAATTGATTCTTATGTAATCGGTGAAACGGTAACTCCCAACTTTGAAAAAGAGGATATCTTAATCATCGGATCCGGATCCGGTGAAACAAAAAGCTTAGTCTCCATGGCTGAAAAAGCAAAAAGCATTGGTGGTAAAATTGCAACTGTCACGATATTCCCTGATTCCACTATTGGACAGTTAGCAGATGTCACCATTAAATTGCCTGGATCACCGAAAGACCAATCAAAGGGTGATTATAAAACCATCCAACCAATGGGCTCACTATTTGAGCAGACCCTTTTACTTTTTTATGATGCCGTCATCTTGAGATTCATGGAGAAAAAGGGATTAGATACTAATAAGATGTATGGAAAACATGCCAATCTTGAATAAAACATAGTCCTAAGAATGTAATAACCAAAAGACCGCAGACATTCTAAAGAAACTTTGCGGTCTTTTGGTTAGTCTTTAAAACATCATTTTGTTATTATTAACAATTATTCTAAAATTTTTTAATAAGGAATGATATCATGATTTCACTAAAAGGAAAAACTGCTTTAATTACTGGGGCAGGCAGAGGAATCGGTCGTGCTACTGCGATTGCTTTAGCAAAAGAAGGAGTTCATCTAGGATTGATTGGATTAACGATGTCAAATCTTGAAAAGGTAACTGCAGAACTGGAGCAATATGATGTGAACGTTTCAGCAGCAACAGCAGATGTAGCCGATCTTGAAGCAGTCCATCATGCTGTTGAACACATCAAATCAGACCTAGGTTTTATTGATATTTTAATCAACAATGCAGGTATAGCTAAATTTGGCGGTTTTCTTGATTTAACTCCTGAAGAATGGGAAAAAATCATCCGAGTAAACTTGATGGGTGTATATAATGTAACAAGAGCCGTTTTACCTGATATGATTGAAAGAAAATCAGGAGATATTGTGAATATCTCCTCAACTGCGGGTCAAAAAGGAGCACCTGTTACAAGTGCTTACAGCGCTTCTAAATTTGCTGTTTTAGGACTAACAGAATCACTCATGCTAGAGGTAAGAAAGCATAATATCCGTGTAACGGCTTTAACACCAAGTACAGTTGCAACTGATTTGGCAATTGAAGCCAATCTTATCAGTGGAAATCCTGAAAATGTTATGCAATCAGAAGATTTAGCAGAGCTGCTTGTAGCCGGGTTAAAGCTTCATCCAAGAGTCCTAGTAAAGACTTCAGGATTATGGTCAACTAATCCTTAATTTGAGAAGCGATCGACTCTTCTTGTCTATATTGGGTAAGAAGCAGGAACCTAGTTGTACAGTGTAGCCTTTGTAAAGGATATTTTCCAAAAAATATTAGGTAGCCTGAAGAAGATGATCTCTGTATTATACAGGGGCCATCTTTTTTAGGTTCCATTGATATCTGTTATGGTTATAGTAAGTAATGTAATTGTCTATTTTACGTTTTAGTTCATCTAAAAACTCAATTAAGGAAAAGAGAATAGAATTATATCCATTTTCTAAAACTTATATATTTAGATGATGGTAATTTATAATAAATTCCAAACCATCTAAATATATACCAATAATACTACTTGTTCTATAAGCGCTTCCCACGTAATGAAAAAGTTTACAAAGCTCCTAAAAAGACGCCTATAGATGAATTCTCTCGAAAACGATTAAGTATAACAAATTATGTTTTGTTAGAGAAAGAAGAACAGGGAAATAGCCGAATAGTTAAGGAAGCTTATGAATCACAAGGTATATTTACACTGAGTGATTTTACAGTAGACAAGAAAGAAAACCTTATTTATCCAGAATCTCAAAGTGATATTCATTTAAATTAGTGGGAAGCTGAGAAGATACTAGAATATTTTCTCCTTTTAATATGATTTTATATTGTGCTAATAGGCTGTCATTATACCGGTGTAAATGTTTCCTTTCGAAAAGCTATTTACTCACTAGCACGTTTCTTAGTATACTGAGTATGTTAATTAATTAAGAGTACATACTTTCACTACATATAGTGATAAAAAGTATACTATTGGGTAAAATAAGGGGGAGGTGAAGTAAATGCCAAATTTAGGAGAGAAAACATTTAACTGTGAAAAAGAATTGACACTTTCAATAATTGGTGGTAAATGGAAAATGTTAATTTTATGGCATCTAGGTAAAGAAGGAACTAAACGATTTGGTGAATTAAAATCCCTTATGCCAGGTATTACCCAACGAATGCTTGTTAATCAATTACGCGAACTTGAAGATCATTTAATAGTACATCGAAAAGTTTATCCTGTAGTTCCACCTAAAGTTGAATATTCATTGACTGAGCATGGAAAAAGTCTTATACCGATTTTAGATGCTATGTATGAATGGGGTAAAGGTTATATTGTGAATGTATTGGAAGAGGAAACTGAAGACAAATCAGCCACTTAGTAGAAAAAAGTTTCTTTTCATGATTTAAGACAATAATAACTTACCACGGTTAGCCATTATTAATCGTGGTTTTTCCCCATCTATTTAAAGAGTAGAAACTATAATTCCTTATAGAAATAGTATTAAAAAGCCTTGAACAGTGACGGTTACATACTCGCTGTCCAAGGCCTTTTTACTTGTATAGTCATAGTATTAATTCCCACACTAGCTTACTTCGATATAACTATATGCAAATAAAGTGTGTACTTTTAAAGATGAAATATACGTATTATAATGTTTTAGCAAAGCAATGCGAATCCTCGTTAGCAAGTTGATGGATGGTACAAAAGGAGAGATTCTAATGGAAAATCTCAAAGGGAAACATCGTTGGGGTTGTGAAAGAGGTTTAACATTTACCCATTTAAGTAAAAGTAAAATTTGCTAAATAAACAAAATGCACTTGTGAAAACGGGGTAATGATAATCCTTGTATTTAGTTGATTAGAACTAGTTCAAGAAATTGGTGTATTCATTTTCACTAAATAGAAAGTATATATAATCATTCGGTGTTAGTATGTTTGTTATACGATAAATCTAATTAAAAATACAATATAAACATATTTTATTTAAAACTATAAATGTACAAACTGCATTATAAAAATAATAGTTTATACATTTACTCTAAATGACGACAAATAGCGCCTTTTTCACTACTTTTGCTAAAATGTTTTGCAAAGATAAATGAGAAAAACATAAAGAGGAAGTGGAGATTCTCCACTTCCTCTTTACTTAGCGAACTAAATGTTCTTTTTCTTTATATATTATTCCATTTTTCTTAATCACATCTTTGTACCAATAAAAACTTTTCTTTGGGATTCTATTTAGTGTTCCATTTCCATCGTTATCTTGGTCTACGTAAATAAAACCATATCTTTTTTCCATCTCAGATGATGAATAGCTAATTAAATCAATGATTCCCCAGCTTGTGTAACCCATTAACTCCACTCCATCTTCAATGGCTTCTAGCATTTGTTCTAAGTGTTGCTCATGATAATTTATACGGTAATCATCTTGAATATCACCATTTTCGTCAATCTTATCATAAGCTCCGAGCCCATTTTCAACAATAAATAGTGGTATCTGATATCGATCATATAAATCATTTAAAGCAATACGCAACCCAATTGGGTCAATTTGCCAACCCCATTCACTGACTTCTAGATAAGGGTTTTTTACACCTCCTATTGTATTTCCACTAACTGTTTCCATTCCTTCACTGTTTTCAGTAGCTACAAGGGAGTTGTAATAACTAAAAGAGATAAAATCCACAGTGTGCACCTTTAGTAATTCATCGTCTCCCTCTTGCTTATCAATCTTAACTTTCTTCTCTTTGAATAAGCGACTGATAAATCGTGGATATTCACCACGTACTTGAACATCTGTAAAGAAATGATTGTACTGATTGTTTTTAGAAGCTTTAAGGACGTCTTTAGGATTACAAGAATATGGATACGTCATTAGCTTGGTCAACATACAACCTACTTGTGAGCCTGGAATGATTTCGTGACAATATTTCACGGCTAAAGCACTAGCAATAAATTGATGATGTAACGCTTGATATACCGTCTGTTCTACATTCTCAAAACGTTCGGATACAATTCCACCACTTGTAAATGGATGACGGACAATACTATCAATCTCATTAAAAGTAAGCCAATATTTCACCTTTTTTTTATATCTAGTAAAAACAACTTTACTAAATTCCACAAAGTAATCAGCTACTATTCGATTTGACCAGCCCCCATATTTATTAACTAAGTATAGTGGCATTTCATAATGAGATAAGGTAACTAATGGCTCTATACCATTTTTATGCATTTCATCGAATAAACGGTCGTAAAATTCTAAGCCCGCCTCCTTGGGTTGTTCTTCATCACCATTAGGAAAAATACGAGTCCAAGCAATGGATACACGTAATGTTTTTAATCCCATTTCTTTAAAAAGTGCCATGTCTTCACGATAACGATTATAAAAGTCAATTCCTCTGCGCTTTGGGTATTCCTCAGTGCTCTTTGAACTCATCGCGTTTTGTATTTGTTCTTCATCTACTTTATTATGCTTTTTGTAATCTGATTTACTGACTCCTTTTTTGAAAACAGCAACATCAGCAGTTGATAAACCCTTTCCATCAACATTCCATGCTCCTTCTGCTTGGTTTGCTGCTATTGCTCCTCCCCATAAGAAACCTTCTGGAAACTTTCTAATATTGTTAGACATGCTTTATCCCCCTATTGGTTTTTCGTTAGTTCTCGATACAACTCTATTAATGTGAATAATTAAATACATTTTTTCGTCGTTAGAAATCGTGTATTCAAAATTGGTACGAATATATTTTTGAATTTTTTCAACACACTTGACTTCCTGTGGGTACTTTCGGTTAATTTGATCAAGTAGATCATTATCACCTGTGCTTAACATCTTATTATCAAGTAAACGTTCTACAAAAAATTGCAGGTGTGTAAGAAACCTAGAAAAATTGATAGTATCCGTAGGAATATCAACCTTATAGTGAAATTTAATAATGTTTAGAATGTCCTTAACCGTATTTGTCATTAGTAATATGTGGTTTGAATTATCTTCATTTTGCTGTGCATTTACTAGATGGAAAGCAATATTCGCTGCTTCTTCTTCAGGTAATTGAAGTCCGATTTGCCTTTCTATTAACTCTAGCGCATGCAAACCAATACTAAATTCTTCTGGATAAAATTTTTTCACTTCCCAAAGGAGCCGATTTTGTATAGTCAAATTCTCTTTAAAGCGCTTTGTAGCCATAAAAAGGTGATCTGTTAAAGAAATATAAAGATGCTCATTTAAGTGCTTAGATAACCGAACTTTTGCGTATGAGATAATTTCATCCGTTAAGATCAAGTATTCTTTTGGGGTTTCTTTCATTATCTCTACTAAATCATTCGATGTACTTTTATTTTCCGGCACGTATATTTTTTCTGCTTCTGCCTCATTAATAATATGTCCAGGCCTATTTTTAAAGCCAATACCTTTCCCCATAACAATGACTTCTTTTTCATCATCTCTTTTTGCCAGAACCACACTGGTATTCAGCACTTTAACAATTTTCATTACAGTCTCACCTTCCTGATTACATTAAAAATCTATCTTCATAAAATAGTTAATAGTGGCTGCTGTTTACCAGAAACAAGCTCTACCTTTTCTTCCTGTGAAAGAATTTCCAGATAGTCAGCTGAATTTGTAATCACAACCGGAGTTGTTGTATCATAACCAGCTTTTTGAATGTTTTTTAAATCAAAATCAATCAATAGTTGGCCTTTTTTTATATGGTCCCCACCTTGTACGTGAGAAGTAAAATATTGACCATTTAAGTTCACCGTATCAATTCCAATATGAATGAGAACTTCTACACCAAGGACAGATTTTAGACCAATTGCATGTTTTGTATGGAAAACCATTTCAACCGTTCCATCAAATGGAGCTACTACTTTACCTTCAATAGGTTTGATAGCCATTCCCTTTCCCATTACCTCTTCTGAAAACACCTTGTCTTGTACATGTTTTAAAGGGATTACGTCTCCTTTGATTGGTGAGTAAATCACTTTTCTATTCACTGTACTTTGTGTTTTTCCCTCGTCTAAATTCTTATCTTTTTGTTTATCCTCTTTTACATTTACATCATCAAAACCAATTAGGTACACCATTGCAAACGTAATCACTATAGAAATTATTGCCCCAATAACAGCATACGTAAAGTTTGATGTTCCTTTTTCGATGAAAATAGGCATTGTTGCAATTCCTGGTGAAACCATAACAAAAGCTTTTAATTTTACAATCCCCACGATAATACCTGATATTCCTGCCCCAATCATACAAGCGAATAAAGTTTTCTTAAGCTTTAAATGAACTCCATATAAAGCAGGCTCAGTTATACCAAATAGTGCTGAAATTCCACCAGATAGTGCAATTTGTTTTAATTTAGGGTCTTTTGTTTTAAATGATACTGCCAATGATCCTGCACCTTGTGCCATATTTGATACAAGCATAGCTACACCAATAAGGGAATCGTATCCTGGTGAGGCCAAGGAAGCAATGACAACTGGATAGAAGACCTTTTGCATCCCAAACATAATAATAAATGGTAAGAATACTGCTAGAAGAGCGACAGCTGCCCAACCTGCTGTTTGGTGGATCCATAACACTCCTGCTGCTAATCCTGCCCCAAGGTACATCCCAAGAGGTCCTAATACTATTAATGAAATTGGAGCAACAATAATTATGGTGATTAATGGTGCTAAAAATATTTTTACTGGTCCCGGCGATACCTTCTCAGCGAGTTTTTCTACATAAGACATAAGCCAAACGACAAGAATGATAGGAATAACGGAAGCTCCGTATGAAACAGCTTTTACTGGTATTCCAGCGAATAATACAGATTCTCCACTATTAAATAGTGTCGTTAGATTTGGGTGCAATAGCACTCCTGCTAAGGTAATTGAAACCATTGGATTTGTACCAAATTTTTGAGAACTCGTATAAGCCAATAACATTGGCAAAAAGAAAAAAGCAGCGTCCGAAATGATTTTTAACAACAGATATGTTTGACTATCTTCTTTCATAAGGTTGAGCATTGGTAGTAGAACTAAGAGAGCCTTCAACATCCCTGCCCCCGCAATAGCAGGAATAATTGGAGCAAATATACCAGTAATTAAGTTTGCGAACCGATTGAAATACCCTTTTAAACTGTTATCTTTCATTGTTTCAATATTTGAATCTGATTTTGGTACAATGTCAATAAGCTTAGCAAATTCCTTGTAGACATATCCAACATTACTTCCAATTATAATTTGATACTGTCCTGATGTACTTGCTACTTTGATAACCCCTTCAAGATCGCTAATTTCTTCAGAATTTGCTAAAGAAGGATTTTTTAGGGTTAATCTTAATCTTGTCATACAATGAATAGCATCTTGAACGTTGTCCTTTCCGCCAACATGTTTGAGTATCGACTGAGCTAAAGTTTTATAATTCATTTCTACCTCCACCTTCTTCCAGTAATAGACAACAAAAAAAGACCTGGATTAAGTGAAATTCACGTACTAATGAATTCCACCTAATCTAGGTCTTGCCTGCCGAACAGTAACACGCCTTGATAGATAGATTTAATTATTTTATTAATCGATTTAATGAAAACGCTTTAACTAGTTAATAAGATTATAATAAATTATTACTTTAGAAAAATCAATCTTTTTTTTGAAAGTGTTAATCTAAATTCAATTTATGTAAGTAAGGTGTTAACTTTAAAAGTATAAATTAATACTCTACTATTACTTTATTTTAAATAAGATTTAAAATTACCCATAAAAATGATTAGTTTAACTGTTTACTTTTAGTGCTGACAAATATGAGAGTTTTCTACAAATGCTTACACTTCAAAATCATACAGTATGAATACTCCTTTAATAGTTATTTCTTATGTGTGATTTTCGAGTTTCTAAAAGGTATACCTTTTAGAAACCATTAGAAAATGCATAGAAAATAGATTCAATAGTTTTTCACTAGCACTAAAAGAGATAATTTGAATAAAAATTTTTAGGATTAATTTACTTTTAGTTCATTTTAAATGTGAGTATCTTTCTTTTGATTTGCTTTTCATCGTAAAACAAGTCTTTTTTGTTTAATGATCAGCTCTCTCTAAGTATATCTTCAAGAGTCTTATGCCATCGTTCAACCACTTCTTTATCATTTTTTAGCTCAATTTTAATGCCAGAAGTAATATCTGCGTACTTTGCTACGTCTTCACGTGATGAAACAACCCTTGCAGAAAATCGTTCTCTTGGATAACAGGCAGTAGGCATCTCTTTTAATCTTTTTAAAGAAAATCGAATATAATGAGCTTTTCCTTTATAAATGAGCACCAATGTTGCTTTACTAGTGCGAATGATATTGTTGGTAGTCGAAGTATTCGGCCATAAACCAATTCTTAGTTCCTTGCGATTTATAGCAACGATTTCTCCCACACTAATCATTGCAGTATGTGGCCAGCCATCTTCTCCCACTGTTAATAACATCATTGCTTCATGCTGTTTGTGCATAAGATCTTGTCCATTTAACAATTCATACACTACATTTGACATTTCTACGCTCTTCATTTTTTCACCTTTTTCTTTAGTAACTAATTGTTCTATTTATATACGAATACTTTAAAACTTTCATTATTCTTCATGTTTAACTTTATTTATTGAAATTTTAATTGATAAGCATTTTAGACTCTTTTATAGATTCAAAAAGACCCCTATTTAATTCGTCAATAGGGATCTTTTTCAATAATTATTTTTTCAACTCAGGAATTGGAGGAATTTGATCCAATTCTTTGAATTCAGCAGGATTTAGCTTAAAACGTTTATCATATTTTTCTGGGTCAGTTACATTAGAACCTTCTGTATTTCTCCATGACAAAGTACAAGTCTCACAAATATATACTTCCCAAGCGTCATCCACTGGAGCTTTTGTTAATAGACTTACTTTTTCAGATTCACATCTAGGACATTTCATTATTTATTTCCTCCTTCTTTAACTAAATCGCGAAGAATTTTTGACCATTCCCCTGCTTTTTCTGGAACAGCTAGTAATTCGGTATCTCGAGCAAAGTCAGGTGCAACTGGAGTTGTAGCATCAATAATTAATTTTGTATGCATACCAGCAGGCTCAGAAGACGGATCGAGTGGCATACCAGGTGCATATGGAACCTTGAAAACATCTTTATCTGGACGAACTCGTGTTGTTAAAGCCCACATAACTTGTTCTAAGTTAAATGGATCAACAAATTCGTCTACGATGATTACAATCTTTGTATAAGGCATTCCATGAGGAGTAGATAATAATCTCATAGCAACTGCCTTTCCATATCCACCAAAACGAGATTTCGTCGAAACGATGGTTCCAATACCATGTGTATACATTGCATTTACAGCTTCAACTTCTGGGAAATCACGTTTTAATTGTTTATATAATGGTAGGCTTGTATTTAATGCCATTAAGTAGTCAATTTCAGTCCATGGCATTCCTAAGTATAAATTTTCAAAGATAGGGTTTTGGCGATGAGTAATTTTAGTGATTTTAACAATTGGTTGTAAGCGAGCACCTGAATAACTACCTGGGAACTCACCGAACGGTCCTTCAATTTCTCTTTCACGAGGCATGATATAACCTTCTAATACAATTTCACTGCGTGATGGGATATCTAAATTACCATTTTCACTTTTTGTTAATTCAATCGGCTCACCTTTTAGAGCTCCAGCAAAATCATATTCAGATTGAGCATATTCAATTGGCGTACTAGCCATAAAACTTAATACAGGATCGTTACCTAAGCAAATAGCAATTGGTAGTGGTTCATTCTTTTCTTCAGCATGTTTCAAATGAACGGCAATGTCGTGGAATGGAAGTGGTTGAATACCTACTTTATCTTTACCTTTAACTTGAATACGATACGTACCAGCATTTTGTTCTTCATAACTCTCTGGCTTATTTGGATCTTTACTTACAATTAAAGCTTTTGAAAGGTAAAAACCAGCATCAAATTCATTAATACGGAACAATGGTAAAACATCAAATAAATTAATATCATCTTCGATGACAACTTCTTTAACCGGCGCCTCTTTCTTATCAACCCAAACTGGTTTGATTGGATATCGATCCCAGATTTTTTCTAATTCAAAGAATTGGTCTTTAACTGGCGTGTCCTTTGGCATATTAAGCATTAAAGCATGATTCTGCCATGAACCGTGAACATTCATCACAACGGGTGTTTTGTACCCTTTTACTTTCTCTACAAGAACCGCGGGTGCACTCTCCATATCTGGAGCAGATCTTCCAATCGCACTTAAATCTGGTTCAGGCATAACCTCTTCTTTAATACGGACTAATTGATTCTCTGATTCAAGTAAATCTAAAAATTCTCTTAAATCTCTGTAAGCCATTAAGTATTCCTCCTACGTTGCATTATCTAATTTAATTTGCTTGTTTGCCTTACAACTACGAGTATACTCTCCTATTTTTAATATTGGAAATATCTATTATGTATTTATTATATACCTTAAAGGTATAATATTAGATGCTACAGTTTAATGAGAAATACACTTTCTTGTTTTATAAAGGTGATTGAAGAAAGAAAACAGTATAAAATTGTTAGAAACTTTTTTATACTGCTCTTATTAGGAATTTAATAAAAAAGGCAACTTATAAAAGCTGCCTTTTTTAATCATTATGGTTTCTTTTCCTTAAATTCTCCTCATACTCTTGTTTCTCAAAAAACTCTTGAAGCTTTTTGACAAGTCCTCCATGTCCAAATCGAAGAGAATGATGCTGATTTCGATTCATTTTACAGCTAGCAACAAAGGTCAAAAATTCAACAATACAACGCCTTCTAGATAATATATCTAGTGTATTAGATTTATAAAACCATAAGTCAATAGTGTTATAAATTCCTTTGTTAATGCCATAAAGGGATTGACACCATTTAAAGAATTCAGAATCCGGTAAATGAATTTTATTAGAATTTATCGTAATAACATACTTAGCTCCATCCCATTTTTGAGAATCTGACTTTAGCATATCTTTTATCCTCCAAAATTTGTTTGTCTCTTATTTTTAGAAAAGCTTCCATTCTAGTATATGACCATATAAATTATCTTCAAAATTAAGCAGATTCCTTCTTAGAATTCCTCCCGTTCTTTCTGTATTTCTCACCTTTCTACATTATCCTTCTCTTTAGTTAATTATTTAATGGACATATTTATATACAGATAAAAAAGGCTAGTCTCTTTGTTCAACGACTAACCTTTTCCATATATTAATTTAAGATTTTTTTATTTTTCCCTTTTTTTATGCCATCCCATCTTTTTGCTTCTGGTAGATGAATGTCGAACTGATCTAATGCTCTGTATATAATGTGGTTAATTAAATCATCAATGCTTTCAGGATGATTATAAAAAGCAGGCATCGGAGGGAAAATGATTGTTCCCATACGTGATAACGCCAACATATTTTCAAGGTGAATATCATTAAGAGGTGTCTCGCGTGTCAACAATAACAGTTTTTTCCGTTCTTTTAAAATTACATCAGCTGCACGTGTCACAAGGTTATCTGCTAATCCCATACGAATAGAAGCTAATGTTTTCATACTACAAGGAGCGACAATCATGCCATCCACTTGGAAAGATCCACTAGAAATTTTGGCTCCTAAATCTTTATAAGAATATGTGTAGTCGGCTAATTCTTCTACTTCCTTCGCTGTATAAGGGGTTTCTACTTGAATTGTTGCAGCTGCCCATGAGGACATCACTAAATGAGTTTCTATTTCCGTCTCTTTAAGAAGTTCTAAAAGGCGAATACCAAAAATAGCCCCCGTTGCTCCCGACATTCCTATGATTATTTTCATTTGTATTTCTCCTTTTTTCTATTATCGTTAGTCTAATGTTACCTCTAGAAATGATTATACTCTTCAGTGTATTATATTGATAATATCTATATTGTTTATATATAATACCTTAAAGGTATAATTATTTCTGGAGGGTAACCATGGACATTAGGCAGTTACGCTATTTTATAGCTATTGCAGAACAAGGAACTATTTCTAAAGCAGCAGAACATTTACATATGGCACAACCACCACTTAGTCGACAATTAAAAATGATGGAAGATGAATTAGGTGTTGTCTTATTTGATAGAAATAAAAAGAAAAAAGTAACCCTAACTGCTCAAGGAGAATTGTTTCTGAAAAAAGCAAAAAAATTATTACATGAAATGGAAGAAGCAATACTAGAAGTTAAAGAATTCAGTGAGGAAATAAGTGGAACACTCTCAGTGGGATCCACGATTTATTGTGCCCCTATTTTACTTTCTAATTTGAAGGAATTTCGGCAGAAATACTCACATATCAAATTTAACATTTGGGAAGGCGACTCTACTCATTTGATGAACTTATTGAAGAATCGTCAGATTGATATTGCTATTACAGGAGGACCCCTTTCTCAAAAAGATATCGAGATGAAAAAGTTGGATGTTGACCCATGTGTATTAGTTGTACCTAATGATTACACAATAGATGAAGAAATTATAAGCATCCATAAGATTTCTGAGATTCCTCTGTTACTATTACGTCCTACAGAAGGAGCTGGGTTATTTGATCAAATTATTAACGCGTTCCAGGAGTTGAATTTAACTCCAAATATCCTATGCGAGTGTCATGATTCTGCTATGTTGTTAAATCTGGTAGAAATGGGATTCGGAGCAACGATATTACCATTATCTATGGGAAACCAAAAATTAACCAAAGAGTTTAAAATCCTTTCAATTCAAGATAATCCATGGATATCAGAACCTGCCTTAGTTTGGAGGGCGAATAGCTACTTATCAGCTTCTACAAGAGAATTTTTACAATTTTTTAACCGTTAGTTTCCAATCTGCTTTTTATCAAACATATCATTCACATCCTAAAAATATTTTTAAACTATAAAACCTGAGTATAAAAGGCAAAGTATATGTATACTTTGTCTTTTATAAACTACACCTATCATAAAACCCTCTTATAAGAGTAACCACGAGAAATAAAACCCTACATTTCACAATGCATTCCAAGATTCGCTGGGTTATATGTTGTTTTAATATTATACCTATTAAGTATTAAACTTATATAAAACAAGTATTAGCTTGTATAAAAAATGAGAAATAAAATAGTAATGACATGCTTTTTTTATTCTAAAAGAAAATGGGGTATATCACATGAACAACATATTTATTAAACCAGTTAATCAATTTATTGGAGGTAGTTGGGAAGTTGGTTCGTCTAAAAAGAAAGGTACCATTCATAATCCCTTTAATAATGAGCTACTAGCTGAAGTAACATTAGCAAATGAAATAGATGTAAATGAAGCGTACGAAATTGCGAAAGAAGCTCAAAAATCATGGTTAAAAGTTTCCTCAACTGAGAAAGTGACTATTTTAAAGAAAGCAGCTACTTATTTAGAAAGAAATAAAGAAGAAATTATTAATATCTTGATTAAAGAAGCAGGTAGCTCTTTTATTAAAGCAACTATTGAATTTGAAGCTGCTTTAAATATATTGAAAGAGTCATTCAATTATCCAAGCAAAATGGAGGAAACTATAGAGTTACCTTCCCATACCAAACATAAAGAAAATTTGGTCTATAGAGACCCTGTTGGTGTAGTAGGAGTAATTAGTTCATTTAATTTCCCACTTCATTTATCAATGCGCTCTATTGTACCTGCCATAGCGATGGGAAATACAGTTGTACATAAACCCGATTTACAAACAGCTATTTCTGGTGGCGTAATTATTGCCAAAATGTTTGAAGAAGCAGGATTACCAGCCGGTGTATTCAATTTAATTGTTACAGATATTAAGGAAATTGGAGATTCTTTTATTGAACATCCCATTCCAAAAATTATCTCTTTTACGGGATCTACTGGAGTAGGTAAACACATTGGATCGATTGCCGGTCAACATTTAAAGAAAGTCGCTTTAGAATTGGGTGGTAATAATCCTTTTATCGTCTTGGAAGACGCTAATATTGAAGAAGCAGTGAATGCAGCTGTATTTGGAAAGTTCCTTCACCAAGGACAAGTTTGCATGATTATTAATCGGATGTTAGTTCATCGTAGCCTTTATAAAGAATTTGTTGCGAGATTTGTAGAAAGAGTGTCTAAATTACCTTTTGGAAATCCTGAAGATCCTTCTGTTATTATTGGTCCACTCATTAATGAAAAGCAAGTTCAAAAGGTAGAGGATTTGGTTCAAATAGCTAAACAAGAAGGAGCTACTCCAGTTCTAGAAGGAACTATAGAGGGAAATGTAGTTACTCCATTTGTCTTTGCTGATGTAACAAATGATATGAAAATTGCTCAAAGTGAGATATTTGGTCCAATCGCTACTATTATTCCTTTTGATAATGAGGAAGAAGTGATTAAATTTGCAAATGATACAGCTTATGGTCTAAGCGCTGGAATTTTCACAAAAGACATTGAGAAAGGTCGTAAAATGGCAAGACAAATTGAAAGTGGCATGGCTCATGTAAATGATCAAAGTGTAAATGATGAGAGCATGGTACCTTTTGGAGGGATAAAATCTTCTGGTTTAGGACGATATGGAGGACGTTGGGCGCTTGAAGAGTTTACAAATACCAAATGGATATCTATACAGAACAATCCAAGAAATTATCCGTTTTAAATATAATAAATGAATCAAGAATCTTTGCCTTTCACTTTAAATATTTTGAATAAGGAGTATAGTTTTCTATGAAAATTAAGGCAGCTGTAACACATAAGCAAGGAGAGAATTTTAAGATTGAACATGTGGATTTAGCTCCTCCAAAAGAAAATGAGGTATTAGTGAAGATTGTGGCTACAGGTGTATGTCATACAGATGCAGTTGCTCGTGATGCAGCCCTTGCACCCCTTCCAGCTGTATTAGGTCACGAAGGATCAGGAATTATTGAAAGTGTGGGTCAAAGTGTTACAACTTAAAAAAAAGGTGATCATGTTGTAATTTCATTTTCACATTGTGGACATTGTGAAAACTGTTTAACTGGCCATCCAACTGTATGTGAAACATTTAATGAACTAAACTTTGGAGGTAAAGCAACTGATTACACCCATCGATTAAGTCAAAATGGTGAAAAATTATCTACTTTTTTTGGACAATCCTCATTTAGTACATATGCAATTGCACATGAACGTAATGTTGTGAAAGTAGATAAAGATGTAGATATTACACTCCTTGGACCTTTAGGGTGTGGTATTCAAACTGGAGCAGGTACAGTATTGAATCGTATCCGCCCAGAATTTGGGTCAACAATTGCAATATACGGCGCTGGCGCTGTAGGTTTAAGTGCAATTATGGCAGCAAAAATTGCGGGATGTAAGTATATCATAGCAGTAGACATACACGATAGTCGCTTGGATTTTGCAAAGGAGTTAGGAGCTACACATATATTCAATGGGTCAAAAATAGATACTGTAGAAGAAATTAAAGCCTTAACGAACGGTGGAACGAAATATGCAGTAGAGACCACTGGAGTGCCATCTGTAGTTCGCCAAAGTTTACAAGGTTTGCGGCCATTAGGTACAGTTGCTATTTTAGGAGTCACTCCTAAAATGAATATTGATGTGCATAACGATTTAATGGTTGAAGGTAAAACTATGATGGGTGTTATTGAAGGCGATGTAGTGCCACGTGTATTCATCCCTCATTTGGTTAACTATTATAAAGCAGGTCAATTTCCTTTTGATAAATTAGTGAAATTTTATGACTTCGAACAAATTAACAAAGCATTTGAAGATTCTAAAAAAGGAATAACGATTAAACCAATCATTCGCATTCAGTGAGATTGAAATTCCTTTTATAGCTTCTATAAGAAAAAGTCAAACAACGCTCCCCTTAATATTAAGGGGCGTTATTTGACTTTTTCTTTATTTCTGCACATAATTACGTACTGAATAACTATCTAAGCCTTAGAATTTTTCCTCTAGTTATGTGTAATAAGGCGAAAGCTGCGCTGAAACCTCTAGACTCCTCATAATTGGAGAACATTCCTCTAAAACGCCAGTTTATGAAACTAATCCAAATAATTGATGGATAAAAAATTGGGATTTTGAACATTTCTCACCTTTGGTGAGTTTGCCTCTTTTTAATCAAAAGTAAGAGACTTTTCATAAATAGTGAAGTTGTTCATAACTTAGGATTTAAGGAAAGAGAGCAATGTTAGATCTACTTATTGCTCATTAGATAGTCCTAAACCTGAATTCACAATCGAGCAAATAAAAACCTAGATTTGGTATCTTTCAAGGTGGAATTTATGCGAACTTGATATTAATAATACTGATAGAGAATAAAAAAGGCTTAATACTACTAGAATATATCTTTAGGCATTAGTACCTTTTTAATATTTGAGTTCAAATAATATTCTCTTTATTAACCATTAATTTAATTCAATAAATGCTTAACTAATTCTTCTGGGTAAGATAAAAAAGGAGAATGGTCTGCATCCATACTGATAATTTTTTCAAAATCTAATTGCCTATGCATTTTTCTTTGAAAATCGATATGAATTGCATGATCTTTTGTTGTTTCAACATATATACGCGGCACCTTATCATACTTTTCTTTAGTCAGCTTCATTTCTTGTGTAAATGGTAACAAAGGTTGTGGGCGAACTTTTGCTTTTGCTTTAATTGCATCGTGTTCAGAACATTCATTAAAAAATGTATTGATAATATGTTCGTCAATTAAAGTAGAGGTTTTCTTACCTTTATCTACAATCATTTTAGGCCCTTCTTTTCCTTCAGTTAGGTTTCCTAAGCATTGTCCATTTTGAGGAACGAATGCGCATAAATAAATAAGCCTTTCAATTTTATCAGAGCAATATTCTGCTGTTTGAGTGATTACGGCTCCTCCCATACTATGACCCACTAAAATAACGGGACCTTTTGCTTGCACTACTGTCTCAAAAACTTTATCTGTGTAACTTTTTAACGTCACCTCCTGGGGAGATGTTTGATCATTTCCACTTCCAGGCAAATCGATTGTTATTACCGTATGCCCCTCCTTTTCTAATAAAGGAACCACTTTGTCCCAAATCCATCTTCCTTGCCATGCGCCATGGACTAATACATAAGTACTCAAATTATTTTCACTCCAATTCAAAATCAATAATATTGTGTATAGCATTAATTAAATTTATCTTTTCTCAATTGCTTTCTAAAGTCCATATATACTAAGGTTTCACTAAAGAATATAAATAAAAATTGATGTTTTTTTGAACTAGCAATTGAAGCGTAACGTATCTTTTATTAGTGACCATATATCTAAAAATCTTCAAATTCATATTAATACTTACCGTTTTAGGTTAATGAATTAATGGGAAAAATTTATGTAAAAATCCCCTATAGTGACTATTACTTTCTCTTGAAGACAACTTAACGTTAGAAATATAGCCAGTGGATGAACTTTGTGAGCAAAACGAATTGTATTTACGACTATTTAGGAAAGTCCTTGACCTTTCTTTCCTGAATTGATCCTTTACGGAGCAGCTGCTACCTCCTCAATTCGTGTCTTAAAAGGCAAGTCATGAGAAACAAAAATTAGATAAATAATAATTAATTTTCAAAAAGAGCACTCTTTATGCAATATAGAACTATCTAAATAAAGAGTGCTTTTATGTCATCCTGTTATTTTATGAATAGATATCTTGAAGACGAGCTTCGATTTTATCAGCCGTCATAGCACCTCCCCCAATGGGGATATAATTTTCTCCTCGTTTTAAAAGTAAAGTAGGGTAGCTATGAATGCCTAGCTCCTGAACTTTTTTAAAGTCATTATAGACATCCTGAAGAATTTCTTCTTTTTCAAATTGTTCTACAACTAATTCAGGATTAAGGTTATAAGCAATAGCTATGTCTCGATAAGTTTCAGGAGCACTTAAACTCTTGCCATCATAATAAAATGCATGTTGTATAGCTGAAGTAAATTCTAAACTACGCTCTGGTGCCAATGACCTTAATGTAGAAAAGCCGATTGCTGCAGCTTCTGAATCTAGCACAAAATTACCTTCTGACAATAAAGACTCGTAGGAAAATCCAAATTCTGCACCAGTAAGTTCACTAATTCTTTTATTTGCCTGTGGAATATGTGGAAAAGATTTTATTGATAGCTTTTTATCGTCTACAAATAAACCTCCTGATAAAACATTCAATGAAAGTTCAGGGTGTTTTTTATAAAAAGTATTAATGCTTTTCGAGAATCCGTAACACCAACCACAGTATGCATCCCACACATATATAAGAGTATCTTGTTTTTTATTCATTACATAGTACCTCTTTAAAAGTTCTGTGCTAACTCTGTAGCACGAGCAATTGCATTTTCTTTAATTTCTTGTGCTCTTTCAGGAGCCTTATTATGTCCCTCAACGAAGAGTCCTTCAAAAGAAGGAACGCCAAAGAAATTCATCATTACTTGAAGATGGCGATGTCCCATCTCAAGTTCTGCAGCTGGATCTTCGGAGTAAAAACCGCCTCGTGCTTGGATGTGCACTGCCTTTTTGTCTGTCAGCAATCCTACTGGTTGCCCGTTTTCTGTATATCTAAAAGATTTACCTGCTACAGAAACTGCATCCAAGTAAGCTTTCATAACTGGAGGATACGAGAAATTCCAGAAAGGGGTAACGAATATATATTTATCTGCTGAGATAAATTGATCACTTAACTCACCAAGACGTCCTACTTTTGCTTGTTCTTCTTGTGGTAGTTGTTCAAATCCTGAACCAGATTGAAGTTTCCCCCATCCACTAAACACATCTGCATCAATGTGTGGAATTTTCTCTTTATATAGATTAATATGAATAACCTCATCATGTGGATTTGTTTCTTTATATGTTTCAATGAATGCTCTTCCTACTGCCATGCTATAGGATTGAGACTCATCATAAGGATGCGCAGTAATGTAAAGGATTTTTGCCATAAATAAATACTTCCTTTCAAATTAGATAAAATTCAATTGATTTTTTCAACATTACAAAGTAACAAGTAAATACTTATTCAGTATATAGAGTAATAAGTGTAGAAAGGAGCTCCTCTTTACAAAAGATGTAAATCATCAGTTGTAACTAAACTTGTTACAACGATTGTATGTAACCATTATAGTTACATCATATTATTAAGTCAACTATAAAAATTAAACGATATAATTGATAAAAATGTTTATGTAACAACGCGTACATAGTGCTTGCATAAACGCTTCAATACTAACGAAATAGATACTGATTAATAAACCGAGTCGTGATTATTTAGATACTTAGTAGCTACTTCAGAAAATCATCGGCTCATTAAAAAGCGAGTAGGCTCTATGATGGGACTCAAGTCATTTATTAGATACTGTGTACTATAGAAGTCATACATAAAACAGATTCACTAGAGCATGATTTATACCCAAAAACAAAAAAATCATCCATACGAAAAGCGAATTTAAATCCTAATAAATAAAAATAATGGTGCAAGAATGTTGAAAAGCAAGTTTAGTTTAGTAGAGTAACAAAAAAACAAAGAAAAAAAGAAGAGGAGTTTATCCACTTCTTTTTTCTTAAAGAACTACCTGTTCTGAACATCCCCTCTAATTATTAGCTTTTGTCTAACAATTGGAGTGCAGCTCAAAATGGGTGACTTTTTACTATAAAATGCATCTGCAACTACATAGTAACTTATTTTCCCTAAGAAAATACTACATTTTAAATAACTAACATACTTGAATAGAATGAGAATTAGGTTGATGCCTAACTAAATCAGAAGCAATCTTTTTAAGTTAAGACACAGCTTCTTGTTGAAGAGGATCAGAAAGTAAACTATATGCTTCTATTCTCTTCTTATATTGCTTAACAACGTCTACACGGTCCTTATAAGTATAAACAGACAATTTAACATTGCTTTTACCTCTTTTAGCATCAATAACATATGGGTTTTTAGTGTTTTCAGGATGTAAAAAGTGTTGTTGGTTGCCTGAATGTACATAATATTTCTCTAAAAAAGTTGCTTCATTGAAATTAGCAATAAATTTATCTTTCTCTTCACCCTCTAATATTTTCCCGTTCTTTTTAATACTCACATGAGAGGGAGTAAGTTTAGAGTGTAGTTCAAATCTTCCGAGAAACCACTTAACTACTGGGGTTGGCATAGTTGTTATTAATAATTTTAAAGCACTTACAACAATTATTGAAAGTACTACAATCCATGTCATCTTCATTCATCTCCGTTAATTACATTCTAAATATTATTACATGACTTATTTTCTGGTAAGTTTCTCATTTAGCTTTATAAACTCTAGAGAACCTAAAAAGGTTGACGTTAATCTTATTTAAGAGCCCGATGCTCTTTTAAAACACGTATAGACTTTAAGTTAAGGTCTTCAGCACCTTGTACAGGAAGACCGGCTTCTATATTTTTTTTAGTATATAGCACATTCTCCTCTGTAATGATTTCACCAGGGATAAAAATCGGTATACCTGGTGGGTAAACCATCACAAATTCAGCAATAATTCTTCCAATTGATTCTTCAAAGGGAACCACTTCTGTTTCCGCATAGAAAGCATCCCTAGGTGTTAAAGCAAGTAATGGAATTTCTGGCAATAGAACATCAGTATTTATATCGGTATCTGATTGATGCTTAAACTCTCTCGAAAGTTCTTTTAAAGCATGGACAAGTCTTAAGACATCCTCTTCCTTGTCACCTGGTGTGATAATGCAAAGAATGTTATAAAGATCAGACAGTTCCACTTCTATATTAAACTTCTCACGAAGCCATTTCTCTACAGCATACCCTGTAACACCCAATTCTTTCACTGAAATAACAAGTTTTGTTGGATCTATGGCAAAGGTTGCAGATGTACCTAAAATTTCACTTCTTGCGCAATAAAGGTGCTCTATTCTATTAATTTGATTACGGGTTTTTTCTGCCATACGAATAGTATCTTCTAGTAATGCTTGTCCTTCTGTTACTAAGGATTTTCTTGCTGTATCTAGTGAAGCAAGTAATATATAAGAAGTAGAAGTTGTTGTCAACATACTTAAAATAGCTTGTATACGTTCTGTCGAAACAAGTGTCCCCTGTACATTTAATATAGAACTTTGTGTCATTGACCCTCCTAGCTTATGCACGCTGGTAGCTGCCATATCAGCCCCTGCTTGCATCGCAGAAGGAGGCAATTCATTATGAAAATGAATATGCACACCATGTGCTTCGTCTACAAGTACAGGAATATTATAGGAATGAGTAATTTCTACAATCTTTCTCAAATCCCCCGCGATTCCAAAGTACGTAGGATTAATAACAAGTACAGCTTTAGCATCTGGATGTTGTTTTAATGCTTTTTCAATAGATTCAGGCGGGACCCCATGTGAAATACCAAGGTCGGGATCTACCTGAGGGTGAATAAATATAGGTGTAGCACCTGAAAGTACAATTCCACTCATAATAGATTTGTGTACGTTACGAGGCACAATAATTTTATCGCCAGGCCCACATACAGACATAATCATTGCCATAATCACACCACTTGTACCTTGGATAGAAAAGAATGTATGATCTGCACCGAATGCTTCAGCCGCCAAATTCTGTGCCTGTTTAATAATTCCCCTTGGCTGATGTAAATCATCCAACGGAGCAATATTAATTAAATCGATAGAAAGTGCATTTTCACCGATAAATTCCTTGAATTCAGGGTCCATTCCATTTCCTTTTTTATGACCTGGAATATGGAATTGGATTGGATTTTTTTTTGCATGTTCTAGTAGTGCTGTAAATAATGGAGTTTGAAATTGAGAATACAATCTTTAATACACCTCTTAGTTTATCTAATGTTGTTTTTAATTATATGTGCAATAGACGTGTAATTTTTTCTTTAGAAAGTGTTTGTCCCACAAAAAAAGAACCAAATTCACCGTAACGGGCACTTACTTCATCAAACCGCATTTCATATATTAATTTTTTGAACTGAAGAACGTCATCAGCAAATAACGCTACTCCCCATTCAAAATCATCAAAACCAACCGAACCTAAAATAATTTGTTTGACTTTTCCAGCATAACTTCGCCCAATCATACTATGACTTCGCATCATCTGATTACGTTCTTCTATCGGTAGTACATACCAATTATCGTTCTCTTGACGACGTTTATTCATGGGGTAGAAGCATATATATTTAGTGTCAGGTAAGATAGGATATAACCGTGCCTGAATATTAGGATTCTCGTATGGATTTTCACCTTTAGCTAAATAATTACTTAGCTCTACTACAGATACATAAGAAGTAGCTGGTACCATATGCTCAGCTAATTTAGTCTTATTCAAAGAATTTTCAATATCATTAAGTTCTTCCATATTTGATCGAAGGAACATCAACATGATATCTGCTTTATGGCCAGTAACCTGGAATACACCAAAGCTACCTTCTTTTTTATGTTGAGTGATATGCCATTTTTCTCTCACCTTTATAAATTCATCAAGAGCAACTTGTCGTTCGTCAATAGGTAGTAATTTCCATGTTTTCCAATTTAATTTATAAAAAACTTGCAGACAATACCAGCCATCTAAAGTTTGAACTGACTGACTCATAATTGTCTCACTCCTTAGCTAAATCTTTAGCGCCTTTATATATTAGATTAAATAGCTCCTCTATTTCGTGTTCTTCTACACAAGAGAAAGCAACTCTTAAATCTGTTGAACTTATCGCAACAGTGCCTACCCCATATTGGTTTAATAAGTGCATTCTAAGCGCCTCTGCATTTATATTTTTAAGCTGTAAACACATGAAGTAACCAGAATTAAACGGATAATAAGACCAGTAATCATTATATTTTTTTTGACTCAATACTTCTTTTACTTTTTTAGCTCTTCGTTCCATCAATTGAAATTTCTGCTGTTTCTCTTTTTCAAATTCATGTGACTGCAGAGACTGTAAGATAACAGTTTGGGATAAATGAGAACTACTTGAAATAGTTCCCCGTATAAGCCCTACTGTTTTTTGCGCCAATGCATCTAGAATGCCAGAACTAGGGGAGGCATACGTAATGAAACCAACTCTTAGTCCCCAGACATAATTTTCTTTTGTTGCTCCATCCACCTTGATAGGCAAAATGTTTTGATGTAGACCAGCCAATTGACCAAATAAAGATTCTTTAATAGAGTTTTCATAAAATAATCCGAAGTAGGCATCATCTAAAATAGCAACAATACTAATCCCTGATTCAGCTGCTTCATTTAGAACAGCAATAATTTCTTCAGCTTCCTTGGCGTCTGGTGTATAACCTGTAGGGTTGTTAGGGAAATTTAAAAGTACAATAGCTTTACCTTTTGATTTTTGATTTAATAAGATTTCTTTAAAAGATGAAGTATTGAATCGTCTCTCCTTATTAAACAGTTGATAAGTTAATAAATTCGCCCCTCTTCGAACATGAAAGATTGATTGATAATTCCCCCAGTATTTATCCGGTACGATTACAGAATCCCCTGGATTTGCAAATAAATCCGCCGCAATACTAAGACCATGAGTCAAAGCGTTTGTGACAATTGGAAGTCCAAAATTTTGATGATGTAAAGATGGATTATCCAGTAGTAATTTTTCATTCCATAACTCTCTCAATATTTGCTTTCCAGCTGGGGGAGCATATGGATAGATATCTTCAGGAGCATATCCTATAAAATGATCTTGTATATGTTGAAAATGCATAGGTTCATGTTCTTCAGTTGCAATCCCAATCGTGGCATTAAATCGATAAGCTCGCTTGCTTGCTTCAGCACTTTGACTCAAAATACCTTTCTGGTTATATAAGTTTTTACCTAAGCCTGACAGCATGTCATAAATAAAAGGATTTTCACTTTTTATTACGTTGTTTAGGTTTTTAGCAATATCGTGCATGAAAACTTCCCCCTTACAAATAAAATTATTATTAACACGTCTCTTGTAAAACTGAAGCCATTGCTTTAAGTAAAATATCATTTTCTTTTGGCTTACCTACTGAAATTCTGATATATTCCTTCAGTCCCCATGTGTCTCCGTACCGAACGATAATTCCTTTAGAAAGAAGTTCTTCGTAAACGTCTTTTGCTTTTGGTCCAACCCTAACAAGTACGAAATTACTCATGCTCTCTGTATAAGATAATCCAAGTTTAGGAAAGCCTTCATACAATTGTAAGCGCCCTAGTGTGTTGGCTTCTTGGGAGGCTTCAACATGCTTATCATCATTTATGGCTGCTGTGGCAGCTGCTTGAGCTAAAGTATTAACGTTAAAGGGTTCTTTTACTTTTAGAATATTTTGGACAATAGCTTCTGGCGCAAGTCCAAAACCAATTCGAACGCCTGCAAGACCATATATCTTAGAAAAAGTTTGTAATACAATAATTGGATAGCCTAATTTAACATATTCAATTCCATCTGTGTAATCATCAGCTGTCGCGTAGTGACTATATGCTCCATCAAATACAACTAATACGTGCTTTGGTAAAGAATCTAGTAATATGTGTAAATGATTTTTTGATAAGTAAGTACCTGTTGGATTATTTGGAGAACAAAGATAAACAATTTTTGTTCGTTGAGTCACAGCTGAAAGAATGGATTCAACATTATATTGGTAGTGTTCTCCCAAAGGGACACCCACAACTTTAGCTCCCATTAAGTAGGCACCAAAGTCATACTCACTAAAAGAAGGAGAAGGAACAATGATTTCATCGTCTAAGTTCAAGAACGTTTCAGAAATCAAAGTAATTAATTCGTCAGCTCCATTTGTCACAATAATTTGCTCTGGTGATAGATTAGAACGAACAGCAATTTGCCTCTTAAGATCTGTAGCATTCGCGTCTGGGTAACGGTTAATTCCTGTTAGGCTTACTAAAATAGCTTCAAGTGCTTTAGGAGACGGACCTAAAGGATTTTCATTAGAGGCTACTTTAATTACTTGGTCTAGCCCTAACTCTTCTTGTACTTCCCAAATAGGTTTGCCTGGCGAATATGGCTGAATGTGTTCTAATACTTTACGTGCTTGGATAGTTTGATGAATGGACATTTTTAAAGCTCCTTCTAGAAAATTTACTCATTTTAAATTCATAAATAAGTGACAATTCACTTCGTTTTTAAATAAAATTATCTTTAAACTAATTTTAATGTGAAGTAATTCACATAATTTTGAAAGATATACTTTGGAACATACTTAACATAAGTGTGAGCGCAAGTTAAATAAAGCTCTCGCTAGAGTGATATAAGCTAAATAAACAGGCTTTACTATCACTCGATATAATCTATAGTTCCCTTTATTTCAATTCAGTTAGACTCCTGTAAATTACTTTGGGAAGGAGCGATAGTAATTAAACATTTATGGCCTTTCTTTTTATAATAAAGAATATAAATGAAAAAGAACCATCCAATTATGAGTTAATTTAACCAACCACTTTTTCAAAATCCCTTTTCAAAATTAATATTTTCGAGAAAAAAAATGACTCATGAATTTATCATGAATCATTTTGGCCTTTATATAATTTCTACGTGGCATATTTATTGGCTTGATTAATACTTTACATAAAAATATTATTGAATCAAGCCAGTGTTCATCTGAAAAATAACATGCTTAAGAAAATTTATGTGTTAGTTACGCTTTTTAATGCATCTGCAAATCTAAGAATACCTTCTCTAATTGATTCAACTTTTTCTCGTCCAAAAGTGAAGCGTACATATCCCTTTTGGGAACCAAAAATAGTCCCTGGAACAAAAGCTATGCCTTTCTTTAGCGATTCTTCGAGCAGACGCCCTTCATGGATTGGCTTATTTATTTTACACCACATATGGATCCCACCATTTGGCATATAAAATTCCATTTCATCACTTAAAAGTTCATGAAGACTTTTAGCTAGTTCATCTCTTTGAAGTTTAAGGTTTTTTCTAATAGTAAGAATATGCTCGGAAAAATATGATGAACTTAAAAATTGGTTTGCAACCCATTGTGGAAAAACACTGTGTCCAAAATCAACTTGTTGCTTAGCATCAGCGAGTCTTTGAATCACTGACTGAGGACCTATAATCCAACCAATTCTTAGCCCTGAGGCAACAATTTTGGATAAAGAACTAATATAAAGAACATTTCCATTAGAGTCCATTGACTTCAATGTTTGATTCACTTCTCCATCAAAAGTGGTCAACGTATAAGGGTCATCCTCAACAATAGGAATACCTAATTCAGATGACAGTTCTAATATTTTTTTACGACGAGGTGTAGAAAGAACCGTCCCTGTTGGGTTTTGATAATCAGGATTTAAGAAAATCATTCGAATGCGATGCTTTTTATGCAATGATATAAGATCATTAGGATTCACTCCGTCCTTATCTACAGGTAATAAAAAAGTTCGAAGCCCTGCGGATTGAAAAATAGGAAGAGAAAAGCAATAAGACGGATCCTCAATTGCCACAGCATCCCCTGGCTTTAATAAGCACTGAACAATAAGGTGAAGTGCTTGTTGTGCACCCGAAGTAATAAGAATAGAAGAAGAATTTGTATCTATATTTTTATACTGTTTTACATGTTGAGAAATCGTTTCCCTTAAAAGTTCATTCCCCTGAGGATGGTCATATCCTAAATTCTCTATGAATGGTTGTCGAGAAAGAATTTCACGAAATTGAATAGTTGGAAATAAATGAGATGCTAACTCACCACTTGCCAAATTAATAAAATTATCTTTTTGTGTTTCTGTACGAATTTTTTGAACTAACGGGAGATTAGGTAAAAATGAACCATCTTCTACATATCTTCCCCAATTTGGAATTCGTTTGTGAGAAATTCCCCAAATGTTTGTACTTATACGTGTTCCACTACCTTTTTTTCGCTCAACAATGCCTAAAGAGTGTAAGTATTCATACGCTGATATAATAGTACTTCTATTTACTCCTAATTCACTCGCAAGTGCTCGCTCTGATGGTAACGTACTATCCGGAGAGAAGATTCCTGTAGCAATTCCATGTTCTATATAATGAGCAATTTGTTTATAAATAGGTTTTTTATCTGAACGATCTGGTTTCCAATCCATTTTTACTTCATCCTTACTTTTAGTTCTCTAGTAAATCCCTACTATATAATAATTAGTTTGCATAAAACCGAGACAGTTCTATAATCATAGCACCCATTCTTTCCTTTTCTGGAACAATTATTCTTTGAATCCCTTCTTCCTTTAATGCCTCAGCTGTTACTTTCCCCACTGCAACAGCTACAACTTGTTCCTTAAATGCTTGCTGAATTTCTTGGTGATAATCATGTTCTTTAGCAAAATCAAAAAGAGATCGAACTTGAATAGCTGTGGTAAAGCAAACTGCATCTATTTCATTGTTGATTAATTCATTACATAGTTTCTTTACAATTTCTGAATTAGGAGCAATATGTTGATACGGTAAAACTTTAAATACATGGGCTCCCCTATCTTCAAGAAACTTAATTAATCTAGGCGCCTTCTCACCGTGAAGTTGTACCATGACTTTTTTTCCTTTAAAATCGAACTTCTCTAAAGAGTGTAGTAAGCTTTGAGTGGTACCATCCTCATCTGTTGCAACTGGATTAATGTCCATTTTTTTTAGGGTAGATAATGTTTTGTAGCCCCTCGTTGCTACATTAGCATGACGAATCATTCTAAGAAACTCAGTTTGAATACCCAACTCTTCAGTTGTAGTTAAAAGTGTCTCTACTCCAATTCCTGTCGTGAAAATGGTCCAATCTACTCCGGCACTTATAACCTGTTGTAATTCTACTTCTAATTCCTTTTTTGCTAAAAATACAGTTCCTTGAAGAGATCTTATAATAGGAGTTCCACCTTGCTTTTCAATTAACATACTTATTTCTTCTGTTTTACGCGACGCTCCAATAGCTACGTGTTTAGCTGATAATTTCTTTGTCACCTGTTTTCCTCATCTCATTTCAAATTCTCTGTCTTTAATATTTACTTTATACTGTCTTATTCTCTAAAATTATTTAGCCTTTTATTTCTATATTAAAGACTTTATAAGAAAAATAACCATCCAATTTTACTTTTAATAAGCCATCCACTTAATATATGTCATTAGTTAGTAATTTCACGAACATACCAAATCCCTCTTAAATAAGGTGAAACTATAAAGAAGAGACAGGATTAGATTCCTGTCTCTCCTTTATTTTACATATGAAAATTAGCACCATCTGTAGTTGCCTTGACAATGCCTGCACGAATAACGAAGTCCCCAAAGTGCTCTTCCTCATTACGCTCCTTTGCGTAATGAGAAAGAAGTATACGTAATTCGTTTAAAATCTCTTCTTCTCCAATATTTTCACGATAGATTTTACTTAGACGACTACCGTCAAAGGCTGCACCGAGATACATATTGTATTTGCCTGGTGCTTTACCGATAAACCCTATTTCACCTAATGCATGACGGGCACATCCATTCGGGCACCCAGTCATACGAATCGTAATTTCTTCATTGCGCAAGCCATTTTCATCAACAATAACCTCGATTTTATCGAGAAGAGTTGGTAAATAGCGTTCGGCTTCTGCCATTGCCAAACCACAGGTTGGGAGTGCTACGCATGCTAAGGAACTACGACGAAGTGCTGTAAAATACTTACCGTCTGTTAAACCATATTGTTCAATCAACTCGTTAATTTCTTTCTTGTTTGATACATTAGCAATGACTAGATTTTGATTAGCAGTTAAGCGAAAATCCCCGGTATGGACCTTAGCAATTTCCCGCAAACCAGTCATTAGTTTATAGTCTTCAAAATCCCCAATACGACCACCCTCAACAAACAGAGTGAAATTCCATTTTTCTTGTATACCTTTTGTCCATCCATAACGATCACCGTTACTATCAAATTTATACGGCCTTACCTTATCTAATGACCAGCCAAGGCGATTTTCTAACTCATTCTTAACGGTTTCTAATCCGAGGCGGTCGACTGTATATTTGAATCGGGCATTTTTTCGTTCAGAACGATTACCATAGTCACGCTGAATTGTAATGACTTTCTCTGCTACATCATAGATTTGTTCTGGCTTACAAAAACCTATTAATTTTGCAAGTTGAGGGTATGTTTCAGTGTCACCATGGGACATTCCCATACCACCACCAATAGCTATATTAAAACCTACTAGTTTCTCGTTTTCAACAATGGCAATAAGTCCAATATCTTGTGAGAAAACATCAATATCATTAGACGGTGGAACCGCAATACCAATCTTAAATTTTCTCGGTAAATAAAGTGGACCATACATTGGTTCTACTTCTTCTAACTCAGGTGTACCAGCAACTCTTTCCTCATCAAGCCAAATCTCATGGTACGCTCTAGTACGAGGTAGTAACTTATCACTTAATTGTTTAGCCCATTCATAAACTTCAGCATGAATTTCAGATTGATAAGGATTTGGATTACACATTACATTTCTATTTACATCACCACAGGCTGCAATAGTATCCATAAGAACTGAATCAATTTCTTGAATCGTTTTTTTCATATTCCATTTTAGAATCCCATGCATTTGAAATGCTTGGCGTGTTGATAATTTTAAGGTTCCATTGCCATACTTTTGTGCAAGTTCATCTAAGACCAGCCACTGTTTTGGTGTCGCCACGCCGCCTGGTCTTCGGACACGTATCATAAATTGATATGCCGGTTCAAGTTTCTGTTTTTGACGTTCATTGCGTAAATCTCTGTCATCCTGTAGATAGCTTCCATGGAATTTCATCAAACGATTGTCATCATCTGAAATCCCTGCGCTAAGTGGTTCTAGCATTGATTGTGCTAGAGAGCCACGCAAATAGTTACTCTCTCTTTTGATACGTTCTACATCACTTGGTGGGCCATTTGGCGCTTTTAATATTTGATTCACCATATTGAAAACTCCCTTCCATTTAAGTAGCCTGTCAATCACGTAGTGACGTTTTCTTTGTTTAGTTTCAATATACCCCTCTCTTTAAATAATAAAAGAAAAGGAATAAAATGGACCATCCAATAAGGAGATGTTTTTACCAACCACTTAAAATGAAGTTCTAAAAATAGTGAACTCCTTACAGGGAAATTAACTGATTAAGTTTTTAGCTTTGGTTCAAGTATCATTGACAAAGACAGAAAACCTGCATGGTCCATTCAGCTCAAAACAACCGATATATAAATTCAACTTTGTTTTGGCCATCCCTCTCTTTGTTGTTAGTGAGAAAAGTTGTCTGAAAGATAAATTTTAATTCTGAAAAAATAAAAATAAGGGATTTAAGAATGGTGTTAAGTCACCATTCTTAAATCCCTATTTTCGTTATTTTACTAATTTAGATTTGATCTGTACTTCTTTTTCTGTATCAGGATAAATTAGAGAGAACACAATGCCAACAATTAAGCAAATAAAGAATGTTGCAGCTTTTGCAGATACCATTGCTTCAAGTGGTGAAAGTGACCAACCAATTGCACTAACAAATCCTATAATAATCGTTGCGATAACACCAATACCTGAAACACGCTTCCAGAAGAAAATTAATAAGATAATAACTGAAAAAGTATTTCCAATACCCGCCCATGCAAAGGATACAAGACTATAAATAACAGAGCCGGATTTAAGCGAAATAATGACACCAACGATACCACTAATAACGGCTACAAGGCGTGAAAGGTGAACTAATTTTCTACTTGAGATATTCCAACGTAGTGTTTTGTGAATTATATCCTCACTAATGGAAGTAGTAATAACTAATAATTGTGATGAAGCAGTAGACATAATTGCAGCTAAAATGCCCGCAACGATTATCCCTGCAATCCATGGTGGTAAAATTTCGAATACCATGTGAGGTAAAATCATCTCTGGATCATCAATTGTTCCTTGTTTGTATAAAGTTGAAGCAAAAATTGCAGATGAAAAGGCACCTACGTAGACAATCAGCGTCCAGATAATCGCCATGTTTCGACCTGTAACACGTTCTTTTTCAGTGGTAATTGCCATAAAACGAGAGCTTAATTGAGGCTGACCACCTAACCAGCCAAAGAACCATGAGAGATTTGTAAATAGCATAGCTCCTAAGGCAACTCCATTTAAACCACCAACCCAGCTATCTGCACCATGTCCCATATTAGCAAGCTCAGTTGAAATACTTAATCCTTGATTTTTAATCTCCATGAAAGCTGCAATTGGCACGATAATGAATGAAGCAAGCATTAAAAAGCTTTGAATAGTATCTGTCCATACGACAGACATAAATCCACCCATGCAAGAGTATGCAATAATAATTGCAGCAATAATAATTGTTCCCCATGTGATATTAAAACCAGAAAACGAATAAATGGTTTTTCCCATACCTGAAAATTGGGCAGCTAAATAACAAACAAAGAATAATACCAAAACACCAGAAGCTAACCAACGAATAATATCTGCATGTTTAGGGAATTTAACAGCAATATAGTCTGTCAAACTATTCACCTTATATTTTTGCTGTTCTGTCATAAAACGTTTTGATAAAAATAACCATGAAGCAATAACTCCTAAAAACATTCCAGATAAAATCCAAATACCCGATAAGCCAGCTACATAAATAAATCCAATTGCTCCTAAAAACATATAAGCTGATTCTCCGGTAGCACGCTCAGAAAATGCAAGCGCCCAGCCAGGAAGCTTGTTTCCTCCTAGAAAATAATCACTGTGCGACAAATCCTTCTTGCTAAAATAAATACCTATTGCAAGCATAGCAATTAAGTATATAGCAATCTCAATATATACAACAGTTTGCATAACATTTTTCCTCCATATAATCAAAATAAACAATACCAATTGGTTTTATCAGATATTATGTCGGAAATTTTTATTTGTCAATAGTTATTTTACAAATGTGAAGCGAAATATTTAGCTATTTCTACAAATTTTAAAGCACCTGGAGAAAGGTGAATATTACGTTTGTGAGCAATTCCAACGCGTCTAACATATGATTCATAAAAATTTTTTTGAACGAGGTTATTAGGTGCATGAATCAATAAAGAAGTCGGCATAATCGAAATACCTAAGTTTTCATTTACCATCGTCAAAATTACCTGATCAACAGATAATTCATAAACAATATTGGGAAAAATCTTACTTTGAGATAAAATACGTGAAACATCACGATCAATTGTACGTTTTGGCATAATCCATCGTTCATCTTTTAATTGTTCTAGGTAAAGTTTATCCTCACTTGCTAACCTATGTTCTTTTGCCATAATACAAACGAGTTCATCACTAAAAACAAAATCAAATATAAGATTTTTTAAAGATGGGTCTACTAAGAAACCAACATCCACAACTCCATTATTTATCCACTCCTCAATTTGATCATAATCTCCCTCCATCAATCGGATATTTAAGTTAGGATAGTATTGTTCAAAATAAGCTAATATTTTAGGTAATAAAACAAGGGATACACTTGGAAGGGTACCAACGGATAAGGAGCCCCCGATGAGATTCTTTAAATTAGACACTGTGTTCTCTAGATGCTGTTGTTCTTGTAAGATTTTTGAGATATGTTCATAAACTATTTTACCTTCATTCGTCAAAACGATATTATTTCGATTGCGGACAATAAGAGACAGATCTAATTCTGCTTCTAAATTACTAATAGCATGACTAATAGAGGACTGTGTGAGATTCAACTTTAAACCCGTTTCTGTAAAATTACCTGTATCAATAAGTGTATGAAATGCAATATATTGAGCTAATGTAGCCATAATAAACTCCTTGTATTAATTTTTTTCATATTACTTTACAAAAATATTCATTCGATTTATTTTAGTCTACCCTCTATAATAAAATAAAATCCAAGTAAATCAATACGAATTTTAGGAGAGATAGAGACTATGGAAGAAGAAAAATTAATGATGAAGGCTTTATCTATGGATATTATTACAGCCAAAATGTTCACTGAACTGCATCTCTCTATTACAGAGGAATATGGTGAACATGGACGTGAATTAGTTCAAAAAGGGTTAGAGGTTTTTGGTTTAAAAGATGCTGAGATAATGGCGAAAAAGGCAACGGCAGAAGGTGAAAACCATACTTTCTTTGAATATTTACCACAAATCGTTGAAGGAGAAGAGAAATTTGCTGATTTGACAACATACGCACGTTTTTCAAAAATGTTTGCACAAATTGCAAAACAAGTTGTTGATGAATACGGTGAGCAAGGCGAACAGGTAATTATGCGAGCAGTAGAACGCTTTGGCAAGAAACGTGGTGAAGGTATTGCACAACGTGCTCGTACAAACGGTTTAGAAAATTCTGTTGAAAATTATCTAACGAACTATGATATGGGACGTAGTGATTTATTTGAAATTGATACAACTTACAAAAAGAATGAAGTTGAACAAACATTTACCCAATGTCCATTTGGTCAACAATGGGCGGATGACAATATGGGTAAATACGGTATTCTTTATTGTAAAGTAATAGATCCTTCCATTGCAAAAGGATACAATAAAAATTTTGAAGTTGTACATGATCAATTCGTATTACGTGAGGGTCAATGTCATTTCCAATTTCAAATGAAAGAGTGAGTATAATGATTAATGAAAACCGACTGCTACAGCGTCTTCACGTTTTAAGTCAAATCGGGCGGAATAAAGTAACAGGTGGGATAAATCGTTTCTCCTTTACATCTGAAGAACAACAGGCTATCGAGCTAGTAACATCGTATATGAAAGAAGCCGGAATGACTGTCAACGTTGATGGAGTCGGCAATATTATTGGAACATACGGTGAAAAAAGTGAAACGATTATGCTAGGCTCTCATATTGATACGGTGCCGGAAGGCGGAAAATATGATGGTGCTTTAGGTGTTCTTGCAGCAATCGAAATCGTACAAACGATATATGAACAACAATTACCACTTTCAAAAAAAATTGAAGTTGTAGCCTTTAAAGATGAAGAAGGGACTCGTTTTGGTTTTGGTTTAATCGGTAGTCGGGCGATGGCCGGTCTTTTAACATATGAGGAATTACAGAAAAGAGATGCATCGGATATTTCTATTCAAGAGGCGATGAAACAATTCGAATTATCACCTCTTCCTTTAGAAAAGGTAAAACGTAATGACATTCAAGCATACTTAGAAATGCATATTGAACAAGGTAAAGTACTAGAAAATGAAGAATTACCAGTAGGTGTAGTGGTAGGTATTGCAGCGCCATTATGGATAGAAGTGACGGTTGCAGGCGTGAGTGAGCATGCAGGTGCAACACCAATGCCAATTCGCCAAGATGCTTTAACTGCTGCAAGTGAAATGATTTTAGCAATTGAACAAATGTTAAATGGCACAACCAATTCTGTAGCTACTGTAGGTAAACTGAATGTAGAACCAAATGGTGTAAATGTCATCCCAGGTAGAGTAACCTTTACAATTGATATCCGTGATATTGATGAGCAAAAAATCAGTGCTTTAGAAAGTTCTATTTTAGAACAACTCCAAAAGGTTGCTGAGCGTAGAAATGTTACAGTGACATCGAAAGTTTTACAGCGCGTAAAACCTGCAAAGACAGCGCCTATGCTTCAACAGCAACTTGCAAGTAGTATTGAAAAATACGGTGTACAACCTTATTCATTAATAAGTGGGGCGGGGCATGATGCAATGAATATGGCGAATGTGGCACCAATTGGAATGTTATTCGTTCGTTCAAAAGGTGGGATTAGCCATAATCCGTTAGAGTATAGTTCAGATGAGGATATTGTCATTGCAACGAATATTTTTTATGATACAGTAGTGGAGTTTGCAAAGTAAAACTATATATATTTGCACATAAAAATAAAAAGTCAGAAACCTGTCAACCCTTAGGAGCGATGGGTTACTCATTTTTATAAACAGTTAGCAATAATTAGGTGTTCCATTTGCAGTAATAGAAAATAGTTTTGATAAAAATTCGTAAAGAAGTTATAAAAAACTCATCAAAAATAAGTTTTGATATATAAAAACAAGGGCTTCTTTTTGATGAGTTTCTTCTATTATATATATTGCTTATTTTATTAAGACACAGATTTAAATTTCTCTATTAAATATAAGCTTTTAATTTGGCATTATAAATAACAAGTACCAAAGAAAAAACTATCAGAGAATCTGTTCTTTGATTTAAAAAGACATGTTTAGATAGTGGCATTTTAAAACATTTTTAGTTTTTCCACTTTACGTTTTCTTTCTTCTCCTCGTTCACCACAAGTTGAAAGACATCGGGTCTGGAGTAGTGTCCTACTACGTCAAAATCAAACTGACTGTAGGCAATCTCACGTAAATCAAGATCTGTAATTAACAATTCCTCTTTCCCAAAAACTGGCTCCTTGATATACTCACCTAAAGGACCGACAATAGCGCTTCCCCCTGGACACATTTCATCAGGAGAAGAAGTCAAATCATCATAGCATGCCAAATCAGTGGGATACATATCTTTATTTACATATTGATTACAAGATAACACAAAGCATCTTCCTTCTACTGCAATATGACGAATCGTTGATTGCCATACATCTCGAGAATCTGCTGTAGGGGCAATATAAATTTGAACTCCTTTTGCATACATCGCTGCCCTTGCTAGTGGCATGTAATTCTCCCAACAAATTAATGCTCCTATCTTTCCATAGGGTGTATCAAAAACAGGAAGTGTACTTCCATCTCCCTCCCCCCAGATTAATCTTTCTGAACCTGTCGGTTTTAATTTACGATGTTTGCCAAGTAATGTTCCATCTGGTCCAAAGAATAATACTGAACAATAGAGAGTCCCACCACTAAATTCGTTATCTCTTTCAATTACACCAATGACGAGATAAACACCAGCTTTGCGTGCTGCCTCTCCTAATTTGTCCGTAGTTTCGCTAGGAACTGAAACCGAATTTTCCCAATAGCGAAGCCAATCTTTTCTTCCTTCTGCAGAACGACTTCCAACTGTAGCACCAAATGCTAGTCCCCTTGGATAAGCTGGGATAAAAGCTTCAGGAAATACCACGATATTAGCGCCTTTTTCTCCTGCTTCTAGAGTTAATGAAATAGCTTTTTCTGTACTTGCTTCTCGATCCATAATAACTGAAGCAGCTTGAATAACAGCTACTCGTACATTAGGTTGTTGTGTAGTCATGATAAATCCTCCTCTTTTTAATAAATCCATTTAATATAAATCTTAAATATGATGATAAATAAAAAGGGGTTCTTTGTATGCATCCAATTGGATACATATTGACTAATCCAATTGGATACATATTGACTAATCCAATTTTTAAAAATATAATCTGAATTAATTATTAACATGAGGTGAATAAAAATGGAGTGGAAAGTAGATCGTCAGTCAAATAAGCCTTTGCACCAACAAGTCTTTGATTTCATTGAACAGAAGATTTCTTATGGTGAATTTCCACCAGGAACCTTGTTACCGTCGGAACGTAAATTAGCTGAACGATTAAAGGTTAACCGCATGACCATTGTACATGTCTATGATAAATTGCATGCAGTTGGTTTAGTGGAAAGAAAACGTGGGAGTGGTACACGTGTCAGCACCCATAAATGGGGAGTTTTATCTAAAGGATCTACAAACTGGAGAAGATATGTAGAAGGAAGTACATTTTTACCTACATACCCCTTAATTAAACGTATCCGTGAAACAGCAAAACAGCTAGAAAATGGATTTGATTTAGCAAGTGGTGAATTATCGTCTGATTTATTCCCCTCTCAATTACTGCAATCTTCTCTAGTTGATGAATCCTTTCCAAATGATTTAAGTTATGAGCATCCACAAGGGCACTTAGGTCTACGTGAGACATTATCTGCTTATGTTAAGATTAATTACAATATCAAGACTACTAGTTCTTCTATTCTTATCACATCAGGTGCTCAACAGGCTTTGTATCTCATTACCCAATGTTTACTAAGTCCTGGTGACGCTGTTGCTATCGAATCTCCTTCTTACTGTTATTCACTTCCATTATTTCAATCAGCTGGGCTACGTATATTTGGCTTACCTGTTGGTCCTAATGGAATTAATCCTCAGGATATAGAGGGTTTATATCATAAACATCAAATTCGCATGGTTTTTCTAAACCCAACATATCAGAATCCAACTGGAACTGTACTCACTGACACACGTCGAAAAGAAGTAATAGAGATTGCCGAAAGGTTAGGAATTCCGATTGTAGAAGATGATCCGTTTGGTTTGCTCTCTTTCAAAGAAGAAAAACATTCTCCCATTAAATCTTTCGATCACAATGGTAATGTATTATATATTGGTTCTCTTTCTAAAGTGGTTGCTTCTAGCCTACGAATTGGTTGGTTAATTGGTCCACAATCGGTTATTAGTCGCTTAGCAGATGCCCGTCAACAAATGGATTTTGGCCTAAGTATCTTCCCTCAGTTAATAGCAAATAAATTTTTACAATCAGCTGATTATACAACTCACCGTAAGGCCCTCACCCAAGAATTAATGGATAGAAGAAATGCAATGATTTCTGCGTTACATGAAATCTTGGGAGAGAAAGTTAACTTTATTGCTCCGAATGGCGGACTTCATATTTGGTGCAAAATAAATCAAAAAATTAGTGATGAAAAGCTTGTAGAGGAAGGCATAAAAAATAATATTCTATTCATGCCTGGAAGTGTGTATGGTTTTACAGATGGATATGTCCGTTTTACGTATGCTCGATTAGAGAAAAAACACATAAAAGGTGCTGTATTAAAATTCGCTGATATTTTATCTCGTATATGATTTTCAACTTAAATAAGTTCTAAAAAATACAAAAAAGGCATTCAAATTTACAACTATTTTTCTTGTAATACATTTTAGTTAGATATTTAAAAGTGATCATGTAGCTTAATCCTTTATAAGAAAAAACCTTTACTAAACATAGTAAAGGTTTTTCTGATTTTCTTCTATTATAAAAATATCTCCTTGATCAAGCTATGGATTTAAGTTTCTCCGTTAAACGTAAAAAAGTCTCTTTATCTTTATTCTTTAAGGATTGATCAATTCCCTCAAGAATCTTACTTCTTTTGAAGTCATTCATCATCTGATCCAAAAACTGTTCAGCCAACATTTCATCACGTAAATTTGGATCAACTCGATCCATTCCGTTAAGTACATTATTTTCCATAAAACGTCAACTCCTTTATCTTTTCTCTTTTGCAAACAGTATTCCCGTTTGCACTCTTTTTATGCAAGGTTGATAGATGAAGTGAGATATAGAATAATATGCATAATTACGCTCCTATCTCCTTCCAGATATGTTCATATGTCTTCAATTAGATAAAAAAAGATAAAAATTAAATCATGAAGATTAATATTTTATTATCTATACTTAGCAACAACAAATAAACATTCCCACCTTTTAATATATATCAATCTATCTTCTCTTTACCTCTAAAGAAATTTTTGAATTTATAATAACTTAAAATAAAATTTATAACAATTTAGCTTAAGAGAGCCTTTATTAACGTAATCTTTATTGAAGATAAAGGATAAATTAATTTTATATAAAGATGTAAATGTATCAACTATTTTATAAAAATTAAAGTTATACTATTTACTCTAAATAACGACAAATATAAACTTTTTCTACAAGTTAGGTAAATGATATAACTATTTTTAATAAAATACATTAACTATTACTCTTGTACATAAAATAAAATTAACTATTATATACAATCTGTATATAAACTTGTTGGTTATTTTAATAGACATATATTATATATAAACTTATTGGTTGTTATTCTTATATGTATATATTTTTTTATGTGGATATGTATTTTAAAACTTATATAAAAGAAACTTGTTAAACAGGAACTCTATAAAAACTGTAGAAGATATTATGGATAATTGATTGTGTAAAAATTTCCAGTTAAAGGTGGGGTGATCGTGGGAAATGAAAAGTTGGTTGAGGTACTTGATAATTTAATTGAAAGGTCGGAAAGATGGTCTAAGGATGCAGAAAAAAGAAAGGATTTAAACAGCTCCATATTTTACGAAGGGCAAACAAAAGCTTTTGAAGAAGTAAAACAAATGGTTAAGAGAGATATAGATAAATATTTACATTCATAGAGTAAACTATTCATCTAATTAATGGTTTTTATAGGATACGACATAAGACTTATTATTGAATGTATTTAAGAAAGGGTGAAAACATGAAAATTCATCACCTCAACCTAACGGTTACAGATGTTCCTGCTACTCAAGAATTTTTGGAAACTTATTTTGGTATGACATGCAGGGCAAACAGGGGTAAAGGTTTTGCTATAATGCATGATGAAGAGGGTTTTGTACTAACTTTAATGAAGGGGAGCGAAGTTAATTATCCAAAGACCTTCCATATTGGATTCCCTCAAGAGAATGAAGAGCAGGTAAATAAAATTAATCAAAGGTTAAAAGAAGATGGGTTTAATGTTGAACCTCCAAAACAATTACATGGTTATACATTTTATGTAGAGGCTCCTGGAGGATTTACAGTTGAGGTACTTTGTTAAATTATTAAAGTCTATCTATCCCATATATTTTTAGTTAACGTAATGGATATTACAGAAATTGAACAGTAAAAAGGCCCTTGCAATCTCATAGGGGCCTCTCCTCTAACAATAACTATTATTTTTTACGAAAAAAGTTGATTTCTAATAAATCATCCAATAGAAAAAATTTGTTGTTGAGATGTTTCGTGCATTTTCAATTAATAGCAAAATATATTTTTATTATTAAATGTGATGTTGCTTAAAAAATTTATATAATAAAGTTACTTTGGCGGGATATTTATCCTGTTTAATATCTCACAAATATAAAAATATTACAATATTCTACAACTTTATATCCATAAGAGGTATAATGTTTAATTTAGACATCTATTCAATCTTTTTAAAAAATTTGTTAAAGGAGAAAAACATGGAAGACAAAAATCTGACAAATAGTGAATTAATTCCCGTAGATCAAGGAAAAAATAAAATTGGTTTAGCAAATTTCGGAACAGAATTACTAGCTAATGCCGCAACTTCTGGTGTTATGAGTCAATTGATACAATTAAGTACAAAAGGTGCAGGTGACCTTGGATTATTCTTAAGTCTAGGTATTCCTTCGTTAGGGGTTGCTTCTACACTGTTCGATTCATTTCAATCAAAGAAAAATATACAAGTTTTAGAACTAGAACTAGAAAAACTTAAAAGAACAGTAGAAGTTATTGATGAAAAGATGGAAAAACATAAATTAACCGAACTGATAAATATTTCTGGTGCAAATTTAAACTTGAAAATGTATGAATTTTTAAAAAATGCATTTACAGAGGCTGTAAATGCGAAAACAGAAAAAATAAGGGAATTCTGTGGATCATTCCTTACCTTCGTTGGAGGGTTCGATTACGATGGAAAAGATATAGATTTTAGAAGGTTATATATGTATCTGGATTATATTAAACAACTTGATGAATTAGATTTTAATTTATTAAAAATATATTTATTGGTTATTCAAAACTTTAAAGAATCTCAAAATGAAAAGGTTGCTACAGAACTACAGAAAACTAAAAGTTTATTGTTAGAGGATTCGGCAGTAACAACTCTCGAGATTAAATTATCTATTAATAAATTAGCCAGATTTGGTTTATTTGACAACGAAACTTCACTACACCCTTACGAGAACCCAGACATTAAAAATAATATGATTAATCAGATTCAACAAGTGAATTCTTTAGAAGATCCCAGTCCACTTCTCGAAGACTTCTGCAAACACGTTTTTACATTTATTTAAGGGGGTAGCTTTTTATGGATGCAGATATTGAAGTATTTCACTACGATCCTAATTTTATGTTTCCAATGCATGGCACATCTATTGGTAGAGCTAAACTAATCTTTTGTAATATAAAAAGAGACGAATATACATATGATAAGACGATTTTTATCATTCAAAATGGTCAAGCAAGCATAACTCAATGGATAGAGAATGCATGTAGTAACATCCAAAATAGAATCCTATCTACATTAAATCTTTGTATACAAAAAGAGTTCAAGATTTATATGGTCAATTATAAATTTGATGAAGGTGAAAAGGGAGATTTTAAAGATTTATCTTTTATTACTTTTCCTGAGAGTTTGGATAACGCAACTTTTGAAAAGGATATAAATTTTAGTGACCTAGGACTCGAGAGAGAACAGATAATCGATGCATTAAATGATTTTATTTTAGATGTATATACGCCATATCAATTATTAAATGCCAAAACTCACTCCCATGACTCTGGCACTTTTTCATCTAAATTTTATATAAAATCGAATTTATTGTTTATATTATATAAAACTGTAAAAAATAAAGACTACAAAGATAGGCTATTTAAAGCAAAGATTAATTCCGTTTGTGAGGGTTTAGTAAAGACTCTTGATAATTCTAAAGAAAATTTAACTCAGGGATATATTCTTTCCATAATTAGAAAACTGAAAAATTCAGCTCCTGAAAACTCTGACTGTTATCAGGAAATTGAAAGATTACTACCATCTGTACTGGAAGAATTTAAAAACTTTAAGTGAAACATTCAGATATAATTAATTTTCCTTTTCTGTAAGTATATAGATTAACATTCAAGAAGAAAAGAAGCCTTTATATATTAGAACAAAGGCTTCTTTTTGACAAGTTTCTTCCCGAATGAACTTTTCACTGACTATGAGCTTTGGATCGTCCAAAAGATATACCTTTAATTAATGCATCATCGATTCCCTCATGTTGTCGCTTACGAATTCAGTCCCGTTCTTTTCGAGTCATCCAAGAAAAAATTCAAAGAACTAAATCCGCGAATAAGGTTACTTAAATGGTTTTATACTGAGTTGTATCAAGCAACGGCATATCCAGTATAATAACTTTCGCCCCATTCTCTTTTGTGTTTGCATTCTACTCTTGTAAGACTTCTTCATTGCAACCAAAAAGATTTAGTGACTGATACTGTTTTGGATTGAAATCTTTTCTGCATTTTTATCCAGAAAAATATTAAAAGGCGAAATATCTGCTTCTCCCGAGAACTGAAGTTGATAATTTTCATTTTGATTTCGACTACTCACACGTATGTATCTAGCTCTCCTAATTTTCATCTGTATTCCTCTCATTTAACCAAGAGCGTTCGTAAAAGTATATAGATTTTAGAAGACGTTCGTAATTTATTTTTAAACTTAAATGAACAATAAAAATGATAAATTTCTTATATAAAACAAAAGTCCGCAAAAGTATACTTTTACGGACAAAATAATTCTGTTTTAAAATGTTAAGGAAATAAAGCCAAAGATTTTTTATGAGTTATTAAAATCAATTTAGCGTAAGCAGGAATGAAAAAAGTAAACTTTATTGATCTTAGAAAAGCTATAAGTGTTTGTACTCAAAAAAAGGAGGCCTTTTAAAAAAGGCTTCCTTTACTTCGGAGATGTTTATTTAACTTCTGTCAAAAAGAGAATTGCCAGCGATTCCTGGGTTTGTCATTTCATATGGATTCAAAATTAATTCAAGTTCCTCCTCAGTCAATACATCATATTGTAAACATAACTCTCGTACTGATTTTCCATTTAAGATAGCTTCCCTAGCAATACGTGCTGCTACCTCATATCCGATATGTGGATTTACGGCTGTAATAATTCCTACACTTTTTTCTACGTACTCTTTTAAGCGTTCCTCATTTGCCTCAATTCCTTTTAGGCGATGTTCTGTAAAAACATGAAATGCATTATTCATAATGCTAATTGACTGGAGTAAATTAAACACGAGAACAGGCTCCATTACATTTAGTTCAAGCTGTCCTGCTTCAGAAGCTAAACAGATTGTATGATCGTTACCGATTACTTGGAAAGCCACTTGATTAATCATTTCAGGCATGACTGGATTTACTTTTCCAGGCATAATAGATGATCCAGGTTGACGAGCTGGTAATAGAAGTTCAGCTAATCCAGCACGAGGACCAGAAGCCATTAATCGAATGTCATTTGCAATTTTAGACATATTAATCATGCAGACTTTTAAAGTGGCAGAAACCTCTGTATAGGCATCTGTATTTTGAGTAGCATCAACAAGGTGATTAGCACCTCGTAATGGTAGCTCACTAATATGGGCTAGATGTCTCACAACATTTTGTATATATTGAGGATCTGCATTCAAACCAGTTCCTACGGCTGTGGCTCCCATATTTACTTCATATAAGTGTTCACGTGTTTGTTCAATCCGTTTTATATCACGCTCTAAAACACGACTATAGGCTTCAAACTCTTGCCCAAGCCTGATTGGAACAGCATCTTGTAAGTGAGTACGCCCCATTTTTATAATATGGTCAAATTGTTGGGCTTTTTTTTGAAATACAGATTGCATATCGTTCATCGTTTTTACTAGCTTTTCTAATAAATTGAGTGTTGCTATATGAATCGCAGTCGGGAATACATCATTTGTAGATTGCGACATATTCACGTGACTATTTGGACTTAGGTGCACATAGGATCCTTTTTCGTGTCCAAGTAACTCAAGAGCTCGATTAGCAATCATTTCATTTATATTCATATTCATTGAAGTCCCTGCTCCACCTTGGATAGGATCAACAATGAATTCATCGTTTCTTTTTCCATCAATGATTTCATCCGAAGCTTTGATAATTACATTCCCTAGTCCTTCATATAAACGTTTCACGTCCATATTAGCAAGAGCTGCAGCTTTCTTTACGATGGCTAAAGCTTTAATAAGCTCTTCATGGACTCTGTAACCTGTTATTGGAAAATTCTCAACCGCACGTAGTGTTTGTATTCCATAGTATGCTTCATTAGGAACCTCTTTTGTACCTAAAAAATCTTTTTCAATTCGTACATTTTGTTGTTCTTTTACTTCAGTATTCACCATGATGTTTCCTCCTATTTATTAGTCATTACCACTAATTATGCGACATCAGATTGTTTTATAGATGCTGTATAACGTTCTGCCTTTTCTTGATCAAACTCGCCTTCCCATTTGGACATAACGATAGTAGCTAATGCATTTCCTATTACATTTACAGATGTACGAAGCATATCTAAAATACGATCGATCCCTGCAATGAAGGCCATACCTTCTAATGGAAGACCCATTGAGCTGAGTGTTGTTAACACTACCACAAACGAAGCACCTGTAACGCCTGCCATTCCCTTAGACGTCAACATCAATACGAGTAAAAGTGTAATCTGCTCTACAATAGATAAATGAATGCCGTACATTTGAGCAATAAAGACTGCAGCAATTGCTTGATAAATAGACGATCCATCAAGGTTAAAGGTGTAACCTGTAGGAATAACGAAGGAAGTAACAGCCTTTGGACATCCGAACTTCTCCATTTTAGCCATCAATCCTGGTAATACAGATTCTGAGCTTGCAGTTGTGAACGCTAAAATTAGCTCATCTTTTAAAATTTTCATAAGGGTAAATATGTTTGTACCAGCAAATTTCGCAATAATCCCTAGTACAACAAATACAAAGAAAAACATTGTAGCATATATAACTAATACCAGTTTCCCTAAAGGTATTAATGAACCAATTCCAAACTTTGCTACGTTGACACCAATTAATGCAAATACACCAAATGGAGCAAACTTCATAACTAAGTTTGTCATCCAGAACATGGCTTCTAATACACCATCAAAGAAACTCAATACAGGCTTTCCTTTTTCTCCGATAACTGCAACAGCTACTCCAAACAGTACAGAAAAAAAGACTATAGCAAGTAGATCACCCTCTGCCATTGATTGAAAGATGTTACTTGGTATGATATGAACAAATTTATCAGCAATACTACCACTTTCACTTGCCTTAGCTGTTGCCTCGTATGTCGAGATATTACCTTTTTCCAGGTTCCCCATATCGATCCCAGTACCTGGATGAAATATATTTGCAGCAAGTAAACCAATAGCTAATGCAATTGTAGTAACGATTTCAAAATAAAGAATCGTTTTCCCACCTAGTTTTCCTAATTTTTTAATATCGCCTACACCTGCTATTGATACGACAAGGGCGGATACAACAATTGGAATAACAATCATTTTAATTAAATGAAGAAAGATATCACCCATTGGTTGAAGAATAGACATTGCTGTTTCATTACCATAGAAAACTGCACCTACGATAATACCTAAAGCAAGCCCAATAAATATCTGTGTAGCTAATCCAAACTTTCTCATAAATGAAACCCCTTTCATTTTTCCTTTTCTTGATGAAGCAAGGACTTTCACCATAAAACTTATCACTTAACTTATCGTTTAACTAGCAACAATAATTTCCACTATTGGTATAACTATTGGCCAACCCCTTCTTTTAGTGATGATAATGATTATGATGAAAATTAGATAATTTTTAAGTTAATAATCGTAATTTTCTTTAAATTTAATTATCCAATGTAATCATTATAAATTCCTTTTAGTAAGTTGAGTTATAGAAGAAAGCTATAAGGCTATAGAAGATATTAATGGCATTTAGATAAAGCAATAATCTTCTACACAAAAAAACACTAAACCCATTGAGTATTAACGGGTTTAGTGTTGTTCAAACATTTTATCTTTTAAGAAATCCATGAAAACAGATGTAGGTTTGCCTTTTAAATAAATGAAATCAATGCTAATATTTGTTTTCACGGGAGGAGTCATTTCTACTCGGAATAACTCTTCATTTTCTAATTCCTTTTTGACACAATGCTCAGGTAAAAAGCAGATGCCTACGCCTTGGAGTACAAGATTCTTGGCTGTTTCCATATTATCCACTTCTAAATATACATTTGGATTTAATCCCTTATTTAAGAATAAGCGATGAATGGCAAGCCAATCTATGGATTCATAATCGAAAAAGATAAGTGGCTGCTTACTGACATCTTCAACTGTTACACTCTCTTCTTTTAAAAAAACATGGTTCTTAGGAACAAAAAGACTGATCGGATCATTATAAAGTCGAATTGATTCTACTTGAGGATGGGTTTCTGTTCGTACAATACCGAAGTCCACCTCTTTATTAATGACCTTGTGTAAAATGTCCTTAGAATGACCTGTTAAAATCTTTATTCGAACATCTTTAAATTCTGAAATGAATGCTGGCAAAATATCCGGAAGAATATTATTAGAGATTGACAACGCACTTCCAATCACTAATTCATAAGGGACATTTACTTGTTGTAAACCGTACTTTGCTTCCTGATAAGACTGAAGAATTTTTTGTGCGTGTGGGAAAAAATATTCCCCTTTTTCAGTTAAAGAAATCTTATTTCCATTTCGATGAAAAAGCTTTATGTTAATTTCACGTTCTAGTGACTGAATCCGTGCTGTTACAGAGGGTTGAGTTAAATAAAGAGCTTCTGCTGCTTTATTGAAACTACCTAGTTGACACACATAGATGAAAGCCTCAATATTTTCAATATTCATCTTTAAACGCTCCTTATTTTCGTTCACCATTATTTTTATTTACTATAACACTTTCCTATACAGTATTTAAGAGACAACAAGGGAACAATTTCAAATATTACACTAATTGAATACTCTTATCTGTTTCGCTAGCTGTTTTAATGATGGTTTTAGCTAAAATTTCTGTTGGATCAATAACAACCATTTCTTCGGATGATTTGAGTACAAGAGGAATTTCCGTACAACCTGCTATAATAGCTTCCGCGCCTGCTTCTATTAATTTGTTAGCTACTGTGGAAAGGCTCAGAAACCCTTTTGCTGATTTTCCACCTTTAATAGCATAAATCCCTTCCATTACTTCTTTTTGCATGACCTTATCTGGCTCCATGACCTCTATATCATAGTTCTGGCAACTATGTTGATACAACTTTGTACTAATGGTTCCATCTGTAGCCAACAATCCTACTTTTTCAAAATGATTCTCTTGTAAAAATTTTGCTGTTTCGACAGGCATATGCAAGATTGGAATACGAACAGATTTTTTTACTGATTCAAAGAAGAAATGAGCTGTATTGCATGCCATTACTAAGAAATCTGCACCTGCTTTCTCTAAACGTTGTGCTGACTGTATCATGTATGGAGAAGGGTCTACACCCTTCCCTAAAATAGCTGTTGTTCGATCAGGTATTTGAGAATAGTTGTCAGCAATAATATGGATATGATCTTGATCCTTTGTTGCGGGTGTATATGAGATAACTTTCTTCATTAAATCCACGGTTGCTAACGGACCCATCCCACCTATAATTCCTACTACTTTTTGCATCATCTTCACCACTTTTAAAATTATTTTAAAATGAAAATTTAATAAGCTTTTGCTCTTTGGAGTTAATTTGTTTGAACTATTTTTCTTTATTATAGGTTTTGTTTTATGGGATAGATTATAGAAATACTCTATACAGTAATAGAAACTTTATATTAACTAACAAGAAGAGTGGGACATTCCTTAATAAATTAAAAAACTGTACTCTAATCGTTAGGTTATTTCTAACGATTAGAGTACAGTTCAATTTAAATATGTTACAAGATGTTGCAGTAATTATTATTGATAACAATATAAAAAGCAACCTCTGCAGTGGACGGGAGGTTGCTCAAAAATAGGGTTACGTTGAAATTTGTAAAAAATAGTCTGACTTTTAATATATCATATTTGTATACAAAATCAATTAATTGAACCGTTCTGCATATGAATAAAAGGTGCACTTTTTATTCATTCTTCCACTAATCGCTTACTGAAAAAAACGTTGGTCTATCAAAGATGTATAAAAAGCTGCATATTCTATAAAAGTGACTCTGTTAGAACCCTTACTCCCATAAGGGTTCTTTTTTGTGATGTGTACCGGAAAGAGTGATTATGTTAACTAAGGTTGTATATCATATACAGCTTAAAAACAGAAAAAGTCTACCTCTTCCCAGTCAAAAGAGGTAGACTTTTTCTGTTTCATGAATGGTAATCAATAGTTAGCTGACATTGCAGAACGTCTTGAGTAGTTTGCTCAAATGATAAAAAATATTCAATTTAAGCAATTACCTAATAAAGAATGAAAACATATAAGGTAGCCAAAAAGCTCTTAGAATAATTTTTTCTAAGAGATTTATCGATAAAAAAACATTCATGAGAGCTAGCTAAAGCTTATACATATAGTAAGAGATAATTTGACTAAAAAGGTGATTATTATTTTTCGAAAAATACCGGTTGTTCTTGTCGGAAGCTTATTATTAAGTATAGGAATTAATGGATTTTTAGTTCCTCATTATTTGTTGGATGGAGGGACAATTGGAATTGCTCTTATCCTTCACTATTATTTCGAATTTCCCACAGGTGTAACGATGATTATTTTGGGCTTCCCATTATGTTGGTTTGCTTGGGTTTATGAAAGAACTTATTTTTATAATAGTTTTTATGGGTTAATTATTTCTTCTTTATTGATTGATTGGCTAGAGCCTATTAAAGACCAGTTTCAACTTTCTGTTTTTCCTAGTGTGATCTTTGGAGGAGTATGTATTGGAACGGGGATTGGTCTTATGCTTCGATACGAGACAAGCACTGGAGGAACAGATTTACTAGCCCAACTACTATCAAAAGCTTTTTCTTTGAACATAGGAATCGTCATTTTAATTATAGATGGTTTTATCATAACAGCAGGTCTTCCTTTATTAGGACCTAAAACGTTTCTTTTTTCATGTTCGACAATTTTTATAGGTGGAATGACGACTTCGTTACTTACTAAAAAAGAATAATTTGGATTATAAAATGAGTATCTTCTATCCTCCGTTTTTTGCCCCTTCTTGATCTTTATAAATTTAAAAGGCCCTTACAACAACTTTGAGATTAACTAAAGGGTTTTTTTTATGGTTGGTTCCTAGAGAGGACATTATGGTAACTAGAGATACTTGTTTTATAACATATGATTTATGTAAATTTAAATTTTAATAAAGTTGACATAAACTATATATTTCATGCAAACTAGTAAAGGCAACCAGAAAAGGGGGGATTATTTGAAAGTAAGAAACTGGGATACTCGTACAAGTTTTCATCATGGGGATTCCACTCGCACAAGCCATTAAAATCAGCTTAATCTATATTTCTGGTGACCTTATAGAGGCTCTTTTAGCCTCATATCTCGTATACAAACTTCGAAAATCGCCAGTACTATATCATGTCATTTTTAAAAAGCGCAAGTCATAATAGTGCCTTGCTTCTTACAAAAAGATAGGTTCAAAGACAGTTATATTTGTAAGGAATAGTTATAGTGAAAGTAAGGAGAATTAAAATATGTATGATATCACAATTGTTGGCTCAGGTGTAAGCAGTATCTTTTTGGCTTACACCTTGTTACAAAGCGATCAAAAGATTTTAATCCTCGAAAAAGGAAAACCATTGGAACAAAGAGATTGTGCATCAGATCACGGTGAACCATGTCATTGTGACTTATGTGAAAAATATTTTGGCTTTGCCGGCTTAGGAAAGTCCGAAGGGAAATTTAATTATACGAGTAACTTCGGCGGAGAGTTGGCACAAAAGATAGGGAAAGAACATGCCATGCAAGCGATGGGAGAAGTGGATGACATTCTCTGCTTGTTTGGAGGTAAAGAAATTGCAAAGTATTCTACAGTAGATGCCCATCTTGCAAAGAAAGCTCAATCATGTGGATTACAGATGTTAACAACAGAAGTGAGACACTTAGGCACTTCTCTTTCAACACAAATTTTTCAGAGAATGTATGACATGCTGTCTCGCAAGATTGAAATTCGATTTGAGGTAGATATCACAGAGATAAAAAAAGAGGCGCATTCTTTTATAATTACTACAAATCAGGGAATGGTATACTCTCATAAAATCGTAATTGCGACAGGTCGTTCCGGTACAGAATGGTTACAAAGACAATGTTCTATGCTAGGTGTCAAACAAGGGACAACCCGATTAGATTTAGGCGTGCGAGTGGAGATGAAAGAGCAGCAGCTTCGTTCTATCTTGCAAGATACCTTTGAGACCAAACTTTCTTATACACATGAAGATCTTGTGTCTACCACATATTGTATGAATCCACGAGGAAGAATTGTGCGTAAACATCAAGAAGGATTTGTTATGCCCGATGGTCAAAACTTTCGGGAGAAAGCGAACGGCACTTCTAATCTAAATTTCACTTTATTCACTTCCCGTTACTTCTCTACTCTTGTGGATGCCAATGCGCATGCACAAAAAGTGATTGGAAGCATTAATGACAACAGAGAGCGCATTATTGTGCAACGTTTAGGAGATTTACGGGCAGGTCAGCCGACAACAGTGAAACAGATGGAGGTCAATCGTATTTTTCCTACCCTGCAAGCAGAGTGTGGAGATCTCACTGCACACGTCCCTTCCCTATATATACATATTTTGCAGGAATTTCTACAGTGCCTAGAAGCATTTATCGGCGAAACAATTGATGAGGATACACTACTCTACGGGATGGACGGGAAGTTTTATTCTCCTATCATAGAAACAACTACACATTTTGAAACAAATGTATCTGGTTTGTATCTCGTTGGAGATTGTTCAGGTATTACAAACTCTTTATCACAGGCGTCGGCAAGTGGAATCTATGTAGGACACCACCTATGTGATAGTGGTAGTCACAGGTAAACAGAATGGGTATTAAAAAACTGTTGGGTTCTGTGCTTATTCTTTATAGGCAGGGTCTTAAGGAACCTACCCTAATATTGATTTAGTCTAGAAAAAGCAAATTTATAGCATTAAGTCATTATTTATATAAAACAGCCTACATTCTAAGTGTTTAATACAAAGAATTTAGGCTGTTTCTTAAAAATCGTAAATATTTAATGATTACTTTCACTAGGAATAAAATTAACTTCAAGGTACATAAATTTAATGAGTTAATATTAAGTGTTTTATCATTTATAGTTATCAGCGACAAATGGTTCGTTTCCTTTCTTATCATATACCATTCTATCTTCTGCTTCTATTTTAAGAAATTGTTTTATTCATGATAACCTAACGAAAAAATTAGAAGCATTTAACGCTAACATGTTTTTAATAAGATAAATAGAATTAAGAATACAAAAATAATGTATTTTACTTATAACAGTGAATAGATAAACTATATTATAAAAATCGTAGTTTTACCATTTATACTTATTAACGACAAATATTCTCTGTCTCCACTGCAATTTGATCCAACTAAAAATCGTATAAATCATAACCCTGTTGAAACCATGTGCTCCCATGTCTAATAACTCAGCTAAATGATCAGCATAATATCTGATGACTTCAGCCGTTACCCTTTCAAAAGATAAATAATAAAATAATATGTTTTCCTCTTCATAGTAACTCACTTCAAATAGGTTGGTTTCAGAATATATGTGGCCAAAGGATGCATTTTCTTGCAAACTTCTTTTCCAATAATATATTCTATACTTTTCAACTACTCCTCCAAGCTGACTTCTTATTAACCCCAGTTGATCCAAGATATGTTGCATCCAAAGTGCCCTAGTATGGTCAACTATTCGAATATGAGGAGGACACACAGTTTTATGTTGCAGTGATGATATGTCAATTAGCCTTTCTATTCTAATATCTTTCCAGGCATCACAATCCAAAAAAAGAATACTTTTTGAACATTGCATGTCTTCCTGCCCTGTTCCAGCACATAATTTATGTTGAATCTCATCATTTTCCTCTATAAATTCCTGTGCACTTCTACACTTGTTAATCCATTTTACAATATCATCCTGAAAGGGTTTATTAGCTCCCCTCTTTGACTCAATAAAGACTGCTTCAAAACGTTGTTTACAAGGATCCCAAAATGAAGCAACAGAATCCATAGATATTGTATCGTCATCTATAACATCATCTTCATCAGAAGTTTCTTCACCTCTCCTTTTAAAGTCTTGATTTTTCAAAGCTAACAACCCGAACCATTTAAAAAATGGACAAAATAATCTTCATCTCTCCGCCACCAGTTCTCTAGGCTAATTTGTGTAGTTCCTTTAAAGCCGTTTCCTAGCCTTGCCTAAAGCATAAAATTTGATTTTGTGTATAAAGGAAAATAATATAGATATATCGAGAATTATCAATATCCTTTTGTCCGATTTGTTTGTACGCATTCAAGGCAAAATAGATTTTAATAAGATTAGAAAGGGCGGACACCGTTGAATCGGGAATCAAATATGATAAATGACGAACAGGCAGTTGAAATTTTCAAGGCTCTGTCAAATCAAATCAGAGTAAATATTCTGCAAATGTTGAAAGAACCGGATAATAATTTTTCCCCGCAGGCCCATGTCATCAAAGAAAAGGGCTTTGATGGCGGGGTTTGTGTTAGTGATATTCGTAGCAAAGTAGGACTATCACAGTCTACTACCTCCCAGTATTTGTCTATCCTATTACAAAGCGGGATGGTGGAAATGAAACGAATCGGACAATGGACTTATTATCGACGCAATGAGGAAACCATTAAACAGCTTGAAAAATATATAGGCTTAAAAATATAACCTTTTAAGGAGGACCAAGAGTGAGTTTTCAAAATCATCGTGCCTATAACAGCATGTACCAGAAAGACAAAATGACACTCGGATTTATCCTCCCGACTGCCAGGATGTCTAAAGATCCGATTATGGAGAATCAGCTGGAGCTTGCCCGTAAAATTGAGGAATATGGCTTTGCTTCATTATGGCTCCGTGATATTACGATGCAGAATTTGAATATTGATGATAACGGCCAAAAGTACGATTTATGGATTTATTTGACGTATCTTGCTGCCTATACAAAACACATTGCGTTAGTGACAGGAAGTGTAGTTCTCCCTTTGCGCCACCCTGTCAGGGTAGCCAAGGAAGCTGCATCAATTGATCAATTGTTTCCAGGTCGATTGATTATGGGAGTGGCATCAGGGGACAGGGAAAAAGACTTTACAGCTTTAGGGATGTTTAAGCAAGAAAGCGGTTCATTATTCAAAGAAAATTTCGAAATTCTCGACCGGCTGTTAAAAGAGGATCAGCCGACAATCCACAGCCACGCCGGGCTGATCGATGGTACAGATATGAGGTTAATCCCAAAGCCTGTATCTTCGATTCCGACCATGGTGACTGGATTTAGCAATCAGTCTATCAATTGGATAGCTAGGAACGGGGATGGATGGCTTCAATACCCAAGAAGCATTATTCAACAGGAGCAGCTTATCCAGGATTATCGTGCTTTAACTGAAGTTCATGCTCCAGGAGATTTTAAACCCTTCTCTCAAAGCTTGTTCATCAATTTATTGGAAAATCCCGATGAAATGCCTGTCCCCATACCCTTAGGCTATTCCGTGGGAAGAAACCGTTTAGTTGATCTACTTCATCAATTTCAAGCGATTGGTGTCAACCATTTGGCGTTTGTTCTGTATTTTTCCAAGCGTCCTCCAGAGGAAGTAATCCAGGAACTTGGAGAATTTGTTTTACCCTACTTTCCAACCCATAAAGGTACAGTCCAGCTTTAAAAAATTAAATTATATAAAAGGAAGAAGAATTATGACAAAGAAAATCGAACTTTCAGTACTAGATCCCTCCCCAATTGTCGAGGGAGGATCAGCCAAACTTTCTCTTCAAAACACGCTTGATCTAGCAAAGAAAACAGAGCAGTGGGGATATAAACGGTTTTGGCTTGCTGAACATCATAATTGGGCAGGAATGGCAAGTTCAGCATCCCCGATAGTAATTGGACGAGTGGCCTCTGTCACGGAAAAAATGCATATTGGATCAGGCGCAATGCTACTTTCCCATTATTCTCCTCTTTCCGTGGCTGAGCACTTTGGAACATTAGAAACCTTCTTCCCTGGCCGGATCGATCTTGGATTGGGGCGGGCACCTGGTACCGACCAATATACAGCAAATGTATTGCGGCAGCGGATTGCTGGTGAACCTGAATTTGATGCCCGGCTTGAGGAGCTTATCGCATATCTTTATGGTACAGGAACAGCCACTAAGAATGGTTCATTTAGCTTTCACGCCATTCCCGGCGAAAAAACAAATGTGCCAATTTGGCTGTTAGGTTCAGGGTTTTATAGTGCACAATTAGCTGGAATACTTGGGTTACCATTCTCTTTCGCGGGACATTTTGCTCCAGGTAACATGATGGAGGCGATAAAACTGTATCGAGATTCTTTTCGTCCGTCTCAATTTTTGGAGGAGCCTTATGTACTGTTAGCCGTTCAAGTGGTGGCTGCTGATGAGAAACAGGAGGCACAAAGGCTTGCCACTTCGATGTATCAAAAATTTCTTTTGTTAACCCGCGGACAGCCTTCGCCCATTTTGCCTCCTGTTGATAATATGGACGAGCTTTGGAACGATAATGAACGCAGGGCGGTTGAAGAACAGCTTTTCACTTCCATCATCGGGGACCCTGCTGACGTGAAGCATCAGCTCCATGAGTTAATAGAAAAGACTGAAGCTGATGAAATTATGGCTCATACAGAGATTTTTGATCATAAGGCACGGCTACGCTCTTATGAAATTCTGGCCCAGGCTACAGTGAATTAAACAGTGTCTAGTCTAATAAAGGATGTATTTTCTGCAGATATTAAATCAGTTAAATTAATGTAATTTAGATTGAAGCAGTAAAAGAAAACAAAGAAAACAGCCTGTAAATTCTTTTATAGGTTTGAAACGGAAATTTTAAAGAAAGAAGATGAGCATATGCCTGAAAATGATACAAAACAAATTACGGATATTCCATTCTCAATCCTGGATCTCTCTCCAATTGCAGATGGAAGTACGCCGGCTGATTCTTTTCGCAATACTTTGGAGCTGGCCCAGCTCGCTGAAAAGCTGGGGTATAACCGATATTGGCTCGCTGAGCATCATAATATGCCATTTATCGCCAGCTCTGCAACATCGGTAGTCATTTCCCATGTAGCAGCAGGTACATCAAAAATTCGGGTAGGTTCAGGCGGCATTATGCTACCGAATCATGCACCTCTTGTTATTGCTGAGCAATTTGGTACTCTGGAATCATTATATCCAGGACGTATTGATCTTGGCTTGGGCCGTGCACCAGGCACTGATCAGCTTACCGCACGTGCATTAAGACGTGACTTGAGAAGTTTGGGAGAAGATTTCCCTGAGCAGCTGGCTGAGCTCCGGAATTACTTTGACCCTTCCCTGGCACAAGGAAATAGTCATGTTAAAGCAATTCCGGGTGAAGGATTAAACATACCTATTTGGCTGTTAGGTTCAAGCGGATACAGTGCTCAGCTGGCAGGAGAGCTTGGGCTGCCGTTTGCATTTGCGAGCCATTTCTCGCCGCATAACACACTGCCGGCTATCCAGCTGTACCGCCGTTCGTTTAAGCCTTCTAAAGTACTGGACAAGCCGCATGCAATGGTAGGGCTAAACATCATTGCGGCTGACACAGATCAAGAAGCTGAGCGGCTCGCTACAACATTGCAGCAGCAGTTCTTAAATTTGATGCGCGGGAAGGAAGTCCCATTGCAGCCGCCAGTGGATAATATTAACGATATAGTGAGCGACTATGAAATAGCTGCCCTTGAGAATCAATTAGGAACTTCGATTGTCGGCAGTCCTCAAATCGTAAAAGAAAAGCTGGAAAAGTTTCTGGATGAAAGTCAAGCCGATGAAATCATGGCAATCGCCCAGGTTTATGATCATAAGGCCCGCCTCCATTCCTATGAAATATTGGCAGAAATTACTCAGCTAAAATAGGTCAAAACTGGACGAGCCTTATGGCAAGCTTTTAATGTATCTCCATAAATTTTTTGTATAGAATATAAAAAAGTGCCGGTCAAAGAAATTTTTGTACTCTATGTTATCCAGTTGCTCAATAGCAAAACCCTTTAAATTACTTTAACACCTTGTAATAGATTTAAATATCTCATCCGCAAACGAACGTATAGAATAAAGGGAGATTATACAGAAAAGACCACAAATTAAAAAGTGTGGTCTTTTCTATATATTTTAAGCTATTTTCTATTCGAGATTAGCATGTTTACTATACATTTTATTAGAATCTATGCTTTTTTCTCTCTAAAGCGTAAGATTAAGGCATCATAAAATAACAGCATTGTTTGCTCAAATAGAGATCCCATTGGTTGAATGGTCCTGTAATCACCTTCAGATTGATCTTTCGTGACTCCTGGTAATTTAACAGTAATATCAGCTCACTCTCCAATGGTTGATTCAGGAGAAATGGTTATAGCTGCGACTGTACCTCCTAAGCTTTTTCAGCAATGGCAACTAAGGTTTTGGTTTCTCCTGATCCTGAACCAATGATTAATAAATCGTCTTTTTCTAAATTAGCTGTTACTGTTTCCCCAACTACATAGGCATCAATCCCAATCCAGATCTGCCTGAACCAGCCACAAAGATTTTCTTGGATTCTAAAATCTGGTTTATTAATTTCTCTGCTTCTGAATCACCAATCAAGTGGATTGTTTGACTTAATTCTTGAACGACCTCGGCTACATATTGAGTAATCTTCATTGTTAAATTAACCTTGTTCAATTAATTTTTTCATTTCGCGTGCTGTAGCTTTTTTATTTTCTTTATTCGTAATTCCCCCACCTACGATAACCAGATCTGGGTGTTGTTTAATTACTTCAGGAAGTGTTTCTAATTTGATTCCACCTGCAATAGCAGTTTGCGCGTTTTTAACAACGCTTTTGATGGTTGAAAGGTCTTCGAAAGAATTCTTTCCAACTGCTTGAAGATCGTAACCTGTGTGAACGCAGATATAATCAACGCCAAGTTCATCCAGTTCTTGTGCGCGGGCTGCAATATCCTTCACAGCGATCATATCAGCAAGGATTTGTTTGCCTTGTTTTTTAGCTTCTTCTACTGCGCCTTTAATTGACTCGTCTTCTGCAGTGCCAAGAATCGTAATGATGTCAGCACCTGCAGCAGATGCTTGGCTTACTTCATATCCAGTTGCATCCATAATTTTCAAGTCTGCTAATACGGTTAAGTTAGGAAATGCAGCCTTTACTTCTTTCACTGCTTTAAGACCTTCATTGATCACCACAGGTGTACCAATTTCTACAACATCAATATGCTCTTCTACCTCTTTCACTAATTCAATAGCTCCCTGAATATTGACAAGATCTAATGCTAATTGTAATTTCATTTATATTCGCTCCTTTTAATATGATTTTATATTGTGCTATAGTCTGTCATTATACTGGTGTAAGGGTTTCCTTTCGAAAAGCTATTTACTCACCAGCACGTTTCTTAGTATACTCATTATTTTTTACAACAGATGTAAATAGTAAAGTACTTATTACAAGAGTATTTTACTATTTACATGCGTCAATATGATGCCATTCTCCTTAAACACCTGAGCCGTAAATGATAAGTACTAGCTTTTTCTTCGATGGACCACTCTCCTATTCAGTTTTTGATACAAAACAAATGTAATTATTCAAGAAAATTTTGTCATGGTTTATTTTTTTACATTTACATTAAAAAGGAAAACTGTTGCATCGTAAATCATAGACCAGCTAATACTAATTTTACGACTAAGCAAGGAGATGAAAATATATGAAAAGTAAAAAATTAGAAATACAATTTCTAAAGTGTATAACCATCATATTTTTAGGTAGCTTACCCTTTGTTTTAAAGAAAACTCCTATTAAAGATTCACTGTTGGTCTTGTTTATGAATGGATATACAAATGCTATCGTTGACAGGTTTCTGGTTAACCGTCAAATACTTGAATATCCTGTACGCTATATACCTAAAGAGTTTAAATCGAATGTTTTATTTGATTTCTTATGTTTACCAACTGTTTCTTTATGGCTTTATCATTTAACAAAAAATGATAATCCTTTTAAAATTGTATATAAGATTGTACTTACCATCAGTTCGCTATTTTTAGTTGAGTTATGGGCAGAAAAATATACGAAACTAATTAAGTGGCAAAAAGGATGGAAATGGTATTATAGCCTTATTAGCCTTAATGTAAGAGCTTTATTTAGTCGTTTAGTAATTGCAATTATTAACATTATAGAAAAGAAACAAGAAGGTTAACCTGCGCTCTTACTAGAAAAAGTAATCTTGTGTCTTCCTCTTATTTTATAGGTGGAAATCCAACTGGTTCTGCTTCTTCAAAGATAAACAAATCTAATTGTTTAGTCGCGAATGGATTACCGGATGCTTCCCAACCAGTTAATGTACCGAACAGATCTTCATTTTTCCATCCTGTTAAGTTATCCAAATAGATACTTCACTCATATGAGCATGAGAAGAACTTGGAAACGCTGCTCAGGTATTGTCACAATCATTTATAAATAAAAACCTAGTTAATGAACGATGTGTTAAGTAAACAGCACCAGAAGGTATGTCTTGCAGCAGTTCACCACTAATATTGGCCCAACCTGCTTCGATCTTTTCATTTTGTGGGTGTTTCATGAGCTTTTTGAGTTCTCGTTTATCGGAAATAAGCTTGTTAAATTCTTCAATTGAAAGAGATGTAATTTTTTTAATCGTTTATTCCTCCAATTAATTTGATTTTAAATATGAAAGAAAGGATTATTTATAAAAGAAAAAGCAGAGGTATTAACAGGATCTGCTTGTTAAATTTAATTTTGTCAGGTTAAAATCACTTCATTTTTTCCAGTATAAAATTGATCTCTTTACAGAAAATATCCTTATCTACGAATTATGAACAAGGAGGGGGAAAACTTGGGTAATAAAAATAACCCGTTAGTTGGTATTGGAATTCTTTCGATACTATTAACAACAATTTATACAGCAGTACTTGCATCACAGTTGATGGCCACTAAACACAAAGTTGATTACCTTTATTTTAAAAATAAGTTCTCTGAAAATAAAAACTAGTTCTATTGAGACGGTGATTGACCATCGTCTTTTTACTATTCTTTGTTTACACAATATTTATCTGATGTGTCGTCAAATATTCTTGCTATACTTTACCTTTCGATTTCCTGTTCTTCTTTTCTCTTCTTGACGATGCCTGTACGTTTTTGAGGGTACATTTGATTATCCACTTCAAAACGTTCTTGAAAAGTAAGAGGTTGTTCTTGAACTTGACCATTGATGATCCCCTTTTCCTTTTTAGCAATATTTGAATCGATCTGATGTTCAAGTTTGTTTAGATGTGTGTCTTTGGTGTGAAGTTTCACGTGTGCCAACTCATGTATCAAAGTCTTTACATTTTTACGTTCAGAATTACGGGGATTTAACGCAACTTCTTGTTAGAGTATAAGAAACTCCCTTTGCGGAACCTAGTTCTTCTTTAGGAGCAATAATAGAAATATCATTCTTTTCAGCAATAGCTTCACCTGTAAACAAAATACCATTTTATTCTATATTTTCTTTACCTCCGGTAGTTTCTCTTTCTTTTTTTCCTTTTCAGCCTTTGGAGGTTGTAACAGAGAAAAAGGATTCTTTTTCTTTGTTTGAGCGATCCATTTATCCATTTCCTTTTCATCAAAGAGAAGGGATTTATTTGTCTTTTTTTTCTTTAAAATAGGTTTCTCTTTTTCTAGGATTCTTTCGTCAAATAATGCCATCTATCATACCCTCCTTGTAACTTTTAAATAATCTCTACTCAAAATATTATTACCACTTACAAATAATCAAAAAGAAAGAGCACGTTTCGAAAAATATAAACGAAAACATGCTCTTAATTAAATAAAGTAAGGATTTAAATAAAATATGGATCATTTAAATTATTATTATTAATCACTACATCTGCGCTTAATTGTGGTTGATGTTCATCTAAATAGATTTTTGACGCTGCATGATACCTTTTAATAAACATTTTCTCGGCTTTTTCATAGCTTCCAAAAGTTTGCTCTTCTCGTTTGGCCCCTCTTTTCCTAGCTAATTCAAAGTCAGTACTAACGAATATTTTAAAATCATATAGGTTGCATAATTGCTTTTTAAAGAGAAAAGTTCCATCTACAATTAAAATCATGTCCTCAGTTGCTAGTTGAATAGTGGGTTTAACATATTGATCTGTCGCTAAATCTAAAGAAGCTGCTTGATAATGACCGTTACCCTTAGGTCCTAAAGGAATTAAAAGCTTATGCTTAAATGATTCATAATCATGGGCATCTTGGTAATAGCCAAGAGCTGACTCTTTTCCCTGACGGTAACGAATAGATCTCGAGTTATGAAAATGATCTATACTTGTTCTAATCACATTCTTTCCCCTATTTTGAAGTTCCTCAGTGAGTTCATTAGCAAGTGTTGTCTTTCCTGAGGATGTAATTCCACTAACTCCTACTCGTATGGGGTGTCTTGTTTTTAAGCTCAATACTTTATTAGCTAATTCAGAAATAAGTTTTTTTCTTAACATGTGATCTCCTTTCCAAACACTGATGCCTTTATTTTTCTATCTATAAGATGAATAACCTCTTATTATTCATCTCGGTCAATAGCACAATATATGCTCTTTTTCCTTACCAATGTAAGTAACTGTTAAATCGATAGTAGGAATGATATCGGCTACACTTTTCTTTACCTCCGGTAGTTTCTCTTTCTTTTTTTCCTTTTCATCAAAGAGAAGGGATTTACTTCTCTGTTTCTCTTTTTCAAAGAGCTTTACTGACTTTACTTGCTCATTTTTTAATACTTTTTCATTGAATATCACGATAGTGCGTAGCCCCCTTTTAACTTTTGAATAGAATTTGATTAAATTGTTAGTAGTAACTTGTAGCAATAGACAAAAAGAAAGAACGTGTTTCAATGAAAACACGTTCTGACTATAGGTTTTTATACTATTTGTTTAGTGAAAATATTTGTTTCTTCAAAAATACAATAACTAATAAACCATGTTTCCTTTAACTTTCTGTATTATCACGTATTAATTTATCACGATCAATAAATTGAGGAGGTTTCTCCATCCAAGAACGCTCAATTAACATATTTGCCCCATCCTCAGCATAGACTCCTGACTTCATAATAAATTTACTATAAAGAGCTGCTAAATCATGCCGTATACTTAAAGACATCGCACTCCCATATGTTGCAACTCCAAGGGCACACAATGCATTCACAAAACAAAGCATAATCTGCTCTGAATAAGGAGCGATAGTGGAGCTCGTAACACACGTATCCCAAGTCATAGAGGCAGGAATATCACTTTCATGTAACGTTTTATGAGTATTATAGAGAATATCTGAAGTGATTTTTGTGCCCCGTATAAAATGTTTTTTTATTTCACTATCCTTCGCTACTTGAGAGAAACCTAAAAGGACATCTTTCCCTAGTTCATTATTAAGTGATGTCATATATAAATGAGAGGTTTCCAGTGCAAGTAGAGATCGTTTGTGCCCAAACCATCCGGTCAGAAATTTCTGTTCTGTCACAAACTCTACTTCCTTTGGATAATCCATGTAAGGTGGCCGAATAAAGACACCCTTTTCCTTCATGACTTCTCGTGTGGCACCATTAAGCCTAATAGCCTCTTCCACATAGTTATGGAATAAATCATGGATATCTTTCCGACAGGTTAATGTGATGCCACCAGCATGTGCAGTCATCCCAAATTTACTCATGTGTAGAAGGTAGGCCATATAAAAAACATCTGTAAAAAGACGAGGCGCATTCAATTTAACATGTTTTTCTATTGGAAACCCAACGGGTTTAGGAATTTCCTCTTGTTGAAAGATCGTTTCTATTTCTACTAGATGTCCTCGAGCTACGTTAATTGTTTCTTCTAAAAGAGGTTTGACATCTAGATCCTCTACAGTTTGTAAAAAATGAGTTACCATACAGATATTTAAACTATCATTCATATAAGTATTCCACAGGTTTGAGATTTCAGCGCTTGTAAGACGCGATACTTTATTCATTTCTACCATATATTATCCTCCATTCATGTTTATCTTTTACATAAAATGGCAATAATAAACGTGAAGGCTGAGAATTTTAACTTGGACTTTCCATTCAGAACCATCCTATCTACCAGGGATGGTTTTTTCTTATTTTTAATAAGTACCTTTTTATTCTTGTTCCCTATCAATTGCACAATACGTACTCTTCTTTCGTAACAATGTAAGCAATAACGCCTCATACATCCGTTTTTTAGGGTTCGTACTTGGTCTAACGGTCATCAATAGCCCAAATATGCCCATGAAGATATAAAAGGGAATTTGAAGCGTAGGATGAATAAAAAAACGTAACATCATCGTAACCATAAGTAAGCCAATAATGAACAACAAATCAAAGAGATAAAGAGATTTATTAATCTTTAATTCCGTCGAGATTTCTTTCGGAATGTTATAGTTTTCCATACCATAACTCTTCTCATTTCTATAAAAAAGAGAAGTATCGTTTGTTACTTCTCTTCGAGTTTATTTCGCTTCTTTGAACCAAGGTTTCGTAAATCTCGCCCTGTATTTCGTCCAATTTGATAAGAGCGTTTTGTTTTAGGGATCGTTTGTGAATGATCAATAGGTTCTTTTACCTTTCCTCCACTCTCTTTGACGTTATCCCGTACCACTTATGCAATATTGCGTGTTTCTGTTCGGTGTTGATGCGGCATTAAAATATCTTCTGTAGAAGGAGGTACCGTGTTTTTTTCAATTGGTTGTTTTACTTGGGGAGTTTCCTGTGTAGCCGCCAATTGTGCTTGATCCATCCCTGTCGGCATGGAAGCAGAAGGTTCTCTTGTTGGTGTAGGGTAACTTACACTTTACAGAAGAGCTACTTTCACTTGTACTCCCACCATAACCGGAAGTTTGGATTTCCTCATGAAGAGGAGCACTTGCCTTTCCTACAGAAGAGCTGCCTCCATTTGTGCTTCCACTTTGACCAAAAGCTTGTATTTCATCTTGTAAAGATGTGCCTTGACCCGATCCTTTTCCGTCTGAAGCATTCCCTTCACTATTTAGCAAACTACTCAAGACGTTCTGCAACGTCGACCAAACATTGATTATCATTCATGAAACAGAAAAAACAATTGAACGGATCCAGTTGTTTTTTCTGTTTTTAAACTTTATATGTTATTCATTTTTAGTTAACATAATTACCATTATAAGAACCAAAAAAGCCCTCCTATAAGAGGGCTTTTTTCTATATCTTTATTTATTAAAATATGTAGTAGCACTTACACTGAATGTTTTTACTTTATCTAACTCTTTTTGAGGAATTTCTTGAGAAGATAAATCAAATGAGCTAGAATCTCCTGGTTTTAAACTGTCTTTTGACTCACCAAATGCTGTACCTATAAATTCATGGTTCTTACCATACATTCCAGCGCCTATCATCGTATATTCTGCAAATTTTTTTGTATTATTTCTAACTGTGCCAACTGCATAAATTGTTTCATCATCTTGTATATCTTTGTTAATTTTTACAGAGTTTTTATTTACTTCTAATTTTAATACATCATTTGCAGGCTTTACGTTAGGCAGCGTCATTTTAACATCATAATTCTTAAACTTAGTAAGATCAGTAAGAGCTTCTGCTGAAATATATGCCTTCTCACCTGGTTTTAAAATATACGGAGCTACTCGAACTGAGGCTTCAATATTATTTTTATCGACTTGATCTTTTTTGTTGATATAATTTATCTTCAAGTCATTAATGTTTAGAGTTTTTTTACTTTCATTTTTGATAATCGCAGAATAAGTAAATTTACCATCATACTTATACGACTTTTCTTCTACTACTTTAATGTCTTGTTTCTTTTCTTCGTTCTGTTTTTCCTTTGTGCTATCACTCATATTATCATTTGTACATCCGGCTACTGCCATGACAATTAATAGCATCCCTACTAAAATCCTTAATTTCACTTTTATTCCTCCATATAACTATTATTGGTCCAAATTCCATTATAATGCTTTTATAGGGATATCCAACAATTAAATTCTTTGCTTAAGAATAAATCTATTCCTTATAAGGATAGATATCTAGTTACCATAATATACCATATCGGTAATAGCACAAATAACTCCGTTCGAATAAATCGAAACAGAGCTACAATGAGTATAAAAATTTCCTGATTAATTACAGCATTTTATATATTTCAATAAGATTATTATCTGGATCCCGAAAATGTGCAATACGTGATCTCCATTCTTTACGATCGTGTGGTTCAGTAACAAATTCAATCCCATTTTTTCTCAGATAATCATAGGTCTTATCAACGTCTTCTACTTCAAATTGAAGCAAAAAATTTGATGTGGATTCTCCATCTGAAGACTTGTTTTCCTTTCCAATTACTTCTGTCATGGCCTTCTGAGATAAAAGCTCAATTTTCGTTTCCCCATTATTGAAAAGTGCATACTCCATTTCTTCTTCATACCAACTTATTGGAATTCTGAGTAAATCTTTATAGAATTCAACACTTTTTTTAAAATCCTTAACTAATAGCCTAATTTGTAGCAGCTTCAATTCAATCTCCTCCTCATGGTATAATTCTCTCTATTTATCAAAAGACCTTCGTGTTTTTTCATTCGTGTACCCTACACATTTTTAGTTAACCTAATAGAAATTATATATAATTGTCCTTTCTTAATTGTAATTTTTCAATTTTTCTAGCTTGTCTATGTCTCCATTAACTATTACATCAATATGTGCAGAAATAATATCGATAGTTAAATCCCACCATTTAATTTCTAATAATTTATTAATAATTTGTTTTGGGAAACGTTCTTTGATTTTCTGTGCAGGATTTCCTCCAACAATCGTGTAGGGTTCCACATCCTTTGTAATAACTGACTTGGCTGCTACAATGGCACCGTCACCTATATTAATTCCGGGCGTAATCACCGTGTCCATTCCAATCCAGACATCATTTCCAATTATCGTATCTCCCTTAAACGGCAATTGATCTAGCGTTGGGGTATGTTTTTCCCAACCTTGCCCAAAGATATTGAACGGATAAGCTGAGAAGCCATCCATCCTATGATTCGCTCCATTCATAATAAATGTTACGCCGGGGGCGATAGCACAAAACTTCCCTATAACAAGTCGATCACCAAAGAACTCATAATGATACAATACTTGATCCTCAAAGGAATCTCCCTTTATTGCATCGTAATAAGAATAATCACCTACAATAATATTTGGCCTAGTAATTGTATTTTTTATGAATTGTACAACATCATTTCCTTTAATCGGATATTTCTCTGTAGGATCTGGGCCGTTTGTTTTATTCGATTCCATAAATATTCACTGCCTCTCATGGATTTTGGACAAAACTCAATCGACCTAACTTATTACATTCCTCTGCGAACCATAAGGCATGATCAGATCCGACTGCAATACCATGTGGTTCCGCATTTTTTGTAGGTATAGGATATTCCGTAATTTTCCCATTCACTGTAATACGCCCTATTTGATTGCTTCCCCATTCAGTAAACCATAAAGCACCATCGGGACCTGTTACAATTGCATGTGGACGAGCATTCGGGGTAGGAATAGCATACTCATTTATAACTCCGGAAGTGGTAATTCTACCAATCTTATTGCCGTTAATTTCTACAAACCAAAGTGCCTCATCCGGCCCATTCGTAATCCCTACAGGCCCAGCTTGTGCTGTAGGTAACTGATAGGTAGTTACTTCTCCTTCTAACGTAATACGCCCTATTTGATTACTTTGATTTAGAGTAAACCATAAAGCATGATCAGAACCTGCCACAATAAAAGAAGGGTAGGAAGCAGGGTGCGGTAGGTCATACTCGATTGTTTCGCCTGATGGTAAAATTCGTCCTATTCTATTTCCATTCATTTCTGTGAACCAAATGTCTCCGTGATGCCCTTCAGTTATTCCAAAAGGTGCTGAATCTGGGTTTGGTAGGACATATTCCATAATCTCTCCTGTTATTGTTAGTTTTCCAATTTTATTAGCTTTATTTTCCGTAAACCAAATGTCACCCTGAGTCGTAGAAATAATGGATAGTGCCCCAGCATTAATAGTAGGGATATTAAAATGCTCCACCTTACCCTTTATAGTCATTCGCCCAATTCGATTGGTTTTGTGTTGAGTAAACCAAAGTGCGCCATCTCTTCCTGAAGTAATCCCATAAGGTCCTGAATCTGCATGGGGCAATTCGTATTCTTTAATTTTTACATTCAAATAAATTCCTCCTTTTCTTTATATAAAATCTTTTTAGTAATTCGTTATAAGATAATTAGATTCCTCTCAAAGAAGTCTTTTATAAGACGAGCAAAGTTAGTTAATATAATAGAGCTCTCCGGAAGACATGTAAAAGAAAACCCTTTGGCGTAGAAGGATTTTACCTTTGTAAGTCCAAGTAAGATAGTAATAGTGACTTATAAAGTAATTGAAGGGTGCAGAAATGGAGGGAAGTAAGTTGCCTAACAGGGAGTATCCATACTATTTTATAAAGGTAGGTACATTATATTACGTATATCATTCGTATAAGAACGTAAAAAAGAAAGAGGTATCCAGTTACGAATTTACTAATGATGAATCGTTAGCATTTCCCATTGATGAAGAGTCTGCTAAACAATTGGCGGATGAATGTGGAGGTCAAATTGTAATAAAGAATGCTACGTTTAATGATTATATTAGCCAAGGAGAAAGATGAAGTCATTTTATAGATAGTAAAAAGAAGGACATATGGAGAATCTGTATCATTAATTGAATGATAAAACCTTTTAACTACTATTTATTTTGAAGAAAAACTTCTTATTTGTCGTCATTAAGTGTAAATACTAAAATCTTAACAATACATAAAATGATTTAATATTTACTTAACTTAAGAAAAGGTTTTAAAAAGGTTATCTTCTAAAAACAGATTCGGTCAAAATATTTATTTTTAAAGTTATATGTATATGAATCTACAAATCTGGCCAGACTAATAACGTATTCCCCCTATTCCGATAAATTTGAAAACCCTTTGCCTATATGAGCGAAGGGTTCTTTTTTTATGTAAATATTTATCAAGGCGCAAACCCTTGAAAACTGACAGCGAGATAGATACCAAACGAAAGAACACATAAGGAAACAAAATGTAATGTTAAAAAAGGGATTTTCTGTTTACCTTTGATAAAGAAAGAATAAATAAACCCGAGTATTGTAACTAAAATTAAAATAGGCACAATAATCTTAATCACAGTACCAAAAATATTTGCTGTAACAACTGATAAAAGAAAAAATGCAATTATAACTATATATAAAGTTATCGATATGACTAAAGAGGCTATTGATACCTTTAAAGCATCTTTAAAGAATTTCTCCATCTAATTTCCTCCTATTTTTAGCAACACATATTCATTATAATATACAGTATAAAAGGAAATAAATACCTTTTTTCTTGGAGCATGTTATATTTCTAGGTAGCAGAAGAAACCTATAGAAAATTCTATAGGTTTCTTTAACTATCTGGGCTAATAAGTTAGCTTAAATATAATTATTTACCATTATGTTGATTAGGATTATACATTCCATTTTGAACCATATAATATTCTATCACTTGGTCTAACCATTTTTCTTCTTCCTCTGTATAAGGAGAGGCCATCATACTTTGAAAATCTCCTATTTCCTCATTCTCTAATTTTCCAAAGGCATGCATAGCCTCCTCACCAACGTATTTAAGAGATGCCTGCAAATGCTTATTTGCCAACTCTTGTACTTCTGAATCATGAACTGGTTTTCCAACTAACCTTTTCACTTCTCTCGATAAATCAATAAATTCTTTATCTAAGGACAAACTCTCCTCGTCAGATTTATTATAAACCTTATCTGCAATCTCTTTAGAAGTGAAATGTTCAAGCCATGTACGTTGATCTTCTTCATTTTGAATGTTATTAATCAAACTAATTAATATTTCACTTGGAACATCCTCTTGACCGTCTAACAAAGAAATCGTCTGATTAATTGCCTTCAGAACTTTGTCTAAGTGCTCCTTTTTCTTCTCAAATGCTTTTTGCTGTTGAATTAAAGTGTTCTGTAAGTTTAAGTTGAGACTTGTATTCGTTAGCATTAATCCTATTTCCTCTAGGTTATAACCTAAGAATTTTAATGCTACGATTTTTTGAAGTTTTACTATATGTTCCTCTTCATATAGCCGATGACCGGAATTAAGGTCTTTTTGAGCTTTGAGTAGCCCTATTTCGTCGTAATAATGCAGTGTTCTTATTGAAACACCCGTTTTCTTAGAAAATTTACCAATTGTAAAACTTAAATCATTACCCAACTTATATAACCTCCTGACAATCTAGTATTAATCTAATTAATTTCATCATAATACCTGACGTAACTGGAGGTTCAAGCATTAATTTTTAAAATTTAAGTTTTGTATTATATGATAATAAACTTAGTTAACATAAAACAATTTTAGGAAACAAAAAAAGTCATGTTCTCATTTAAAGAACATGACTAGGAAAGAGAGTAACCTCCAGGTATACCCTATATAATATGTAGTTTAAGAATGGCTTGTACTAAATAAATACCCTATTTTTTATATTAACGAATGAAATTATTCTTCTCGAACAGACTAGCCAAGACGCCGTAAGGCATCCTTTTCTTATTTAAATTCTTAAGAGAAAAAACTCCATAGGCGATCAGGAGTTTTTTTCTGTTTTTAAGCTGTATAAGATATACACCCATAGTTAACATAATGTCCTCTACATTATATACCTAAGAACTTCATCAATGAAAACTTTAAAATCGTAGGACAAACAAACAACTCAAGATGTATAAAATCATCACGACTAACTTCTAATTGCGTCACGAAAAAAGCTATTGGTCCCTGATGAGCCAGTAGTTTTTTTCTGTTTTCAATAAGGATTACCAAAACGAAAACACCCTGACTATATTTTAAATAGTCAGGGTGTTTTCCCTCTACTTTTGAAGGTTTAGTCCCAAAAGAAGATTAGCTTTTCCGAGTTCTATAGTATATGAAGATCAGAAGTAGTTAAAAACCAGTATTTATAATACAAAATGAATGTGCGTAAACTATCTACGATGCTCTAAAATGCATTAAATAAATACACCCCGTATAAAGCCAATGAAAGAACCACTTTTTCCACTGGTTTTATATATAGGTACAGGTTATAAAGAGAACAAACGTACATATTCTTATAACAAGAAGTAAAATTAACTTCGGGGTTTTATAAATGAACTAAAAGAAAGTCTACTGAGATCCCCAGTAGACTTTCTTTTTTGTTATGTATAGTTACTGACTATGTTAAGCAAACTACTCATGATGGATTGGATCATCACTTTACAACTACCTTTCAAGAAACAGAAAAAGCTGCTGTTGAGCCCAGCAGCTTTTTCTGTTTTTTAAGCTGTATACCATATACAAGTATAGTTTACATAATACCTCTTTAGAACACACGGCAAAAAAGAACCATCTTGGGAGCTAGATCAGGCCTTGTTTCTTTTTTACTCAGCTTTTTATACCTCCTTGATTTCTCAACGTTCTTTTCAAGTGCATTAGCAAAGTATATGAATAAAAAGTGCACTTTTTATTCATATACTAAACAGCTAAAGTTACTTATATATAAGGAATTGTTACAATTTCATAGGCAACGAACGCATTGAAGACATAAATTTCTATGACAATCAGTTCGGTTACTTCAAGTTGCTTCGAATAGAAGGCTTACGTTGTCTTCAACAGGCGCATAAGGCTCTGATAATAATAAAGTGGTTACTATATTTTTTTCTTTCGAACATTTAATGCCCAGTAAAGAAAATCCGTAGATAAACCCACGGATTTTCTTTACAACTCTTTTTCCAAGCAGTTAACTCGATTATGGTGCAGCGGCTTAGTGGCATACTGTGTAAAACCAAGGCGCTCCCAAAACAGCTTAGCTCTAGGATTTTGAGACAGAACCCCAAGACGTAGAACGGAAAGCCCCTCTTCTTTTAGTTTCTCTTCAAACGCTAGATATGCCTGCGTTCCGAAACTGAAATTGTGATAGGCGCTATGAATAATAAAAGCTCCAATCCACGGATGATCATCGTTAGGATTTTGTTTCATGTAATCAATAACCCCTACGTATGTATCGTCGGCTTTTATAAAATAACTGTCCGTTTTTTCATTCATATATTCTTTAAAAAGCTCTTCTTCACTCCGCTCTTTCTTGCCGTTTTCCAACGCATTGTATGCTTCGTTTGAATTGATAATCTCTGATACAATATACATCGTGTCAGCTGTAACGGGTTCAAATGAGATCATATGTCTTCCCTTCTTTCTCTGTAAAGTAGCTGTATATCGTTGCTTTATCAATTTTACCATTTTTCATTCGTGGAAAGGACGTTAAAACTCTCCATACGCGCGGGATTTTATAAGCAGATACTTGTTTTGTCAGCGCTTGTCTTACTTCAGAAAGAGAAATGTTCTCTAAAACAATTGCTGCACCTACTACTTCTGAACGTTCAGCATCTACTACGCTAAAAACGGCTGCTTCGCTAACGCCCGGTATTTGTAAAAGCAGCTCTTCAATTTCTTCAGCATATACTAAGCTTCCGCTGCTTTTAATTACATTTTTATCTCTCCCTACGATGGTAATGCTTCCGTTTTGAAGCTGAACCGCAATATCGTGCGATGTAACATATCCGTTAAAAAACGAGCGGTTCGTTTCTTCGCTGTCCTTAACAAACCCTTCAAATGCTTGAGTTGTTTTCACAAATAGTGTTCCTTTATCTCCTTTTTCAACTTCTTTTCCACGCTCGTTCAGGATTAAAACGTCTACGCTGTCAACAGGATAGCCTACTGTATGAGGCATCGTTTCAGCTGTATGTGGTGAAAGCACCGTAACAAATCCCATTTCAGAAGATCCGTAATATTCATAAAGAGAGGCAACAGGAAACGCTCGTGAAAATTTCTTTCGAACGGAAGGTGATAATTTATTGCCTACTGAAATCACGGTCTTTGGTAAAAGTCGTTTTTCATTTGGTCTGCTTTGTACATAACGAAGTAACGGAGAAATTAATGCGGGTGTAATGGACATACAGCTAGCTTCCTTGTTAAAAACAGCTGAAGGTGTAAACACTTCTAGCATGATAGCGTGCATGCCGCTGCAAAGCGCATGCAAAACCGGGTAAAGCTGGGCGGAATACGAGATATGTAAAGGAACAAGCACTTTGTCATGTTGCTCTAAAGAAAATATATCCGACCACTCTTGAAAGGATGAAGACCAAGAGTGATGCGATTTTACAAACCCTTTTGGTCTCCCAGTTGACCCAGAGGTAAATCCAAATAAAAATAAATCGGATAGTGCATTCACTTGCCGTACGGGCAGCGCCGGTTTTTCTTTTGTTATGTTAGTTAAAGAAGATGTTTTCCATAGCCAATTCGGAGATTGAATAGAAAAATAGGCATCAACTTCAGCTTCTGTTAACTCATTGTGTAAAAGCATCACCACTCCACCGGCTTTTAAAATCGCTAAAAATGACACAATAGCTTCTACATTGTTTGGCATGCTTAACGCAACGAGCTCTCCTTTTTCCACCCCTTTTTCCTGAAGCTGTTTTTCGGCTTTGCATACACAATCCCACATTTGACTGTAGCTTAGCTTATTAATAGAATCCGATAGTGCCAGTCCATCAGGCGTTTGTTGGCACTGATTAAAAATTAGTTCTTCAATTCGCTTCATTACTGCGTAAACTCCCTTTTTATTTTACTTTTAGTGTACCGTAAATGTAGATTTGAGAAAAGAAAAATGTAAACTTATATAAAAATAAAGTTTACTAATTTAAGTTTAATAAGATAAGATAGTCATGTTTTATCATATACAACGGAGGTTTACGATGAAAACAAAAGATATGACGTACGTTGCATTATTTACGGCTGTAATGGGAGCGCTAGGGCTTGTTCCTCCTATTTTTCTATCATTTACTCCCGTTCCTATTACTCTTCAAACGATGGGGGTTATGCTGGCAGGAGGTATTCTTGGGGCTAGGTTAGGCGCATTAAGCCAATTTATTTTTTTATGTTTAGTAGCTGTAGGAGTCCCTTTACTTTCTGGAGGGCGCGGTGGTATGAGCGTATTTTTTAGTCCAAGCGCTGGCTATTTAATCAGCTATATATTTGCAGCTTTCTTTATAGGATGGACACTATCCAAGTTGAAAACCCTTGCGTTTACAAAGGTATTCATAACAAATGTCCTGTTTGGAATTTTGCTAGTTTACGCTTTTGGCATTCCTGTACAAGCGATGCTACTTCACATACCGTTCTGGAAATCTCTTCAATTAAGTTTAGTCTATATTCCAGGTGACTGCATAAAAGCAATCATAGCAGCTTATTTAATTACAAAAGTCCGAAAAGTAGTAACCGTAACTGGTCGTTCCAATACAGCTTCTATGTAAGGAAGTGATGACTTATCTATCAAGCAGCAATTGTAAAAGCGAAGCGTATGGTCATTGGAAAAGAAAACGGTATACTGAAAGATTTTCATGTTCAAGAGCTAACGGCTCCTTTATTAAAACACCTTAGCGCTGGAATTGAACATGAAATTGATGACATTATTTTAGGGAATGTTGTAGGTCCAGGAGGAAACGCAGCTAGGCTATCCGCTTTAGAAGCAGACCTCCCTTTTTCTATCCCGGGAATGACCATTGATCGTCAGTGCGGAGCTGGCTTAGAAGCGATTCGAATGGCGAGCTATTTAATAAAAGCAGGCGCTGGAACGTGTTATTTAGCTGGAGGCGTTGAAAGTACAAGTACTTCTCCTTTTGAAAAAAGAGCACGTTTTTCTCCTGATAAAATTGGTGACCCTGACATGGGGATCGCAGCAGAAAACGTAGCTCAGCGATACAATATATCTAAAGATCAGCAGGACAGATATGCTCTTTTAAGTCATGAAAGAAGCTGGGAGGCTTTTGAAAAAAGGTTGTTTGAAGAAGAAACGCTTCCTCTTCCAAACGTGATGCACGATGAAGCATTTATGAAAAAACGAAACCTAACAAAGCTGCTGCAAAAAGCCAGCCCCGTCTTTTTAAAAAAAGAAGGCACCGTCACTGCAGCAAACAGCTGTGGAATTAACGACGGAGCCTGCATTACACTTGTGATGGAAGAGCAAAAAGCACGGTCCTTAGGCTTTCAGCCCGTTTTGCGTTTTATTGACGCTGATATTTCAGGAGTGTCACCTCTTTACCCTGCTATTGCACCAGTTTCTGCGATTAAAAATATCTTGAAGCGAAATTCTCTTACGGTAGATGATATTGACTTATTTGAAATCAATGAAGCATTTGCTGTTAAAGTTGTCGCTTGCATGCAAGAACTGGGAATACGAGAAGAGAAAGTGAATATTCGCGGAGGAGCATTGACTCTAGGACACCCATACGGAGCATCAGGAGCTATTTTAGCTACGCGTCTTTTTTATGAAAGCAAGCGCCGTGACATGCGATATGTCATAGCGGCTTTAGGAAGCGGAGGCGGAATAGGAACAGCGGTATTATTTGAAGTAATCAAATAATACCGCTGTTTTTATGCCTTTTTTATTACATTATGTTTCATCAAATATTGCTCAATATCTTTAAATGTTTCAATCGGAACAAACGGAACGTTTTGTCCGCGCAGTAAATCTTGCAAAGAATCTTTTGCAAATGTGACGTCTGCATATTTTGCTGGATGCGAATCCGGCTCGCTGTCTCCAGCAAAATAAATCGTTTCGTATGTCTCTTTTAGTTCTTGAATAACAGATGATTTATCGATGCCGTAGCGTTCTGAATGCCATCTGTGAGCAGGGTCTAGACGCAAGTGAACGTTGTTTTGATGGAAATATCCTTCATTTGAATAAACTTCCACTTTTTCAACACCGTATTTATCTAAAATCGGTTTAATATAGTACGTTGTTCCAGCGCTTAAAATATAAAAATCTCCGCCGTTTTTCTGAACAGCTTTAATAAAAGCGGGCACGTATTCATCAACTGGAATATTCGCTACGTCTTCTAAAATTTTCGGTTCTTCTTGGTGAATGGATTGAAAAACAGTAGATAAAAAATCAATATCTTTCATTTCTCCTGCTTTCCATCGGTGGAAAAGTTCTTCACCTTCTGGAAAATACTTTTCAATCACAATCCAATAAAAATCTTTTTTTGAAATTGTTCCATCAAAATCTGATACAAACGCCCATTTTTTCATTCCTTACACACCCTTTGCTACATACTAAGCAGTTCTCGAAGTTCTTCTTCTGCCAAACTAGAAAGCATTGTTTCTCCCGGCTGAATAACCTGTTCGATGAGTTCTTTTTTCTTTTGCTGCAAGCCGTAAATTTTTTCTTCGATAGTCCCTTGAGAAATAAGCTTGATGACCTGCACAACATTTTTTTGCCCAATGCGGTGTGCACGGCCTGCCGCTTGTTCTTCAATCGCTGGGTTCCACCATAAGTCATATAAAATAACTGTATCTGCTCCCGTTAAATTTAAGCCCGTGCCTCCGGCTTTTAACGAGATTAAGAAAATGTCTTGTTCTCCATTATTAAATCGATCCGCCATTTCCACTCGTTCTTTTGATGGCGTTTGACCGTCTAAGTAAAAGTACGAAAGGTTTTCTTTTTGAAGCTCTTCTCGAATAATGTGAAGCATGCTTGTAAACTGAGAAAAGATTAACAAACGTTTTCCGTTGGCAACCGCATTTCTTGTAATCTCAAGCAGCTGCTCTAATTTGCTTGAATACCCTTCGTAATTTTCAACGAATAGGGATGGATGACAGCAAATCTGGCGCAGTCTTGTTAATCCCGCCAAGATCTTCATTCGGTTTTTATTAAAATCTTCACCGGCTAAAGATGATTTTAACTGTTCTAAATAGCCTACATATAACTCTTTTTGTTCTTTAGTGAGCTCAGATAAATGAGTTGTTTCAATTTTATCAGGCAGTTCTTTTAATACATCCTTTTTTACTCGTCGCAGTAAAAATGGTCTTACAATTCGACTGACCTGCTCCGATGACATGTTCTTAAACTTGCGAAGCCCTGGAAATAAACCCGGAAGAATGGTCTGGAAAATTGACCAAAGCTCATCAAGTGAGTTTTCAATAGGCGTACCGCTCAGCGCAAAACGTTTTTCAGCTGAAATAGTCCTAACAGCTACTGCCGTTTTCGTTGTATGATTTTTAATACTTTGAGCCTCATCTAGAATTAAAGCATGAAAATGAAGATGCTGATACAAATCGATATCTTGACGCAGTGTTGGGTAAGATGTAATCCATACGTCAGCTGTGCTTTTTAGCTTCTCCTCACGCTCGCTCGGCGTTCCTGTAATGGTTTGAACCGTTAAATTCGGTGCAAATTTCTCCAATTCGTTGCGCCAGTTATAAATCAAGGAAGCCGGCACAACAATTAAAAAGGCACTGCTATCTTCATCAAGCTCTTTTTCAGATAGGATATAGGCAATGCTTTGAAGCGTTTTTCCAAGCCCCATATCATCGGCCAGAACGCCTCCTAAAGAGTAGTGAGCCAGAGATTTAAACCACTTAAACCCATTGTACTGATAATCACGCAATGATGCCTGCAAGGATTCCGGTACTTCCCAATCCATTTCCTCTGGAGATTTGAGCTGTGTAAGTAACCTTTTAAATGCTGAGCCGAACTTAGCCGCTGATTTATCACCCGCACTCATAATCTCTTCCACTTGCATTCCTCTGTATAAAGGTACTTGCAATGAGTTATCCTTTAAGTCTTTCTCGGTTACGTTCAGCTCACGAAACAGATTTTGAATATGCTCAAAGCCTTCGTTTTCAAGAGGAATAAACGCACCGTTATCTAGACGATGATAGCTTTTCTTTTCTAAAATAGATTTTAAAACATCTTGAACGGTCTGATGATTAATGCCTCCTAAATCAAAATTAATTTCTAATAATCCATTGCTGTTTTTGATGTCAACCGTTGTTACTGGCGCAGAAAAATCCGTATAAGCATAATCTTTCATCTCATCCGTAATATACACATCCGCTATTTCATCAAGCTTTGGAACAATATGAAACAAAAATTCATATAAAGATGATTCATCTTGATTTAAATACAGCTGGTTTTTATAAATGTTTAAAGGAGCTGTTTCAATTAAATCCATCACGCGGTCTTCTTTTTCTAAATCTCGTATTAAGATTTTATCGTACTTTTCAGGTTGAGGTGAAAATGGATTAATTGAAATCTCTCCATAATGGTACCGAAGCGTCACAAACAGCTGTTCATCTTCCTGGTCAATAAATACTTTTGCTTTTAGTTCAGGTGCAATAATCTGATGGGATACTTCTTTTGCGATATCCACTTTCCCCACTTTTTTTAGTCCTGGAACGACGTGAGATAAAAAATTTCCCATCTGCTCTTCTGCTATAGGTACGACTGGCTTCAAAGGCGCCGTTTTTCGAAGCCCTTCAAGAAGCATACGCTGATCTTGAGATAGCTCATAAAACGTCCCCTTTAAAAATAGCCACCCGTATCGATCAAAAAACGAAGCTTGATGAAGCTCCGTAAAGTCGAGTTCAAATCCAGCTGCCGGGTGCTTATTTAACTGAAACGAAAAAGGAGCTGAGCTTTCAGCAAAGATAATATTTTCATATGAGTGCCCGTCATGAATAAATGTAAAGTTCCGATCTTTGAGCAATTGAAATAACTCTTTGGCTATGATGGAGGGAATGATTAGTTCTCTGTTATTTGCAGACGAACGATACATAGAATAAGAATGTTTATAAAATGATTCATTTGTCATAATATCCATCAGCAGCTCAATGATTTTCTTATCTTCTTCTATAAAAAAATGTTCCACCGGGTCATATTCGAAGCGCTTGGTAAATTCGTGAGTTTGGAATTCTTTAGCGTCTGTTAAAAATTCTTGAATGTTTTTTACTACATACGTCCGGTCGACGCCCACTTTCATTTCAAGCGCTACGTACATTCCTTCTGAACGTAAAAATTCTTCTGAGTAAGACTTACAAATAAATTCTACTTTCAACGGATCTTTATCTGCATATTTCTTATGGTCGCTTATGGTTTGCTGATAGCTCGAAAATAAGTCGATAAAATGATTTACATTTTCGTATTCTTTGCTTTGGCGAAAAGGCTTTGTTTTGATTGGCTGCGGCTTTGCGCGCTCATCGCAAATGGTTAATAAAACAGCTACTTCGTGTTTGCATTCTGAAAACTCATGATAAGCAGGACAATCGCAGAATGAATAAAAAGAATTTCCTTTTTGTTCAACCATTACGGTATACATTTCCGCACCTCGAACGGATGCTGTCCACGTAGTGGTCTGTTCGTTGTATTCCAAATCAAGCACACGCCCCTGCTTGTAATACGTGTGTCCTCTATAGTACGTTCTGCTTGAGTACGAATCTTTTAATTGTTCTTTGTTTAATGTTTTATTTATCATCGCTTCACAATCTTCCAATCGCATAACAGTCAATGCTGTTGCTGTTTAATTTCTATTCAGAACAAATAATGTCCAACGTCATAAACGTTGAACATTATTTGTCAATTCCTCTATTATAACATGCAACAGACATTATAAAACACTCTTAAGCAGTGCAGACTGTTTTCGCTGTTTTCTTTTGTAGAGTATCCAGCCTGCTCCGGCGGATGATAATAAAAGCAGGCTAAGTCCTGAAAAAGCAAGTCCTATATGATCATTAGTCGTAACGTACGTAAAGAAGAAAATCAATAAAATACGAATTCCTAACGTAATAAAGCGAAAACAGCTGTCCACTCTTCCCACGATAGTATTCGGTATTTTCTGCATCATAAACGTATTGCGAGCTACTCTTGTACCTGCATTTGCAAAAGCAAGGAAAAATACAATAGAAAAGTAAATGGGCAGAAGCTTCATAAAGAAGATGATAGATATTCCGAGTGCAAAGAGGCTTATATTAAGCATAATGGCTAGCTCAGTGCCTGTTCTTTTCATAATAGATACGATGAATATCCCTGCGGTTAATGCTCCGAAACCATATACGGCACTCTCAATCCCATATGCTGCTGGACTTGCGTTTAATTCTTGAGTCAGATAAATAGGAAACAAATAGTTCGTCATCATTACAGCAACGAAAGGCATAAAAGAAAGCAGTAAAAAAATAGATACCGAGCGATTTTCTTTTATAAATGCTAATCCCTCTTTCATCGCAGTGTGTTTTTTATCGCTTCGTTCCCTGCTTTGTTTATATGGAATACTCAATAGAAAAAGGAATGCAGCTATATACGTAGCTGCATCGACTATTAAAATCCATTGAAGCGACCAACGAGTAATGACTAGACTGGCCAGAGCGCCTGCAAGCATACTCGATAGCTGGCCTTGTATTTCCATAATACTGTTTAATGATTGAAACGTATCTTTTGAAAAAACTTCTTGATTTAATGCAAAAATCGTTGGATAAAAAAACGTGTAGTAAAGGTTTCCGGTTCCGTACAAAATGATGTAGTGAATGGTTGAATAGTCTGTCATAAAACCAACGATCACAAATAGCATGACCGTGATAAAACCTATCAATTCTACGGTTAACAACATTTTCTTTCGTGACATTCGATCAATAAGAACACCTATATACGGAGTAGCCACAAAGCTAATCACCGTCATCATCAGCATAATCATGCCAAATAGTTTATTTCCATCTGGAGATGCAACTAACAGTAAAGGAATGGCAAGCATCGTAATACCGGAACCAATAGAAGATAAAACATTCGCAGCTACTACGGCTTGAAAGCGACGGTCCTTATAAAGCGCCTTCATCAAACATTTTGCTTAGCTTCTAAAATTTGCTTAGACACTTGTGTATACATAGTCAGCTCATTAACTAATTCATGAATTCCGTCAGCTGCGTTTTTTCGTAAAGTCCCTTTTTCCAGGATGTCTGCAGGATCTAATACCAACTGCTTAGATAGAACATTCGCATACAAGGCGCGTGTAACGGTTCTAAGGTTATTTAAAGCATTAATGCCTCCTTTTCCTCCTCCTGATACTGCTAAAAGTGCTACGGGCTTATGCGCAAAATACGCACTGTTTAAGAAGTCAAACGCGTTTTTTAACGCTCCGCTCATAGCTCCGTGGTACTCGGGCGTCGCAAGTAAAATACCATCCCCTTTTTCTATTTTTTTAATCAGCTCTTGTACTTCTTCTGTTTCATACTGATGAGGTTCACCTGTGAAGATAGGAAGTGATAATTGGCTTAAATCTAAAAAAGAACTTTGATAGCTTTTGTGAATCTCTCTCGTCACTTGTGTTGTTCGGCCTGTTTCTCTGGGACTTCCGTTGATAATAAGTATGTTCATGCTTATCTACTCCTTTGTCGTTTGATTATATATATATAGTATAGGGATGATTGAACTTTTTTTCGTCATGCTATTGGTAGAAAGAAAGCTACCAATATAGACGGAGAAGCACAGAGAAAAACCTACGACTAAAGTCGTAGGTTAGGAAATGCCGTGCTGCACAGCATATAGAGCAGCTTGCGTGCGGTCTTGAACACCGAGCTTCGATAAAATATTAGACACATGTGTTTTTACTGTTTTTTCTGTAATATGTAAGGAAGCACCAATTTCTTTGTTGCTTTTACCTTTTGCAATTTCTTTTAATACGTCTTTTTCTCGTTTCGTTAAGTGGTCAATAAAATTGACTTTCTTTTCGCTGCTTTTGGTTAACCGTGTTAGCAAGTGCGTAGTGACTTTGGGATGAAGCTGATTTTCTCCGTTCATTAGCTTTCGAATTGCGGCTACAAGTTCATCTGGATCGCTTTCTTTTAGCTGATAGCCTGAAGCTCCTGCTTCTAATGCCGGTATCACGTGATCTTGATCTGAAAAGCTTGTTAGAATCATGACTTGTATATGCGGCGCTTGTTTTTTTAGTTCTTTTGTTGCTTCGATTCCATCTAGAACCGGCATTGATAAATCCATTAACACAATATGAGGCTCTAGAGATGTCGCTAGCTTTAAAGCTTCCTCTCCGTTAGAAGCTTCTCCTACAACTTCTAAATCAGGCTGCGTTTGTAAGAAAAAGACAAGTCCTTTTCGGACGACATGGTGATCATCTGCGATTAAAATCTTTATTTTCATGTGCGCTCCTTTCCGTTATGAAAGAGGAATAGATACTTCCACAACCGTTCCGTTTCCTATACTGCTTGTAACAGATAGATTCCCATTTAATCTGTTTATTCGCTCCTGCATGGTTTTTAACCCAAGCGTCGGCAACTCTGCTGAAGGGCTATATATAAATCCATTGCCGCTATCTTGAATTTTCATAATTACCTGTTCTTTGCTTATATTTACGTTTAAATGTACCTCTGCCGTACCCGCATGCTTTCGGCAATTATTAAAAGCTTCTTGTCCGACTCTCCACAGTGTCTCTTCAATCACAGCAGGCAAAACGGACACTCCTTTAATTTGTTCTTCTATGTTAAGCCCTAGCATTTGACCATAGCTTTTTAACGCACTGACAATGCCGTTTTCTAATCCTTGAGGACGAAGCTGCCAAATTAAAGCTTTCATTTCCACTTGAGCATGCTGAGCAGTTTCTTGGATTAAGGAAAAAGTCTCTTTTAACTGCACATCTTTCGCTAGGCTGCTTCCGGCTTTGGCTGTGACATTAATTGAAAACAACAGCTGATTAACAGAATCGTGAAGGTCTTTTGCCAGCCTGTTTCTTTCTTCAATAAGTTTTACTTCCTGCTGAGATTGAGTCAGCTTAATCCGCTTGATAGCCGTGCCAATTTGAAGAGCGACGGATCCTAATAAATCAAGCTCTCGCTGTTCAAAATGAATTTTATGAGGGGCAGCTACATTTAATAATCCAAAGCGTTCATCCCCTGCTTGTAAAGGAACCGTTGCGTGATGGGTAATGTCGTGTGTATCTCCCCACTCATAAATGACGGAATCTTCAAGTCTTTTGCACTCCATAATATTAGATGCTTTTTGAAGCCGGCCATCCATATACCGATCAACACACCAGCAGCTTCCGTTACACATAGGCTGAGCGCTTTTATTTAATAAAGCTGGCGGTAAATGCTGAGCGGCAATCATCTCATGTTTTCCATTTTTATCAATAAAAAAGATCCATCCTGTTTGTAAATCTGTTATTTGCAGCAGTTTTAAAAGAGCATCGTGAAGCATTGTATGTAAATTAGTGCCTTCATTTAAAATCTCGGCAATGTCTTTTAAAATCTTAAGCTCTGAAATATGATCTTTTTCCATAGCCTCTCTCCTATATGATGTATTTTCCATTTTTTATTTTATCACAATTAAAGACGATTCCGGCTAATAGACCGTTATTTTTAAGGTGTTTTCGCTTAGGTATGTAAGAGTTTTTGACATCAATAATAAAAAATTCAAAAAGTATGTCAGGTAGTTTAACAATTAGCTAGAGTCTTTACGTAAAACGAACTATAATACAGATAATTCACGTAAGAAAAGAAAAAACGAAAGGAAATGAGAAGAGAAAAATATTAAAATTAATATGTTGAAAACGCTTCCAAAAATGAAGGCATAGTGCTATTATATAATTATTAACAGAATAGGGATGTGAGAAAGATGAATAAATTATTTTTAGAAGAGTTACGATACATTATCTTGTGTGAAGTGCCTATGACAAAGTACCGAGTAGAGCAGCTTCAAGACAAATTTGATCAAAGCCCCTACTTAATTAATGAACTTTATCAACTCCTATTCGAAAAGCGTCACATTTTAGCTTTCGTTGATGATATTGAATCATCCCTGTATGACTATATTGTGAATAAAGAAATGATGGATGCTAAAACCTATTATGGAGCTATTACACACGTAGCAAATCTTTTCAGCGAAACGCCTACATATATAAAATGCAAAATAAAAAAATATAGAGAGTCTTCGATTTCAAGTATCAGTGCCTAAAAGTTGCGCACAGCTGATTCAAATAAAAAGCAAAAAAAGAAATCCTAGCACAAGGGTTTCTTTTTTGTACCACTAACCTATAGGGAGGAAAATAAGATGAAGACATTTTTTATCACGAATCGCTATTCGTTTCTTGAAACGCAAGTAAATGAATATATGCAATCGTTACTGGTAAAAACACCTGAACAAGTTATTTTATATTTCGAAAGGCAAATTCGGAAGTATAAATTGTATTTACAGAAAAAACATCATTATCCAGAGTGTATGGTTCAATCTATCCACCGTTTGATTGAAGAATATTCATTAATTATCATTAGAGTAAAAAAATATATTAGCTATCAAAACAAGCTGATGAATAAACAGCTATTAGAGCCGCAGTAAAACGAATCATTTTTTATGGTTCGTTTTACTGCGGCTCTGCTGTTTTACTCCTCATATTTTAGCAGTAAATGCAGAACAGCTGGACGTTCTTCAAGATTTTTGTATGAGTGTACATGACTTCCTTCAAATTTTATAGAGTCAAATTGTTTTAGCTCGTATAGCTCTTCTTCTATTTTCATTTCGATTCTTCCTTCCATTACCGTGGCTACTTCAATTAATCCTTTATGATGAGGTTCAGGACAGTATGTAGCGAGAGGAGAAAGAAAGGCTCGGTACATTTCAATAGTTGAATCTATTTGATTTTGAAAAATAAATTCTACTTTCCACGCTTCGTCCGGTCCTTTGAGAGAAAAACCTTCTCCGCACTTAGATACAGCCACTGAAGGTTGTACTGACACTAATTTAGTTAAAGGGATATTTAAACCTGTTGTTATTTTCCACATTACTCCTAGGGTTGGATTAGTCTCCCCTCTTTCAATTTTCCCTAACGTGAGTTTGCTGACTCCCGTCCTATCTGCTAATTCATCGAGTGTGAATTCTCGCTGTGTTCTTATTTTTCTAAGCTCGTTGCCTACCTTTTTCATCATTTCTTCTGAATGCATTTTTACCTTCCTTTCTTTTGTATATTATGGTACACTTTTTTTATACCTAAGTATACTATAATATATATTTAGGTATTTTTATTAATTAGGAGGAAAAAGTATGAAAGCAATTTTATGGGGGCTTCTCTCGTCCATGTTCTTTTCTGCTACATTTATTGTGAATCGTGCCATGAATGTATCTGGAACAAGCTGGGCTTGGACAGCATCTCTTCGTTTTTTATTAGCACTACCTATTTTACTCATTTTAGTACTTGTACAAAAGAAGTTTACACCATTATGGATGGAAATGAAAAAACATCCTTTCGCTTGGTTAGGTTGGGGAACTCTTGCAGGAATTGGATTTTATTCATTATTAAGTTTTTCTTCGCTTTTTGGACCGTCATGGCTCATAGCTGGAACGTGGCAAGTAACGATCTTGGCAGGTGCGCTCATTTCTCCCCTTTTCTATGTAACTATTCAAACTGCAGACGGAAACAAAAAAGTAAGAGGAAGCATTCCACTCAAAACGCTTGGTATTTCAACGTTTATTTTAGCGGGTGTGATTCTCATGCAAGTTAAAGAAGCTGAAAACATCACGCTTTCACAGTTTGTGTTGGGTTTTCTCCCTGTCGTCATGGCTGCTTTTTTATATCCGCTTGGAAATCGAAAAATGATGGAAGTTTGCAAAGGGAAATTAGATACATTTCAACGTGTTTTAGGTATGGCTATCGGCAGTATACCGCTAAGTATCATCTATGCTATATATGGATTTTATACAACTGGTATGCCAACAGCTCCTCAATTTTCTCAAGCCTTTATCTTAGCAATGAGTTCAGGTGTAATTGCTACGATGACGTTCTTTTACGCAACAGACTTGGCAAAAGAAAATTTAGGTTTGCTTGGAGCGGTTGAAGCAACTCAATCAGGCAGCATGATTTTTACCGTGCTTGGCGAAGTGTTTTTATTAAATGGCCGTGTGCCAACAGGGATTGCGTTAGCTGGTATGACGATAATCGTAATTGGAATGATTATGAACAGTATGCTAAACAAAAAAACAAAACTGTCTTCGGCCGCCCCGTCACGTACTCTATCAAAATAAAAAAAGAGGAGATGAAAATCTGTTTAAAGGTTTTCATCTCCTCTTTTTAATATTCGAGATGATTGTTCCAATAGCGGCTCCAAAGCACAGGGAATCGCATCTGTAAACCATCCTCATCATCTTCATCCCAATCAAGATCCAAATCTTGCTCATCGTACCACACTGGATCAAACTGGTCATATTTATCATAATAATAGTCGTTATCTAAACCTGTCTTTTCTTCGTAAGCTTCACATGCTACAGAAAGTAATTCTTCTAATTGAGGAGCATAGCCTTCTGCTTCTAGTGGTTTAAGTACAGAAATCATCGTCTCAGGAGATTCAATCGCTTTATAATATATGTCTTTTCCCTGATATAAAAGCCACGCTCTAAAATAATCAAAACAATCATCTGAACAACCGCCCATTACAATATAAGCTGCTGCCCACAATGAAGAAGTATAGGATTGATCAAAATGCTGATTTAATAGCTGATCAAAGCGAAAAATGTCCTTTTCAGAACGCTTCGCTAGCGTGGAGCGAAGCCATTCCATTTGCTCGTCGACATCTAATTTTGTCTTCGCCTTTTTTATCAGTTCCCAAAAGAGAGCCTCTGACATCGTACTGTCTTTCATTACTTGCATCGAACAAGTTAAAGGTTTATATCCTTTCTTCAATTTTGCACGAATCAGCTTTTCAGCTTCCGCTTCACAAGCTTCTGCGGAAACAAACTCTTTCACTTGCATGCGACCGGCTGTATCAACTTTTCCAAAGTGAATGACTAACTTGCTGTCTCTTCTTTCAACTTTCCAAAATTTATTCGATTGCTCATCTTTATACACTAAGGTTATTTGCATGATACATTCCCCTTTTTCATCCTACTACTATTGTGAATATTTCTCTTTTTACAAGTTATGTAGAGCCATGGCGCTTCATAATCCCTTTTCTTTGCTTTTTAACATGTTTCAGTTGATTTTACTATTGCTGAGGTCGTTTAAATATTGAGCAATGAACACAAATTTGTGTAATATGTTCATTAGTTGTTTTTTTGTTGCATTTACAACATTTTGTTTTTCCTTTATACTCTTTTATATCAGATATCTTTATTATACAAAAAAGAATCATAAATTCGCAGCAAAGGAAGGATTTTCGATGAAAATTAAGCAAATTACAACAAAAGAGCAGCTTGAAGAAGTATTTCATATACGTAAAACAGTGTTTGTTGAAGAACAAGGCGTGCCATTAAAAGATGAATTTGATGAACATGAGAAAACGGCAAAACATATGTTGATTTACTATAACAATGAACCGGCAGCTTCTGGTAGATTCCGCATAGTAGACGATTACGCCAAAATAGAGCGGATATGCGTATTAAAGGAATTTAGAAAATACGGGCTCGGAAAAGAAGTGGTGGCCAGCTTAGAAGAAGCAGCGAAAAAAGAAGGATTAACTCAAGCTAAGCTTCACGGTCAAGTTCAGGCTGAACCTTTTTATCATAAATTAGGCTATAAGACGGTTTCAGATGTCTTTATGGAAGACGGTATCCCACACGTTATCATGAAAAAAGAATTTTCTTGTTAAAAATGCTTCTTTGCACAGTTACTTTAATAAAGAAAAAGGCTCTCAGCAGAGAGCCTTTTTGTACTATTAGATTTTCATAATTCCGCCTGTGCTAGCAGAAGTTACAAGTTTAGAATATCTTGCAAGATAGCCTTTTTTCACTTTCGGCTCAAAGCCTTTCCAGTTTGCTTTTCGTTCTTCCCAAACATCTGGAGAAACTTGAACGTTCATCGAACGATCCTCAATGTCAATCACGATGTGGTCGCCATCTTCTACAAATGCTAGCGGTCCGCCTTCAGCAGCTTCTGGAGACGCGTGGCCAATTGATAATCCACGGGAAGCCCCAGAGAAGCGTCCGTCCGTTAATAGCGCTACTTTTGCGCCTAGTCCCATTCCCATAATTTGAGAAGTTGGAGCTAGCATTTCAGGCATTCCCGGTCCGCCTTTTGGTCCTTCATAGCGGATGACTACAACATGTCCTTCTTTTACTTTTCCATTAGCAATACCGTGCAGCGCCTCGTCTTGAGACTCAAATACAATTGCTGGTCCTTCGTGGCGAGTAATGCCGTCTTGAACACCGCCTGTTTTAATGATCGCGCCGTCTGGAGCTAAGTTACCAAACAATACAGCAAGTCCGCCTTTTTCGGTGAACGGCTTATCGATTGGATGGATAACGTTATAGTCTTTTACATCGCAGCCGGCAATGTTTTCGCCTAGCGTTTTTCCAGTAACCGTCATCGTATCTAAATGAAGAGCTCCTTCTTTTTTAGATAGCTCGTTTAAAGCAGCCGATACGCCTCCTGCTTCATGTAAGTCCTCAATAAATACATCCGAAGCCGGAGCGAGTTTTGCCAGGTGAGGCACGCGTTCCGCTACTTCATTAATACGCTCTAACGGATAATCAATTTCAGCTTCATTCGCAAGAGCTAGCGTATGAAGAACTGTATTTGTAGAACCACCTAACGCCATGTCTAAAGCAAATGCGTTATCGATTGCTTTTTCCGTTACGATATCACGTGGTTTTAAATCTAATTTAATTAATTCCATAAGCTGTTTAGCTGATTTTTTAACAAATTCTCTACGTTCAGGAGCAACTGCTAAGATTGTACCATTTCCAGGTAAAGCAAGTCCTAACGCTTCAGCTAAGCAGTTCATTGAGTTCGCTGTAAACATTCCTGAACAAGATCCGCATGTAGGACAGCCAAATTGTTCTAATTCAAGTAATCCTTTATCATCAAGTTTACCAGCTTGATGAGCTCCTACCCCTTCAAATACTGAAGAAAGAGAAATCTTACGACCGTCGCTCGTTACGCCAGCCTTCATTGGTCCGCCGCTAACAAAAACTGTCGGAATATTCAGACGTAATGAAGCCATTAACATCCCAGGCGTGATTTTATCACAGTTTGGAATACATACCATTCCATCAAACCAGTGAGCAGATACTACCGTTTCAACTGAGTCAGCAATGATTTCACGACTTGGTAATGAATAACGCATACCGATATGTCCCATCGCAATACCGTCATCTACACCGATAGTGTTCATTTCAAAAGGTACGCCACCAGCTTCGCGAATCGCATCTTTTACGATTTTACCAAACTCTTGTAAGTGAACATGACCTGGTACAATATCAATATATGAATTGACAACCGCAATAAACGGTTTGCCGAAATCCTCTTCTTTTACACCCGCTGCACGCAGTAGGCTGCGGTGCGGTGCTCTGTCGAATCCTTTTTTGATCATGTTACTTCTTAATTCTGCCACAATAATTCCCTCCGTATTCATCTAACCTATTAAAAACTGAATCTTTTTAAATTGTTTAATAATTTTTAATATAAATACTAATTTAACAAATCACATAAAGGTTTGTAAAGGTTTATGACAAAATAATCATTTTTTATTTTAAAATAGTAAAATCACCTGCATAAATTAGTATAATATATACATATATCCCTTATTTTACAGGAAAGCAGAAGGTGAATGCTGAGCATGAAACAATCCTTTTACTACAGAGGTCATCAGGAAAAAGAAATATTCGCACAAAAATGGGATCTTGAAAACAATTCTGCAAAAGGCGTTGTCCAAATAGCCCATGGGATGGCCGAACATATTGGACGCTACGAATACTTTGCTAATGTATTAACGCAACATGGCTACATCGTATGTGGGAATGATCACCGAGGTCACGGTCAAACAGCTTTAAAAGATGAAGACAAGCGTTTTTTTGCTGAAGAAAATGGTTTTGATACAGTAGTCTACGACGTGATTGCTCTGACTAAGCACATTTCAACGGAACACTCCGGCTTACCAATCTTTCTTTTCGGTCACAGCATGGGGTCTTTTCTAACGAGAAGATATATTCAATTGAATACAGAGCACATTCATGGTGTGATACTCTCAGGTACTGGCAGCATTCCTTCCCTTTCACTGCAGGGCGGCATATTAGCTGCGCAAATAGAGATAAAGAGAAAAGGGTTACGATCTCCTAGCCCTTTGCTTGATAAGCTCTCTTTTGGACAATACAATAAATCATTTCATCCTGCTCGGACACCTTTTGATTGGTTAAGTCAAGATAATGAAGCTGTAGATTTATATGTAAATGACCCTTATTGCGGAGGAGTTTTCACAGCGGGATTTTTCTATGACTTATTAACAGGAATCAAACAAATCTCTAACTTAGCTAATATAAAGCTAGTCCCATCAAGCCTGCCTGTTTATTTAATATCTGGAGAACATGATCCAGTAGGCAGCTATACAAAAGGTGTACTCAAAGTATATAACGACTTTAAAAAAGCCGGATTGCAGGACGTAAGCTACCGCTTTTTTACACAGTGCCGTCATGAGTTGCTTAATGAATTAAATAAAGATGAAGTGATAGAAGATATACTAAATTGGCTTGACGTGCAAATGGACAAAAAAAAGGTTCGTGTGTAGACACGAACCTTTTTTTATTAAGCAAATACAGATGTTAATACAGGTACTACTTGTTTTTTACGTGATACAACGCCTTCTAAGACAGCTGTATTGTTTTCAAGCGTTACGTTGTATGCTTCTTCTACTTTTGAAGCAGCAGAACCTAATGCTAATGCAGTAGAGTTGCTGTTTAAAATATCTGTAACAACTAAAAGGAATAATTGTAATCCTTTTTCTTCGATTGTTTTAGTAATCGCTTCTTCCAATTCAACTTTGCGCACTAAAACGTCGTTTACGTCAATTGCATTCACCTGTGCAATTTCAACTTTGCTTGTGCCCATGCTAAATTCTTTAGCATCTAATGAAATTAATTGTGAAGCTGTTTTATCGCCTAAGTCAGCTCCAGCTTTTAGCATTGCTAATCCGTATTCTTCTGCATCTACGCCTGCAATTTCCGCTAATTCTTTAGCAGCTGCAACGTCTTGGTCTGTGCAAGTTGGTGATTTGAATAATAAAGAATCAGAAATGATAGCTGATAGCATAAGACCTGCGATGTTAGATTCGATTTCTACGCCGTTTTCTTTATACATCTTGTTTAAGATCGTTGCCGTACATCCAACTGGCTCTGCACGATAGTATAAAGGATCTGCTGTTTCAAAGTTAGCAATACGGTGATGATCAATTACTTCAAGCACACGAACTTGATCAATATCGTTTGCACTTTGCTGGCGTTCGTTGTGGTCCACTAAAATAACTTCATTTGTTTCTTTAGATACTTCATCAACGAAACGTGGTAGTTCAGCATTGAACTTTTCAAGAGCGAATTGCGTTTCGCCGTTAATATCGCCTAATCGAACTGGTTCAGCTTCTACACCTAATTTATTCTTTAAATCAGCGTATGCAATTGCAGAACAGATTGTATCTGTGTCAGGATTTTTATGTCCAAAAATTAACGTCTTTGCCATCTTAAATCTCTCTCCTTCTTACGTATGTAAATAGCATTCTTGCGTAAAGTTAGTTAATTCGTTCACGCAACATTGCCATTTTAACATAAACTTTTACATTATTTTAATTTTTTTGCGAAAAATGATGTTCATCCGCAGATATTTTGCCATTTTGTATCTTTTCCATAGTAAAAACACTTCTATTTCCGATATAAATAGAGGGTTTTATACGCTCATTATATAAAAGTTAGCGATAAAACACAAGCTCTCTCTCTATCACTTGATAGATAGCTTAAACGCAGTATCTTGCCACTTTTGATAAAGAAAAAGTAGAACAGCAATAACCATCATTAGTACAAATAATAAAAAATGATTCATTTCCTTCAGTGTATAAATGTCTAGCTTTTCAAAGATAGGACTCATGACAAGTGCCTGAAATAAATCGAAAGCTGCATTGATAATCATAAACATCCAAAAGCCAGGATAGGTAAAAAAAAATAAAAAGCGTGCCTATTATAAATATGCCAAAAGGAAAAGGCGTCATATTAACAAAGAAAAAAAGAGTTTTATTCACTTCCCACCAGTTAAAGCGATCTGCAATTTGAAAAACATCGTTAACAATACCACTCCGAATAGTGATACAGCCATATACCGCTTTACTCGCTCTTTATCAACTGCAAAAAGCAATAGCCAAGGACCAATAAAAAACACCCACATTATAATTTGCACCATCAACATTCCGCCTTTCATTTCAAAAAAAGAGAATATACATTACTCTGTCCTTATTTATGTAAAACAACCAAAAAAAGCACCCTATATGAAGGGGTGCTTTTTTGGTTATCGTCGCGGTGTAAAGGTGAAATGTTCATTTACGATAGCTCCTAGCTCTTCAAGAAACTGCTGAGCAGTCATTTCCTCTACGCTTTGGGTATACCATGCAAGCTGAGATTTTTTATGAACATTGTTGTAATATACATCTCTTGACCAATATGTTTTTGATCGGTATGTATAATTAAAGTGAATGAATAGTTCACTCCCGTCTGGAGACTGCAACAACACGCGGTAATGTGGATTACGACGATTTTTATCTAAACTCATTTCTTTGATTTGCGCTAACATTATTCACCTCTAAAGCCATTACTTAATCATTTAAAGGTAAATGCCATACCACGCTATATCCTAGCTCTGCCATCAACTAGAAAATCATATATTTTCTAAAATTCTACACGATATAGGACAAAAGAGGAAGAGATAATTTATTGAGGGACGTGTAAAGTTTCATATAAATCTTTTAGTTGCTCAGGGTATTGAGACCTTACGTAATAACCCGTAGGACGGTGCTCGATTAAATGAGAAGCAAACAAATAGCCGATGAGCACGTGCATTTGTTCATCTGAGGTTTCTTGGCTTAATTCTCTTTCGAGTCGTTCAGCTAAGTGTGAAGCCAGCTGTTTAATTTTTTCATCATGTGATAAAAAAAGCATTTTGTTCTCCCCCTTATAACGAATAAATAATGCTGTGAATTTCAATAAAGACAAAGTATTACTTTTATAAGGATAATTATATTTTATTTTACAATAAAAGTATATAAGTAGTTCTAAATATTCAAAAAATAACTTGTTTCTTTTGGACTATTTGGTAACAAACAAAAAAAGAAGCGGGAGCTGTCCCGCTTCTTTTACGTAAAAAGATATTCGATTACCGAAATTTATTCTACTTCCACTGCCCAGCCGAATGGATCTTCCACTGTACCATTTTGAATACCTGTTAGAGTGTCATACAGTTTTTGTGATATTTCTCCCGTGTTTCCATCGTTGATAACCATTTTCTCGTTATTCCAAAATAGTTCGCCAATTGGAGAAATAACTGCAGCTGTACCTGTTCCAAATGCCTCTTCTAGTTTGCCTTCGGAATAAGCTTGCTTAATTTCTTCCATAGAAATACGGCGCTCAGTTACAGGCATATCCCAGTGTTTTAGCAGCTCAATGATAGATTTACGCGTAATTCCTTCCAAAATGCTTCCGTTCACAGATGGCGTTACTACTTCTCCATCGATTTTGAAGAAAATATTCATGCTTCCTACTTCTTCAATGTATTTGCGTTCAACTCCGTCTAACCACAGTACTTGTGAATAGCCTTTTGAGTCAGAAAGCTGCTGAGCTTTTAAGCTTGAGGCATAGTTTCCGCCTGTTTTAGCCGTCCCTGTCCCTCCGGCTACAGCACGAACAAATTCGCTTTCAACCGCAATTTTTACAGGGGCAATCCCTTCTTTATAATATGAACCAACTGGAGAAAGAATAATGATAAATTGATAGCGGTCAGATGGCGCTACTCCTAAGTAAGGCTCTGTTGCGATGACAAACGGGCGAATGTATAGTGATGTACCTTCAGCAGTAGGAATCCATTCGCGGTCAATTTTAATCAGCTGTTTTAACGCTTCTAGCGCTAAGTCTTCATCAACATGAGGAATACAAAGACGATCGTTTGATTTATTTAAACGTTTGAAGTTCTCATCTGGTCTAAATAATAATACTTGCTCTTTTTTTGTTACATATGCTTTTAGTCCTTCAAAAACAGACTGCCCGTAATGAAAGATCATGGATGCCGGATCTAATGTGATAGGTTGATAAGGTACAATACGAGCATCGTGCCATCCTTGGCTTTCTGTATAATCCATAATGAACATATGGTCCGTGAAGATTTTCCCGAATTGCAATTGATCAGATTGCGGCTTTTCTTTTTTTGTTTGACTTAGTGTTACATCGATTGAATAAGTTGTCATAGTTGTTTCTCCTTGCTCTTTATATTTACGGGTTTTTCGCTTAAACCTCTATATAAGTTACATTGTACAACTTTAGGGAAGCGTGTCACAATAGTTAGAGACGAAAAATTCTAAAAATTTTATAAAAATTATAAAGAAATAGCACCTAATCGAATTAAGTGCTGAATTGAAAAGGTTTTCTTTCTAAAAAAACTATTTCTACATTTTATTTACAACTATTTATAAACCAATTTTCACTCGAAGCTTTTCATCTTGTATTGAAAATTGTTTGATTTTCCCCACTGGAATGACCTTCACTTTATCAATTTCATTGAGATTGATATGAATTTGTTTTTCTTCATACGTAGTAACAGGCGGCTTGTGAAAAATTCGATAGTTGATCCAATTTTGATTAAGAGGTTTCATTTCATGGATTTTGAATAGAAGCGTACGTTCTTTTGCCTCAAGAGGTTCTAGCACAATGGAAAATGGAATTCTCACCAGAAATTTTTTAATAATTCCATTCACGTGAATATAGGAGTCTTGAAATGAAATAGAAAATTGCTGAATTTGATCTTGCTTTGTCATTTGCTTTTGAAAAATTCGCATGAGCATAGAAGCGGATATAGGAACGGTTACCCCGCTTTCAGCCATCTTTTCTTTCATTTTTGCCTGCACATCATCACTAATTACATCGTTTAGCTTTCTCTGTACCCAATCCTTCATGGTGCACCTCCGCTATAAAGTTATCTTGCTGTTTCCTCTAACGCACGAATTGAAGATGTTAAATGGTTTGACACGTCGGCAAGGCGATCTTTTGTCAGTTTATCTTCTCCAAGGTAGATAGGTTTTCCAAAGGAGATAACAATAGGACCCTTTGAAAATAGTTCTTTTACATTTGCAGGTCCTTTGTAAACTGCGGGTACAATAGGAACCTTTGCCATGCTCGCTATAGTGACTGCTCCTTTTTTTAAGGGAACGTCTTCCTCTGTTCGCGTGCCGCTAGGGAAAATCCCGACGATATGTCCTTCTTTTGCTAATTTAATAGGTATTTTAATGCTGCTGGGTCCCGGGTTGTTACGATCTACTGGGAATGCGTTGAGTTTTTTTAATACATTACTAGTGAGTATATGATTAAAAAGCTCCTTTTTTGCCATAAAATGAATTTGGTGAGGCAAAACAGCCGCACCAAGCGCTACAACGTCTACCCATCCCTTATGCGAACAAGCGATCACAAAACCCGTGTCTGTCGGTAAAGACTCTTTATTCCTTATGTAAAGCTTCCCTCTTCTTTTTAATAAAAATTTACATACGTGAGCCGCAAGATTATACATAAACATTTCCTCTTCCCTCTATTATTTGAAAATACATACAAAATTATATCACTTGATATTAATATCTGGTACTAAAAAATAAATGTAACATCTTTTTACACAATAGCTTAGCTGCTTCTATATATATTGTAAAAAAGTAGATATTGAATCTTCTGTTTTTGGTCAACTTGACTAATGACATCCCTTGAAAAACATTTTACTATTAATGTATCACTCTAAATGTAATATTTATTAACATTACATGTGATACAATTAAAGGAGGTTTTTAGGTGAATAACCAAAATCGACCGTTTCGACTAGCTTCATTGGGATTACAGCACGTACTTGCTATGTATGCGGGTGCCATTCTCGTTCCGCTGATGGTGGGGCGCGCATTGAATTTAAATGCTTATGACTTATCCTATCTTGTGGCCATTGATTTACTAACATGCGGACTAGCTACGCTGCTGCAGGCATGGACGAACAGGTGGTTTGGTATTGGTCTTCCTGTTGTACTCGGAAGCTCATTTGTAGCGGTGACTCCTATGATTTCAATTGGAACTCAATATGGAATTAGCGCTGTTTACGGAGCGATTATTGCCGGTGGTATTTTCATCGTACTGGCAGCAAGTTTTTTAGGCAAAATTATTAAATTTTTCCCTCCCGTTGTCACCGGAACGGTTGTGACGATGATTGGTTTATCGCTTGTACCATCCGCTGTCCGAAATATGGCAGGAGGAGTGGGAAGCAAAGATTTTGGTTCTCTTTCTAATCTTCTTCTTTCTTTTGGTGTTCTAGCGCTTATTTTAATTTTAAATCGATTTTTCAGCGGTTTTCTTCGTTCTCTTTCTGTGTTGATTGGAATTGTAGCCGGAACAATAGCCGCTATATTAATGGGAAAAGTTGATTTTACTAATTTTAATGAAGCTTCTTGGCTGCACGTTCCCACTCCTTTTTATTTTGGGATGCCCACTTTTGAAATCGGGCCCATCTTAACAATGATTCTCGTATGCTTGGTCATTATTATTGAGTCTACAGGCGTATTTTTAGCGTTAGGAAAGCTGTGTGATCGGGAATTAACGGAAAAGGATTTTACAAAAGGCTACCGTGCAGAAGGAATCGCCATTGTCCTTGGAGGGCTATTTAATGCTTTCCCTTACAATACATTCGCTCAGAATGTAGGACTGGTTCAATTATCGAAAGTAAAAACAAAAAATGTAGTGGTAGTAGCCGGCTTCATTCTCGTATTACTGGGGCTTGTTCCGAAAATAGCTGCTTTTACAACCATTATTCCCACCCCTGTTTTAGGAGGAGCAATGGTCGTGTTGTTTGGTTTAGTTATTTCATCAGGCATCAAAATGCTAAGTGCTGTTGATTTGTCCAAACAAGAAAATTTGCTGATTATTGCGTGCTCTCTTTCACTCGTCCTTGGTGTAACGGTGGTACCTGATTTATTCGCTCAGCTCCCAAATGCTTTGCGCGTAATTGTAAGCGATGGAGTTATTACGGGAAGTTTAGCTGCCATTTTATTAAATCTCTTTTTTAACACATCAATTGAACGAAAAGTACCTTCTGTCTCTTTAGAGAAGACAGATTATTCAGAAATAAAATAAAGGTGGTGTAGTATGAATAACGTATCTGTGCAGTATGTAAATCAGCTTAGCAAGCAGCATTTTGTTTCACTAGTTGGTGATATATTTGAGCATTCACCTTGGGTTGCAGAAGAGGCTTATTCTAAAGGCCCTTTCTCTTCCGTTGAACAACTTCACGGCATGATGAAAGAAATTGTAGCGCAAGCGTCTGTAGAAAAACAGCTGAAGCTGCTGCAAGCTCATCCAAATCTAGGTGAAAATATTGCCATGACATCTGCTTCTGCTGAAGAACAAACCAAAGCAGGCTTACAAAACTTAACGCAAGATGAGTATGAACAGTTTTCTTCTCTTAATGGAACGTATATGGAGAAGTTTCCGTTTCCTTTTATTTTGGCAGTACGAGGTAAACAAAAAGAAGATATATACGAGGCAATGCAAAGTCGTTTACTAAATACCGAGCAAACGGAGTTTGATACAGCGTTAGAAGAAGTATATAAAATTGCTTTCTTTCGCTTAACAGATAAAATCACTGAAAATAAGGAGATAAAGAAACGAGCATGACTAAAATCACGACGCATATTTTAGATCTTACCCACGGATGTCCGGCTGCTTTTGTCAAAGTTGATTTTTATCATATACAGTCGGCAAGTAAACGAATAAAAATTTCACACGGTACTACAAATGAAGACGGAAGATTAGTAACTCCGCTCTTCTCTTCTGAAGCGTTTGAATCAGGAGATTATGAACTTCTGTTTCATATCGGGGAATATTATAAAAAACAAGAGGTCCAAACAACAAATCCGCCCTTTTTAAATCAAGTTTCTGTTCGAGTCGGATTGTCTTCTGAACAAGAACATTATCACGTCCCTTTGCTTGTGTCACCGTGGGGATACCAAATTTATAGAGGAAGCTAAAAAAAGAAACGGCGTCTTTAAACGTCGTTTCTTTTTTAGTTCAGCAATTTAGACATATAGTACTCATCAATGAACAAACCGCCAATTCGCAGTGAATGTTTTTTTGTTCCTTCAATTTCAAATCCTACTTTGTCATATAAAGAAAGAGCCTTTTCATGCTGTATAGCGACTGTAAGTTCAAGACGATGAATATGGTGTTCTCTCGCCCATTTTTCAAGTGCACCGATTAAAGCTGTCCCAATCCCTTGATTTTGAAACGTCTTTCGAATACCTAATGTTAGAGAAGCGATGTGAGCGTTTCGGTTAGCTCCCCCCCCTGTTGCCGCTATATATCCCACAAGCATCTCGTTTTCTTCTGCTACAATAATCGTAGAGTTTGGCTGCTGCTTAAAGATTTCGATGTTTTTCTCCTGCTGATCTGTGCTCAGCTTTCGCTCTCCGCTTTCAAACAGCATAAACTTACTTTCTTCTTCAATCTGTTTAAGCAAATCTACAAAGTTTGCAGCATCATGTAATTCTAGTTCTCTAATTTGCATGCTGATCCCCCTTTTTGTGTGTCCCTTTTGTTTGTATATGTATTGGTTCACCATTATAAAATATAGCTTTACAGTTTCTTACGAAAAATACGACTTTTTAAGAAGCCGAAGTAGATCAAAAAACCTACTAATCTCCCTTTTTTTGAAATGCTTTTTTCCTCTGTATAATTTTAAATCACTTATCAACTTCTGTAAATTTTTTAGATTCCCTCTTCTAATTTCCAATTATCTTCCTTTTCTGTGGGTTTGAATTGGATCTAAGGAGACCTTTTGTAGAAAACACATGACTATTATCCTGTTTTTTATGAAGAAAGAAAGCAATAAATGTAATTTTACTTGTAATCGTTTAAAATAGAAAAAGTGGAAATTTTATGTACATATCCTCCTTAATTATTGGTCTGTGAAAGGAATTTATTATGAAAGTACAACCCACAAAATGTGGTGTATATGTCTTAAGCGGTCTAGGAGCTGTTATGGTGTTCTTCTTACTTTTACTTAAGAACAGTGCTTTCTTTCTAGAGGAAGAATACGATCAAAACAAACCTGAAGCTGCGCTTGCGGTCAACGAACATACCTATCACCTTCACAAAGGTTCTATTAACTGGTCAAACGGCCGTTCAACAACAAAAAAAGAAATAAATGTATATGATTTATATACATACATATTGCAGCAAAAAAGTATCCCATTGAAGCAGCAACAATTGGTTAAGCTCCATTTTTCGAACTTAGACGGTGCTTATATTCGTAGTGTGAGTGTGCATATATGGAGAGATAACGGTGAAAAAACCAAGCTGTTTGTCAAAAATAATGAATTTAAAGTTCCTGAAAATCAAGGTTTGTACGTTGTTGATATTGCGATTAACTCTACAAGAGGAACAATGCAATATGCGGCAAATGTGCAAATACAGTAAGTTTTTATATATTTACGTTTGGTCGAGAAAATCGGATAAGAAAACTCTTGTTGCAAGCAGGAAACGATGTGTGGAATAAAAAAGAAGTATTAAAAACATAGTGAAAGCATTCAAATAACAGCCCTTAACTTTTTCGGAAAATAATCCCACAAAAAAAGAGAGCGATAGCGCTCTCTTTTTTATAAAATGAAAAAGACGTCCACGCAGGACGTCTTTGATGCGTTTGTGGCGGGGACCGTGTGACCACATTCACACGTTTAGCTCGAAAGCATGTCCTTCGACTTACACAAATTAGCTCATCGCTTTATTAATATAACATCCGCCACAGAAAAAAGCAATCAATTTTTAAATAGTTTTTTTCTATTTATACATATTTCGCGAGAATCCACAAAATAATATGCATGCATAGCTATTCACTCTCTACATTTTTAGTCTATTTTAACTCAAGTACGAATATACTAATAGACCAACCTATGCGCAGTTTTTGAAAAAGGATGTGAATAGCTTGTTTCAAATCACTGATTTCCCTGAATTTTCATGGTCATACTCCAGGCATAAAATGGTCACAGAGTGCAAACGAAAGTATGCATATCATTATTATGTCTCACATAACGGATGGCTTGACAGCGCTTCTGCTCAGTCTCAGAGCGCTTATCGTCTAAAAAAGGTTTCCACTTTATCTATGTACGCCGGACAAGCCGTTCGTCAAGTGATTACAGAGGCCATTTCTGACTATACCTCTACACAGATTGTCCCGGATGAACAGAACTTAACGGAGAAAGCGCAGCAGCTACTAAATAACGCACTGCGTGATTCTACTGACTATGGAGAGCTTTGGTATCATAAGCCTGCTCAGTATAAGATGCTTTTAGAATTCTACGAAAACGGCTATATTTCTAAAAAAGATCTTAAAGACATGCAAAAACGGGTACACATTTGTATACATCACTTTTTACAAAGTAAATCGTTTGGCGACATCGTATCTTCACCTTTTTTAGAAGTGGAGCCTCATCAGTCATTTCGTTCTATAAATGTGTATGATCATAAAGTATATGCGCCTTTTCATTCTCTTTTTAAAAATCCAGTCACAGACGAATTTACGATTGTTGACTGGAAAACAAGTAAACAAACAAAAGATGATTTGTTTCAACTGGCGATATACGCCCTCTACGTGCTAGCCGAATATAATATTTCCGTTGATCAGATAAAAGTCCGAAACGAATACTTGCTTTCAGGTAGTGCGCGTACGTATCAGCTTACTCTTCATGAAATTGAAGCTGTTCTTCAGCAAGTTGATACAAGTATTGATTATATGAAAAATTTTTTGGAAGACTCAGAGGTAAATCAGCCTCTTTCGCTTGAGCATTTCCCTCAAACAGATACGCCTGCCTCCTGTCACGGCTGTGCATTTAAAGAATTGTGCCAAACGGGATAAAAAACAGCTGAAGATGATCTATATTTTTTGCTAAACTTTTTTATTGTCAAAAGAACCTTTGCTAGCATATAATTTGCATTAAGGAAACATTTTATACTTCATATAAAAAAATTAGCTTGGGCTATTTATTGTTCATCAAAGAAAGGAGCACTAGACATGAAAGATCAAAACGGCAGTAAAGCATTATCGGCTATGCAGCTAAGTGCTCAAGACGTATTGTCGGGTAAAACAAAAGGAATTAAGCGATTATTGCCTTTCTTAGGGCCTGCTTTTATCGCAGCGGTTGCTTATATCGACCCAGGTAATTTTGCTACTAACATTGCAGCAGGCTCTCAATACGGATACATGCTGCTTTGGGTTGTATTAATTTCTAACTTAATGGCTGTCTTAATTCAATCGTTATCAGCTAAATTAGGGATTGCAACGGGCTTGAATTTACCCGAGATAGCACAGGAACACTTCCCGTCCTTCGTTTCTTTTGGACTTTGGATCCAAGGAGAATTGGTCATTATGGCGACGGATTTAGCAGAATTTATTGGGGCTGCTCTTGGAATTTATTTATTATTTCATATTCCTTTGTTCCCAGCTGCACTTATCGCAGCGGTAGGTTCTTTTGCTATTTTAGAGTTACAAAGACGAGGTGTTCGACTGCTAGAAGCAGCGATTGCGGCGATGGTTTTTATTGTGGTATTAGCTTTTGGGACTCAAATGTTTCTTGCGCATCCAGACGGCGCAAGTGTTGTCCACGGCTTATTTGTTCCTCAGTTTCACGGAACAGACAGCGTGCTGCTAGCTTCTGGGATTTTAGGTGCTACAGTTATGCCACACGCGATTTATTTGCACTCAGCTCTTACGCAGCGCCGCGTGGTAGGAACTACAGAATCGGAGAAAAAAGCGATTTTCCGCTTTGAATTTATTGATATTGTGATTGCTATGATTATCGCTGGTGCAATTAATGCAAGCATGCTGATTGTCGCAGCCGCTCTATTCTTTAAAAACGGACTAAACGTGCAAGATTTGGACGTGGCTTTTACACAATTTGAACATTTAATTGGTCCCTTTGCAGCTATTGCGTTCGGAGTTGGATTATTATCTTCAGGACTTTCAAGTTCTTCGGTCGGAACAATGTCTGGAGATGTCATCATGCAAGGATTTATTAAACGCAGAATTCCTTTATATCTTCGCCGGTTCATTACAATTATTCCGCCGCTTTTGATTATCGGGTTTGGCGTAAATCCAACAAGTGCACTAGTTGTCAGTCAAGTTATTTTATCGTTCGGAATTGCATTTGCGCTTGTTCCTCTTATCATGTTTACAAGCAACAAAAAAATCATGGGCGGGTTGGTTAATCATAAAGCAACAACTACTGTAGCTTGGGTGATAGCTGCATTAGTCATTTGTTTAAATATCTTTTTGATTTATCAAACGATAGCATAGTAAATAAATCAAACTTTCAAGAAAAAACAAAAAAGAGACCCTAAAAAGTTAGGTATAGTCTAACAATCGGGTCTCTTTTTTGTTTTTTTTTTATTAAACGATAGTAAAAATGAAGTAGACGAGAGTTCCAATAATGGCCGACAGTACTAAGCAACCCAGTGGATATAAATAAGAGTAGTTTTTTTTACGGATTGAAAGAATACGATCAACAATAAAAATAAGAATGACGCCTATCATTCCGAATTCAAACATTAACAACCCAAAAATGGCGTGGAATATGAATGACATGATAAAATCAATTTTTTTACTACGGTCTTTTACAAACGCACTGACTAATAAATCAACGATCACCGTGCCTAAAGTCCCCATTATTAAAAAAAAGGGTGTAAAAAATAAAAGGTATAAAGGAAATAAATCAACGAAATGCGGACTGGTTTTTTTAATAGAAAAATTGGGAATTGACTCTTTTATACCTGGTATAAAACAAAAAAGCAAAGCGAAAAGAACCATAGCTATAATAGCCGCTGATAGCTTTCTATTTAAATGCATGTTTATTTTTTTATTACTAAATTCAGTAGTTGTTTTTGTATTATTATGATTCATATGTCTTTAACGTGATGTACGCACCTTTTCCTTTCTCATAACTTTTTTATTTATATTTTGTGTCTATCGTTTGCTCTTTCTATGAGAAACAAGATAGTTTTATAAAAAACGTCTTCTTTTTCTATAAAACAAAGGACAGGCGTTTTTTTCTGTATGTAATTAATAATCTTGTTTGGCTTCTTCAAACTTAAACACATCCGCTCTATAACAAAAAGAGACGATTTCCGCCTCTTTTTTGTTTGTTCGTATTATGAATTTAGTTCATCTAAAATTGAATGCAGTTCACTTAAATGGGTAATTTCATAAGTAGGAATAACTTCATTTCGCTCTTTATCGTGACGATTAATCCATACAGATTTCATTCCAACGCGAGAAGAACCCAGTATATCTGTCATTAAATTATCTCCAACCATAATCACTTCATCTTTCTTTAAATCCATAAGTGATAAAGCATGGTCGAAAATAGACGGATCAGGTTTACCGCGGCCAAATGCACCTGAAATCACAATCTCATCAAAATATGGAACTAGTTCTGATGTAATATCCAATTTGGTATTTTGTAAGTCAGGTGAACCGTTTGTTAACAGCAGCAGCTTGTACTTTCCTTTTAATTGATCAAGCACTTCAAACGTTTCTTCGTATACAAAAGGTGTTTTGCGGCGCTCTAACGGAAAACGCTCAGCTAGCTCTGCTCCAAAAGCATCATCGTGAATTCCTAGGGCACGAAGACCTCGAGTCCAAGCTTCTTTGCGATAAGTAGGAACAATATCTTTCATTTTGCGGAATTCATCATGATCGTCTAAAAAATTTCCCCATAATCCTTCAAATGGATTAATGCCAATCATTTGCGTAAACTCATAGGTTTCATACGAAGCATATAATTCTCTTGCTTCCTTACGCACCGCTTCTTCTAGTTTTTCAGGTTTTAAATTATATTTCTCACTTGCATATGTACATGTTGCAACGAATGCTTCTTTTACGCTTTTTTGATCCCAAAGTAGCGTGTCATCTAAGTCGAAAAATACCGCTTTAATCATGGATGTGTGTACCCCCTACTGTTTTTGAAAAAGTTTAACTATTCTTACACTAGATTACAAGGATACACACAATAAGTCTAGTGTATTTGCAATTTATTCTGTAAATTTATTTTTATAAAGCGTCCTCTTTACAAACAAATTTACAGAAATAAAAACAGCTGATATAATCACTGTATATATGCAGGAGGTTTTATATGGAATCGTTAGAAGAAATGTTCGGCATTCCCACCGTTCGTACAAGTAAGCGCTTAAGCAGAGTAGTTGCCGCACGCTTGCGCCCTTTTGGGATTACACCAGAACAGTGGACCGTTTTAAAACGCGTATCAGAAGCTGAATATAGTACACAGAAGCAATTAGCTGAGCGAGCAGATAAAGATCAAGCGACGCTGACTAAAATTTTAGATTTACTAGAAAAACAAAATTGGATTCAGCGTGTTAGAAACCCAGAAGATCGCCGCTCGTTTTTTATTCAAATAACAGAAGACGGCCTGCGTTTAAAAACAGAAGTGACGCCTGCTGTAGAACAGGTATTTTCCGAATTAACATCTCAGCTAAACGAGCAGCAGGTAAAGATTTATACCGACACTTTACAAAAACTTGAATACCGCGCCGAACAATTGCTTCAAGACGCAGAAGACCTGCGTTAAATACCCAAAACCCCACAGCTAACATTCTGCGGGGTTTTAAACGTAGTTGGCGATGCATAGCACTTCTTTGATTTTTGAAATCACTTGTTTGGTTTCATCTGTTAAAGAGGTAAATTTAAACGCGATGGATTCTGCATTTGGATTAATGAAGGGTTCTTTGTTCGTGTCTTTGCGGTAGTCTTCAATTTGTTCTAAACAATATTTTAAAATAAACGACAAGTTCGCACGTCGAAATCTCAAACTGACGGTAGAAGGCCATCTTTTTTGAAACTGATTGCTTCCCTCATACTGAATCGCTCCGATGTAGCGTTCTCCGGATAAAAAAGATTCTTTGCTTCGATATAGCTGAACGGTTTGGGCTGTTCCGCTCCAGTCAATATAAATTCCTGCTGTTTCACAAACTTCGTATATGTAATGAAAAAGCTCCGTTACTTCTCCGAAATGGTAGTGAAGCGGATGTTTAGCCGTCATAGGTAGCTCCCTCCTTTATCGACTTTCTACCATTATATTGTAGGAAAAGTAACTTATTCATTTATACAACTTATTTCATACGCATAAGCAGTAAAAATGAAAATATATGTTTTTTAGTTTACATAAAAATATTATAAGTAATTAGCGATAACCCGATTTTCGAAACGCGTCGTATACCGTATCTTCTTGAAGTTTTTCAAGATAAACGTTCGTTGTAGCAATAGAAGAATGCCCTACTACTTGCTTCACAACCGCAAGCGGAACGTCATTAGCTAAACTGTTTGTAATAAAGGTATGACGAAACCAATGAGGAGAAATAGACGCGTTTCCTTTTACTTTATAAACAGCTGATTTAATCGTTCGATACAACGTTGTATAGGATAATCGCTTCTTTTCGCCGGTACGATAGTACTCTTTAATGGAGTAAAAAAGCGGGTCGGTGTCAAAAGGACTTAGTTCAGTGCTTTCATTTAACGCTTGCCGGTAAGTGAAAAGCGTTTCTTTCACATCATCAAACACAGGAATCGTTCGTTCTTTTTTTCCTTTACCAATCACATCTACAACCAAATTTCCGCGGCGGTCTTCGCGGAAGCTTCCCCAATTTAAACTCAGCAGTTCACTTGAACGCATTCCACTCATATACAAAAGCATTCCCATTAAGCGATTGCGCGCTTTGAATTCCTTTTCATGCTGACGAATGCGCACGACTGATTCTAACGCATTTACAATCACCTGGGCTTCCCGGTCGGTTAGCTCTCGGTACTCGGTGCGATTTTGTTTTTCCTTGTCGCTGTAATGTCCTTTTGCAATAGATGGTTTTTCAATCCACGTCGTATACAGCGAAGGATAAAAATGAGTAACGTGTCCAAACTCTAGCATTCTTCTAAAAAATTCTAGCTTTCTTGCAGCGGTGCGATTGGCATATTGATTCATCATTTCTTCATTAAATAATTTGACTTCCATAAATCCAATCGATTTTAATGTAATCTCTCGTTCGTAGAAAAAAGACAGAATCGTTTTCATGTCTTGATTGTAAGATCTGATCGTATGAGGAGAAAGTGATTTTTTGATAATCCGCATTGAAAAAAAGAGCTGAATAAACTCTTCATCTGAAACGTGCTTCAAATTCAAATTGTTATCTTCATCTAATAGCTCTGCCTCTTCCCACTGCTCTTTTAGCTGGCGAAACGAATTTTTCACAGGCGACAATTCAAATTCTTCCATTTTACCCCTCCTAATGATTAAAAACAAAGGTATCCCTTTCAAATGATCCAGAATGGAATATAAAGATTTTTTATCAATTCGCAACAAATTCCATTAAAAGTTTTTAAAAACCTCTCAAAACTCAATTTAAAAAGCCTGTTTTTAAAGACTTTAATAAAAAAATCCATTATATGTAAACTAAATTCTATTTTCTGCTTATTTCTCTACTTTATCATATGAACGCTTGATAAGGAAGAGTTATCTTGCGTTAGTTAATTAAAGGATTTTGAATGTTTTAGACAGCAATGTTTTAGGGACACTAGTAGGAGTTTAAGTAATAATTGGAGGTGCCGAATTTGGATAATCAGAAAAATAGATTGACGTCATCAGAAATTACAAGTTTATGGGCACAATACATCCAAGACACCATGTCTGTTTGTATTAGTAAATATGTGTTAGCAAAGGTTAAAGATTCTGAGGTTTATTCTCTTTTTGAATTTACTTTAGAACTGGCTGAAAAACATTTGCACGTGCTTAGAGATATTTTTAAAGCTGAAAAATTAGATTTACCGATTGGCTTTACTGATAAAGGTGTAAATCTAGCTGCTCCTCCTTTTTAAGGGATTTAAAAACCATCTCTTCCTTTGGGCGAATAATGATCAAAAAGGGATGGATCGAAAAACTGCCAAGAGCAGATGATCGGAAAGAATTATCTTGATATCCTGCGAACTTATCTATAAATAAAAAACATCACGCAGAGCGTGATGTTTTTTAAAGTGATTCAATTTTAGTCAGGTGCAGCTGTTTATTGCTGTAGGAAACGGTATAGGTTCGATAATACTCTTTTTCCTGACTTTGACCGTTCGTTGTAATTGAAATGACTTCTTTCGTTTGAATTGTATAGACCGCTTCGTTCTCTTCTTCACTCACAGATTCCACGTCTAATACCGAATAATCAACGAGTTCTTCTCGAATGTCTCTTTCGTACAGCATTTTCACAAGCTGCTTTTGATCATTCCACAAAACACTATCCCGCTGGATATAAGGCTGTACGTGTTCAAATTTATTCGTGTTAATGGACTTTGTTAAATCTCGTAAATAATGTTCAATGAAAATATCCGCTGTTTCTTGGTCAACTTTTTGGATGTTTTTTAAATTAAAATCTTTTTCTTCCGCCTCTTCTTTTTCTTTTTCACCTTCTTTAAAATCGTCGATTCGCTGAGAACTATTTTTGCTGATGGCATACGTTTTATTATTCTCTTTGAAAACGAAGATTTCTTCCTTTTCGCCTTTTTCATTTGTGCGGGTAGATTCACCTTGATACGAAATATCACTAGAAGGATTAATTGACTTTACGTATTTGATATATTCATCGGCCGTAATGTTGAGGTATTTTTGATGATAGGTAACTTCATCCCATTCGTTTAATTTCCAGTGCTTATTAACGTATTTAAAATTCATGTAAATGGTCAGTCCGCCGCTTCCTTCTTTACTAATTGGCTCAATAGCCGAGACCGAAAATTGTCCAGCGTGATTGTTAATAAGTTCAAATCGAATAAGATGAGTTACATCAGGAAAAAAGCTCATATTGCATTCTTTGCAGTAATAATTAGTAGAAATACTTTTTAGCTTTGTTGCAATTAAAGATGAAGTTGCGTATGGCGTTAACGCTTTTTTTAGCGTTTCATAATCAGCAGGGTTAGATTCATTTTCCCATTCGTACTCTTCGCCTAATTCTTTATAGGTACTTGAAATTTTGTTCATCGTCTCAACCGCAGTTTTTTCTGCTTTTTTTTCTGATACAAGATCAGGCGGAAGAGATGACTTAGCTTGATCTTTTGGGATCACTTCATCTGAGGAAGGTTCGGTTGGTTTGGATAACTTAACTGTTTCTTTTTCTTCACAGGCCGTCAAAACCATTAGCAGCAGTAGAACGAATGCAATCGTCCATTTTTTTTTATGCATAAGGTGTCCTCCTCAATGCCGAATTTAGTCTGTTTTTAAAATGATCTTTAATTCTCAAACGTATCGAGCACGTAATCACCGCTTGGAATTCCCCACTTTGCCTTTTTATTTTGATCTGTTTTAGCAAGTAATGAAATGGAATTTTCTTTGAGCGTAATGACAATGGTTCCTTTATTTCCTTGTCCATCATTTTCATATTCAATGGCTGCTTGGTTATTTTCGAAGCGAATATTTTTTTGTTCAACGGTTGACACGCGGATTTTGCTAGGTGGCTGGTACGAATTTATTTTAATCGTTGCTTCCGAGTTTGATGTAGCAAGAAATTGAATGATAGGAGATCCGTTATCATTGCCAGTGGTCCATTTTCCATCGTAGTCGTGTAAATCTGTTGTTTGTGTAGTGGGAGTTTCAGTGCTTGCATTTGGTTTAGATGAAAAGTCAAATGGTTCTACACTCGATAACTTTAACGTATCGTTTTGATAAACGGCTGTATAAAGGCGGTCACAAATTTTAGTATAAGGATCTTTACCCGGCTGTTTTAATAAGCTTTCCTCGTGGGTTTGTATTTTGAACACATGGTTAGGTTCTTCATACCAATTGACAATATGAAACGTTTGCTTCTTCTGCTCGATGCCTTGGCGTGTGAAATTTTCAACAAGAAGGTTTTGCTCTTTATAAAAAGAACTGTCCGCTTTCAAAAAAGCTTTTAAATCATCAAAAGAGTTTTGATCCACTGCTTTTCCAAACGCTGAAAAGTAATCAGTCATCCAGGCTGTAATAAATTTCCCGCTCATTGCTTCTTTATTTAAATCAATCGATTGAATGCTTTCTACCTGTGTTTTTGGTTCGTTTAGTACTTTTTTTGCATCTTTTTCTACTATCATTGTATTTCCGTCTTTTAATGTTTCTTCTTGCTGACAGGCTGATAACAGAATAGATGAAACAACCGTGATAATGATTGTATTACGTTTGTTCATCATAATTGCCCCTTCTTTATCTAATATAAATGTATGTATATTCTTCCAACAAACAGACCTAGTATATCATTCTACAAAAAAACGCTCAACCCTTTAATTTCACAAGAAAAACGGCTTGCCTTTACAGCGAGCCGTTTTTCTTCCTATTTAATGGATGCTTCTTGACATGAATTGGCTGCTTCTTTTTTGAGCTGTCTAGAGCCATAAAAGACATAGTAAATAATTGAAAGAAGGAAAATTCCAAGAATCACGTACATTAAAGGTAGAGAAACACCAAACAGCATTAAATTTGTTGTAAGAACACTGTATTTTATAATGCTGTATAAGCACAGAATCCCTAATACTAAGGCAACGCTTGGCACTACCGGGTAATTTACTTTAAAAGGACGAGACAGGTTAGGTTCTTTTTTGCGTAAAATAAAAAGAGAAACTAAACTGATGCAGTACATCATCATTGCTCCGAATACAGACAAGATAATAAGAGCATTGGCAAACGTGGCAGATCCAGCACAAATCACACCGATTGCTCCTGGAATCAACAAACCGCCGACAGGAACTCCTTTTTTATTCGTTTTGGCAAGAAATTTAGGAAAGTAACCATCTCGTGCAAGCGCATAGGTTTGTCTTGAAAATCCCATGATGATTCCATTTAAGCTAGCAATCAAGCCGAATAGCCCGATAATAGCAACAACGGTTGAAATGCCGTTTCCGTATACAGAAGACAGCGCCTGTGGAAGTGGATAATCAGCTAGCTTCCCGCTTCCTCCGCCAAGTCCTGCTGTTACAAATAGTGTAAACAACGTTGCGGTTGCTAGAGTAATAATCGCTCCAATAAATCCTTTAGGAATGTTTTTCTTAGGATTTTCCACTTCTTCCGCTGCCATTGCTCCGCCTTCTATTGCCAGATAAAACCAAACAGCGAATGGAATAGCTGCTAGTATCCCTGTTGGCCCGTTAATAAATGAATGATCATTAAAAATATTTGATGTTTGTACATGAGGCAAACCAGCTACATAAAAAATAGATAAACCAATTAGTGCAACAATGGTAGCTGTAAGCTCAATCACCGCTACTTCTTTTACCCCGATTAAATTTAATAAAACAAAGAAAATAAAGGCACCTACCGTTGCGTATACAGGGTTAACGGCTGGAATGAGAAAATGCAGGTATGCTCCTGTTGATACGGCAATAGCAGGAGGAGCAAAAATAAATTCAAGCAAGCAGGCAATTCCTGCGATATATCCCCCAAAAGGTCCAAGTGCTCTTCTTGCATAGGCTGAAGGTCCACCAGCTTGCGGGATAGATGTTGAAAGCTCTGCATAACTGAACATAAACGTTGTGTAAAACACAGTTACAATTAAGGTTGCAATTGCAAGCCCAATAATCCCGCCTTGTTCAAACCCGTAATTCCACCCAAAGTATTGTCCTGAAATAACCATGCCCACTGAAATAGCCCATAAATGAATAGGTTTTAATTGTTTTTGTAACGCCATACGTTCTCCTCCTTTTGATGTTTAGACAATAAGATGTACACCGCTTGTTTGCTGCTTAATCATTTTGTCAATCATGGTACCGATATGTGCGGCTGCCTCAATAGGAGGCGTCCCTCTTTTATGAATATTAGAAATGACCATACGATCAGACTCTTTTTTGCCTTTACTGGGTTCATAGCACATGTAAGCACTCATTGATTCAGCACTGACCAGTCCAGGTCGCTCTCCAATCAATAGCACAAGTGCTTTTGGCTTTATGATCTCGCCAATTTCATCCATACACGCAACCCGTCCCCCTTTTACAAAAAATGAAGTCCCGATATGAAGTCCATATGATTGCAGGGAGTCAATTAAAGCTGGATACACGTCGCTTATGTTTTCTTCGATTGCCTTGGCACTCAGTCCATCTGAGACTACTACTTGTACATCAGGCTGCCGCACGCAGTTTTTAAAAATTTCTTTCTTAGCGTTATCTGCTAATAACCTTCCTTGATCCGGCCGTTTTAAATAATGTTCTTTTGACTCCACGCGTGTATTCACAGAGAAAAGGTTAAACTCGGCTAAAATATCTTCTGCAACTACTCCATATACAGAGTCTACGGCTGCAGCATGATCCGTGCGAAAAGATAAAACGTCTTTTGTTAGCGGCCTTGTTCCTGTACGGCCGACACCTATGCGGGCAGGGGTAAATTGTTTAAGTGTTTCAAGCGGATCGCGATTTGACTTTAGTATCATAGTAAGCACCTTCCTTAAATCAAATTCATAAAAATAGTTGGGTCTCCGGCTCTAGATGTAAAGCGCCCGTTGTCCATAATACGCTGATCTTCAAGCCACTTTTGAAATAACGGCGTTGGGGTACGCCCTAACACATTACGTACCGTTGCAATGTCATGATAACTAAGAGACTGGTAGTTTAGCATGCAGTCATCAGCCATGGGCACTCCTATGACAAAGTTCACTCCAGCTGTTCCCAGAAGCATACTTAAATTATCCATATCATTTTGATCAGCATCCATGTGGTTGGTGTAACATACGTCTACTCCCATAGGCAGGCCGTGCATTTTACCCATGAAATGATCTTCTAACCCAGCTCGTAGAACTTGTTTGCTGTTATATAAATATTCAGGTCCAATAAATCCAACAACCGTATTAACTAAGAAAGGTTTATAGTGACGGGCTAAGCCGTAGCATCTAGCTTCAAGCGTTACTTGATCAATATTATTGTGAGCTTCCGCTGACAGTTCAGAACCTTGTCCTGTTTCAAAATACCAGCGGTTTGGACCGTTTGCCGTTCCTTTTTCATGAATTAGCGCTGTCGCTTCATCAAGCATAGACAGTGAAATTCCAAATGAATCATTACCGGCTTCTGTTCCTGCTAAACTTTGAAAAATCAAGTCGGCGGATGCTCCTTTTTCAATTGCTCTCATCTGACTCGTCACATGTGATAACACACAGTTTTGAGTAGGGATTGCCCATTCATTGATTATATTTTTTGTTTCATTTAAAAGTGCGTAAATATTATCTGTTGTATCAATAACAGGGTTAATTCCGATAACCGCATCTCCAATTCCATAGCTTAACGCTTCGTATAAAGATGCTCTCATTCCCTTTAAGTTATCTGAAGGATGATTAGGCTGAGCTCTAGAAGCCAATACTCCTTTTTGGCCGATAGTCGTTTGACAAGTAGTTTGCACTTCTATCTTGGCAGCTCCTTGAATTAAATCTAAATTGGACATAATTTTAGTAGCTGCCGCAATCATTTCGCTGCTTAATCCTTTGCTAAGTCCAAGAAGGTCTTCTCCGCTATGCTGATCGGATAAAATGTATTCTCTTAAATCCCCTACTGTCCATTTTTTGATCATATCGTAAACAGATGAATCAATCTGACTTTCAATTAATGCCGAGACGTTGTCTTCATCTGCGCTGAGCAGCGGGTAGTTTCTGATATCAGCAAGTGTGATATCAGCTAGGACTTGCTTTGCTGCCATTCGTTCTTTCATTGACTCAGCGCTAACTCCTGCTAACTGATCTCCAGAACGCTCTTCGTTTGCTTTGGCCATGATTTCTTTTAAGCTATAAAATGAAAATGTTTCTCCTAATAATCGTGTAGTTTTAAACATCGTTTCCTCCTTGTATATTTAGTAGATTACAATGAAAAAGCGAGCGTTTTAACGGAAACGGAGATCGCTTCTCCAGCTACTGGTAACCCTAGATCGATGTAATCTCCATGCGTAAAATCAATTTGATCTAAACAAATAATTTCTAACTCTTTCCTCTGTTTAGCTAGTGCTTGTCCTAAAGCTTTTGCAATATCTTGTTCGCATAGAACAACGAGGCACTTAGCTCCCTTAAAACAAGCAATAAATTCAGCGCTTATTATTTTTGCTAATTCTTGAAGCATCTTATAGCTGCAGTAAGGAAAATGAGATAAAGCAATAGCAACGGGAGGATCTTCTGCACTGAAAATAGTTGAAGCCTGCATACATGACGCTCGAGCTCTTTCTTGAAACAGCTGCTGATTCCACGTCTCCTCTTGCTGAACGGGTATCTCTATAATCGGAATATTTTTCAGCGGCAGCCGCTTCGACCCAATATATACGGTTGATCCGCTAACCTCTGTATTTTGCATACCAGCACCAATTACAGTAGCGCGCGTTGTCTCAGCGGCTTGAGATACTTGGATGGATTGAAAATGATATGCTAGAAGCGGACCAACGTCTCCATGTATGGCCACTTCTTCCACTGTTTTTGGCTTTTGCTTCTCCATCATTGCTCCTACTCCTCCTGAAACCATGATCGTTTCGGGGTGTATAGAAGATCTTGTATGAGGAGAAACGAGAAGCGTGGAATTTTGATTCAGCGCTTTTACATAATTCACGGTTTCTTCAGCTAGTAATTGACAGATAGACGAGAGCTTTTCAAATGTTGCTTTTTCACCTTCTCGCAGTATTAAAGAATTATTTTTTAAAAATTCAGTTAAATAAGATGAGATGTAGGTTACAAAACCGTCTGAATTCAGCCGAATTAATCTTCCTCCTACATGCAGTGTAAACGTTTCTATCACTTTTCCATTTTGACATAAAGCGATGTTAGCAGTGCCTCCTCCTACATCAATATTGGCAATTACTGCATTTGTTTCAGCGGAACGTTGGATTGCTCCTGATCCTTTTGCTGCTAACATTCCTTCCAAGTCAGCGCCGGCTGTTGCAACAACAAAATCCCCAGCATGTTCGGCTAGATAGTGAAGGATACTTTCTGCATTTTGCTTTCTAGCCGTTTCTCCTGTAATGATCACAGCACCTGCCTCCACTTGATCTAAGGAGATTCCTGCATTCTTATACTCTTGTTCTAGTAGTACCGTTAATCTTTGAACATCGATTTCAACCTCGTTTAGCATAGGGGTGGTATAGATAGAACTTGCATACGTTACGCGACGATCAATAATTTGACAGCCTGGCAGCGTAAACTGATTTTGTTGATTTGCTATTAACAGCTTGCTTACAATCAGCTTTGTTGTGCTTGTTCCGATATCTAAACCTATGCTCGTTATCCATTTCTGTAGCATGCTATCAATCCCTTATCTCGTTTGAATATGGTGATTATCATAAAACAGTTTTTTGAATATTTCACTAACTATGTTATCAAACCTGACACACTTTTGTGTAAACAAAGGTGACAAATGACAAAAAAGACTAAATCTTGGTAGATTTAGTCTTTTTGCTTATGATGAGTGTGATTTAGTTACAATCATTCTTGATGCGGATGGAATTAACAGTGAAAGGATAACTAGACATGATAGCAACGACCCAATCATCGAAATCCCGTTCATCGAGAAAGAATACCATAGGACAGGCATTCCTTTTGGTGCAGCAAATCCCCAAAATATTAAGCCTGCAATGAAATGGCAAAAATAACGAGCGAAACTTCCTATAATTAAAGATAAAATAATAAAAAAGAAAGCTTTTGATCTTTGATTATTAGCTAAGTATCCTTTAATAGAACTAGAGAAAATCCCGCCAAATCCAATAAAGGTAACAGCGATAACATACTCTATAAAAGCTTGCAATGGGGTTAAAATATATGCATTTCCTAAAGCTAATTGCAATATTCCCCATAAAAATCCGGATAAAGCTCCTCCTTTGACTCCCCATCGAAAGCACATAATAAAAATAGGAACCATAGAGAACGAAATGCTTACGCCTATTGCAATTTTTATAGAAGGTAAAAGATCAATTAAAAAAGCCAATGCTGCAAAAATAGCTATTTCAATTTTAGCCTGTAAAGGTAATGCTTTATTCACGTTTCTCACTCCTGTTTTTGAATCATTCATATCAAACGGTTTACACAGGAGTAAGCAAATATATGCTACTATTCCCACATTCCTGCGCTAGCGTTAACTAACAGGTTCGAAGGGTCTGAACAATTTGTTCACTCTCAGCACGGCGGCTCCCCCTGTGGTACGTTCGGATATTTATGTAGTATTATGACAACATTCATTATACCATATGTAACAAAATAGATTCGAGAGATTTCAAAGATGTTTCTATTTTCTGAATCTATTTTTTATAATGACAATCGTTTTAGTATTTGGTATACTTCTTTTATGTCAATTGAATATAAAAAACCCTCATCCTAATCGATGAGGTAGAGGTCGCAGTTTTTAATAGTAAAGTAACGGAAATGCAGAGAACATTGAGGATGTTGCTTGAAAGGAAAAATTGCCGAAGTTTAGATCACTTCTCGGTTGATTTAAGCTGGGGCTGTCTCCGAACAGGAACAGAACTGTCACATCATGCGAGTGATGTGAAGAGCTATCTTCACGGAAGGTTGACGCGGTTTTCAGATTTAAAAGCGCGCACATATACTGCGGGCTTTTTTTATGTTATCCCGTCTCTTTCCGTACATTCGAAAGGAGTATTTATCTATGCAAGAGCAACAAGAATTAAAACGTGGGTTGAAATCTCGCCACTTAACGATGATTTCATTAGGAGGAGCCATCGGAACCGGCTTATTCCTAGCAAGTGGTGGAGCAATTCACACAGCAGGACCTGGGGGAGCGCTTTTAGCTTACGCTATCATTGGCGTCATGGTTTACTTTTTGATGACCAGCCTAGCGGAGCTCGCAGCTTATATGCCTGAAGCTGGTTCGTTTAGTACGTATGCATCTCGTTTTGTAGATCCATCCTTTGGTTTCGCTCTCGGATGGAACTATTGGTACAACTGGGCTATTACAATTGCAGCTGAATTATCCGCTGGAGCCCTTATTATGAAATTTTGGTTCCCAAACTCTTCTTCTATTTTATGGAGTGCCCTGTTTTTATTAATTATGTTTGGGCTTAACTACCTTTCTGTAAAAGGATTTGGTGAATCTGAATTTTGGTTTTCGTTAATTAAAGTAGTAACGGTTATCATCTTTTTAGTTATTGGCATTATGATGATTTTTGGTATCTTTAACAATGAAGCACCAGGGTTTAAAAACTTCACGCTTGGTGATGGACCCATTCACGGTGGATTCTTTACTGTCTTAGGTATTTTTATGGCTGCTGGTTTTTCATTTCAAGGAACAGAGTTGCTTGGAGTCGCAGCTGGAGAAAGTGAAGATCCGGAAAAAACGGTTCCTCGCGCAGTTAAACAAGTCTTCTGGCGCATCTTGTTATTTTATATTTTAGCTATTTTTGTTATTGGGATGCTTATTCCATACACAGCCGATTCATTAGCAAGTGATGATGTGCGAGTAAGTCCATTTACTTTAATATTCGAACGAGCAGGTCTGGCGTTTGCAGCATCAGCTATCAATGCCGTTATTTTAACAGCCGTTTTATCTGCTGGTAACTCAGGTATGTATGCTTCTACGCGTATGCTGTGGAACTTAGCGAAAGATGGAAAAGCACCAAGGTTCTTAGCAAAAGTAAATAAACGAGGCGTTCCGGTGAATGCTTTAATTGCAACGGCACTTGTCGGTACACTTGCATTTGGTGCTTCATTTTTTGGAGACGGTGCGGTATACACGTGGTTACTTAACGCTTCTGGTATGTCTGGTTTTATTGCTTGGTTAGGAATTGCCATCAGCCACTATCGTTTTAGAAGAGCATTTGTTGCCCAAGGTCATGATTTGAGTGAACTTCCATATCATGCAAAACTTTTCCCTTTTGGTCCTATCTTTGCCTTTATTTTATGTGCTGTTGTTATTTTAGGTCAAAACTATTCGGCGTTTATGGGTGATTCGATTGACTGGTACGGTGTACTTGTTTCTTATATCGGACTTCCTTTATTCTTAATTGTTTGGTTAGGATACAAATGGACGAAAAAGTCAAAACTTATTCCGTTAAAAGAATGCCAAGTAACAGTGAAAAAATACGAATAAAAAAAGCTCTCTATTCTTTTGAATAGAGAGCTTTTTTTATATGATCTGATCAGCAAAATGAAGAGATATATAGGCGGGCTGATTTTTCATAACAAGCATATAACCTTTGAGGGGACGATTACAGTAATCAGCAGCTTCTATATAATAAATACGCTGAACTAACCTGCTTAAATGGGTTACAAAAGATGGAAATTGATGAGTAGGAATGTTTTGGATGTAGTCTATGATTTCTTGCTTAGTTTGAAGGCCCGAATGGGTACATTCTAACAGATGAAAAAGCGGATCTGCTGCTATAGTAGATAGTTCAGAATTGTGTTTGATTCTATTCAGCTGGATATGCAGTTCTTTTTTGGACCATCTTTTTGGAATAGCTCTTATATGCTGATATTGAAAATGTGTATTCATGATAGCTAACACCTTTCGTATTAAAATAATAAAATGACTTATTATTTTAATAACCTTTACACATTAAACTAAAACGTTACAATGTGTAAAGGTGTCATACATCTTATAAAATAAGCTGATAAAAAAGCACATCTTGCCACTGATCGAATTTCCAGCCTACTTCTTTAAATTCTCCGCAAAATGTAAAATTAAATTGCTTATGCATTTTGACACTGATATCATTCCCTTTTGTAATTCCTGAAATGACAACGTGATGGTTGAGTTCTTTAGCCAATTCCAAAATCCGCTTCATAAGCTGTTTTCCAATGCCATGCCCCTGTTGATTTTTATCAATATAAATCGATAGCTCTACCGTTTGAATATACGCTTCTTTATCTCGATAAGAAGAAAGCGAAGCATAGCCCGCTACTACCCCGTCTCTTTCCGCAACAATAAGCGGAAAGAGTTCATTGCTAATATGATTATCAAACCAGCTCCTTCTTTGCTCTACTGTTACAGGCGTTAAATCAAAAGTAGCGGCACTTGCTTGAACAGACTGGTTATAAATTTCAACAAGCATAGGTAAATCTTCTTCTTTAGCATAACGAATGATCATATGTACAAACTCCTTATAGTATAGAATTATCTTTATTTTACTTCTTTTAAGAAACATAATCTACATAAAAAACCGATGTGCGCATGCACATCAGTTATGATTTTGAGCATATTGAAAGGTTTGAAGAACTTGAAGTGTCTCTTTTGTAGAAACGACCGTTGCAAACTCCCCATGCAAAGAAGACAATGCGAATGTATGTACATCTTCTGCAGGAAGCCTTGTTTTTCCATCGTAGGACATACCATCAAAGCAAGCTGTTGCATCGTTTACAACGTACGTCCTGTACCCTAGATTTCCAGCCATGCGGGCAGTCGTAGAGACGCAGTGATTAGTAGTTAATCCTATTAAGATAAGCGTATCATAGCCATTTGCTTTTAAATAACTGTCTAGCTCTGTTCCAATGAAGCAGCTGTTCACGTGTTTGCGAATTAAGTATTCGTCTTCTTGTGGACCAAACCCTTCTTTGAACTGAAATCCCTTCGAACTTGGGTGTAAAGGAGAATCTGGATTTTCCGATGCATGCTGTACGTGAATGACAGGATAATTTTGGCGCCTCCATGCTTGCAGTAGCGTCAGCATATGTTTTTCTGCATCTAGGTTGTTTCTTTCCCCCCACTGTGGTGAATAAAACCCTTCTTGTACATCGATAAGCAGCAGAACTGGCCGGGAACGTAGCATAAGCATCATCTTCTTTCGTCTTTATTTTAAAATGGAAATAACGTATGTGCACCCATCAGGACCGGCTTTTGAGGAATGAACCGTTTGTTTCGGTAAATGTATTCGATCTCCTGCCTGACATAGAACCGTATCATGTTCAACTGTAAAGTAAATAGATCCTTCAAGTATATGAAGAATTTCATCAGTTGGATGGGTATGAGATGGGTGCGTTTGAAAAGCAATATCGTGCTGTACTTCAACGTATCCGGTATACGCCGGAAGCAGCTCTTTAATTACTTCTTCAAACTTTCCGCCAACTCCTTTTTTAATAGAGGCTTTTTTTACGTCCATGCTGTTCACTCCTTTTTAATTTAAACGGACACTGTCCGGTAGTATAGTTGTTATCATCATGTAAAAAATATTGCTTCCACTCTCGGTTTTCCTGCTGTCCATACCATCCTAACTCAGGGTGAGCAGATACGTCATCATATGTTTTTAACCGATCGCGGACCACCTTTTGGATGTGCCGCCCTATTTTTGAATCTCCTGTCATACCTTCAAACACCCACCGAGGTTGAAATGTAATCATAAATCCTCTGCTCTTACGGCTTTTACGTAAAGAATGAGCAGGCGTATTACAGACGACAAAAATAGGTTCTCCGTGAAAGCAAAATTCCCATAATGGATCTTTTGGATCTTTTGGAATGTCCTGCGGCCATTTCTTCTGATCAGTTTGATGAAGAAACGTCAGCGTATCCCAAAACATCGTTTCGTACTCTTCCATTGATCGTTCTTTATGTTCAGGCTTAAAGAATAACACAAAGGATGTATAGCGACCTATGGTCTTGAACGTATCTATGTATTCTCTAAGTGCCAACGCTACATTTCTAATATCTTGGTAGTTATAAGGAGTAGTCACAAATGAAAACCGCAGTAAATCTTTTTTAAAGCCTTCTACCCCTAATATACAAGGAAATGGATTTTCTTCTGACAATATATCGCTTCGGAAATATTGAAAAGCATCTTTTCCCCAAAATGGGACATGCGTTGACTCTAAAATCTCATTGGCTCGAAAAAGCATTTTTGATGCCATTAAAATCCTCCTTATGGAACTCAACGTTACATGTGTATTAAAGAAAAGAAAATTTATGAGCATTTTTAACTAAATGCCGATTCTAAATTATAAAACTCTAATCTATATATATATAAGCTACTATTGGACAAGTTAGAAAGGAGGCTGTGTTTGTGGAGTGGTTTTTGATTGCTATAAAACAAATAATTCTAGGTATTAGTCTCGCAGCACCGGTAGGTCCAATTAATATAGAGATGATTAAAAAAGGGCTGACAAAAGGATTTTGGGCTTCTTGGCTAGTTGGTTTGGGAGGCATGACGGCCGATATTTTATTTATGCTCCTCATTTTAATAGGGTTAACGCCTTTTGTTCAGATGCAAGCTGTTACTGTTTTCCTTTATGCAACTGGTTTTGTCATGCTTACGTTTGTTGGCTTTCAAAGTATGAAACAAGCTGTTTCTCGTTCCTTTTCAATAGATGTAAATAAACCCTCTATTAAAAGAGATAAGTCGTTTTTTACAGGTTTCTTCATTGCTCTTATGAACCCTTTAAATATTGTATTTTGGTTTGGTGTATTTGGGTCAAGCTTAAGCGAAAGCCTCCAAAGTCAAACGTGGCTATCAGTCTTTTTTCATAGTTTCTTTATTATCTTTGGAATCCTTCTTTGGAATTTAAATATTGCCAGCAGCATTCATTTCACAAGAAAATTTATCACGCCTAAACTTCTTCGCTTCATTACGTTAGGTGCAGGTTTTTTACTTTTTTTATTTGGCTGCCAATTCGGTTTTAAATGTATATCCTTACTTATAGGCTGAGCTTTGAGCGATGAGTTCAATAAGAGTGTCATTTACTTTCTCACGTTCATCATAAAAAAGACCGTGTCCACTATTTTCAAATGGAAGAAGTGTAGAAAATGAAATATGACGATTCATAACTTTTGCAAGATCAAATGGACAAATTTGATCTTTTTTCCCGTGTAATATATATGTCTCAGCAAAAATTTGGCTCAAATCTTCCCGTAAGTCTTCGTCTCGTAAAGACACCGCAGTTTTAATTGTTCCATGACCGGATGCCTCTAAACCTAAATCTTGAAACCACCCTTTAAAAGCTGAGCTGGTAGGCTGATTAAAAAACTTTTTGCCAAACTCTTCAAGCATGTTAGGGCGATCTCTATACGTATTTTGAATAATTGTATTTACTTCTTCAGAAGGAAGTCCATATGGAAAATCAGTTTTTTGAATAAAGCTTGGAGCCGCTGCTCCTAATAAAATTAACTTCTTCACGCCATATCCTAAATGTCTGCTCATATATCGAATGGCAATGGCTCCCCCCATAGAAAAGCCTACGAGCGTATAATTTTTCAGCTCCAGTCTTTCTACTAACATGCGAATATCATCTGCTAATTGATTATAAGAATAGCCGGTGAAAGGCGCATCTGACTTTCCGAATCCGCGAAGATCAGGAGCGATACATCGAATACCGCAGGCCGGCAACGTTGTAAATTGGTATTCGTACATTTTAGCGTTAACAGGCCACCCGTGAAGGAAAAGAACGGGTTCCCCTTTTCCAATATCCCGTACAAAAAGTTTAGTCTTAGGAGTTACGTGAATAAAATAGTTCATCTATAACACCTCCTAGATGTTCTTATATATATATGTTTAGGACAATTGGAACATTCAAAAGTTTCTTATAAGCTTGTGTAGGAGGTGCATGATGTTTATTTGGGATAAGGAGTAGGGAAATGTTTCTTATTGTTTATTTAGAACATAGTTTAATTTAAAAATATTGAACAAAAAAAGTAGTAAAGCGTTAAAAACTTTACTACTTTTTTGTTATTTTTCTTCCAGCCACACATCAACTAAATTGCCGGCTTCGCTTTGGTCCAATACGAATGAACCGTTGCTGTATCGGTCGCTAGCTCGCATTGTAGATGGATCAACCTGCTCGATTTGACCTTTAGATGATTCTACTATCATGTAATGTTCTTTAGAGATTGCTTTTACTTTTGCAATTTGATGCGGATTAGATTTTAGTTCTCGGACCATCACTAGCCCTCGTTTTGCTCGTGCTGATTCTTCAAACTCAGTAATTTTTGTCTTTTTCACAGCTCCTCGTTGCGTGGCGATAAATAATTCAGTTGATAGAGCTTCATCTTCATCGAAGATAACGCCGCTTACAACATAATCATCGTCTTTTAAGTTAATTCCTTTCACACCAGAAGCGCGAGTCCCTACAATATTAATTTCTTCTTCCCGGAAACGCAGTCCGTAGCCAGAGCGAGTGGCAATAAACACTTGTTTTTTACCATCGGTTTGATATACATCGATTACTTCATCATCGCCTTTTAAATTAACGGCGACAAGAGCTTTAGAGTAGCGCTGTGCTTTATATTGAAGTAATTCTGATTTTTTGACCATACCATTTTTTGTAAAGAAAAGCAGATACTGGTTTTCTTTAAATTCTTTCACCGGTATCGCCCGTACAATTTGCTCTTCTTTATCAATTGGAACAATGTTCATGATATGCTGCCCCATGTCTTTCCACCTGATATCAGGAAGTTCGTGCACTGGCATATATAAATAATTCCCTTTGTTTGTGAAGATGAGTAGCGTTTCAGTTGTATTAATTTCATACTTCGCTAAAATTCGGTCCGTATCTTTCATACCGAAGTCTTGCCCGTTAGACGCGGCGTAAGAACGAAGGCTTGTTCGTTTTACGTATCCGTCTTTTGTGACTGTCACCATCACTTCTTCAGATGGAACCATCACTTCTAGATTAATCTTAATTTCTTCGATTTCCGCTTCAATTTTTGAGCGGCGTTCTGTACTGTATTGCTTCTTTACACGGCGTAATTCTTTTTTGATTACATTAAAAAGTTTTTTCTCGCTATGTAAGATTTCTTCTAACTCGTTAATTTTAGCACCTAGCTCTTCAGCTTCCGCTTGTAGAGCTGTGATGTCCGTGTTTGTCAAACGGTATAATTGAAGCGATACAATCGCCTCTGCTTGAGGTTCTGTAAATTCATATTTGGCAATTAAATTATTTTTAGCGTCGCGCTTATCTTTAGAAGCTCTAATCGTCGCAATAACTTCATCTAAAATCGACAGTGCCTTAATCAATCCCGCTACAATATGTTCACGTTCACGTGCTTTTTGCAGTTCGTATTTAGAACGATTTGTTACCACTTCTCTTTGATGATCAATATAAGCATCAAGAATGTTGGCCAAGCTCATAAGCTTTGGTCGCTTTTTAGCAATAGCAACCATGTTAAAATTATAAGGTACTTGCAGATCCGTATTTTTATAAAGATAGTGAAGTACTCCTTGAGCATTTGCATCTTTTTTTAATTCTACTACGATGCGCAGACCGGTACGATCCGTTTCATCGCGAACTTCAGCAATGCCTTCCACTTTTTTATCTAAACGAAGCTCATCCATTTTCTTAACAAGGTTGGCTTTGTTTACTTCAAACGGAATTTCCGTAATGACAATTTGCTGTTTTCCGCCGCGAATGGACTCCACTTCCGTTTTTCCGCGAATAATAATTTTCCCTTTACCTGTCTCGTAGGCTTTCTTAATTCCGTCTACCCCTTGAATGATTCCTCCCGTAGGAAAATCAGGACCTTGAATAGCCGTCATCAACTCTTCAATTGTACACGTTGGTTTATCAATTCGCATGATCGTTGCGTCAATTACTTCACCTAAATGATGAGGAGGAAGTTCTGTAGCATAACCAGCTGAAATACCCGTGGATCCATTCACTAGCAAATTAGGAAACATAGCCGGTAACACAGTTGGTTCGCTACTTGTATCATCGAAGTTAGACACAAACTCAACCGTTTGTTTGTCAATATCTCGTAGAAGTTCTGCAGCAATCGATGAAAGGCGAGCTTCTGTATAACGCATTGCTGCTGGGGGATCTCCATCAATACTTCCGTTGTTTCCATGCATTTCGATTAATACATTTCTAACTTTCCATTCTTGACTCATTCGAACCATGGCCTCATATACAGATGAATCACCATGAGGGTGATAGTTACCAATTACGTTCCCTACAGTTTTGGCTGACTTGCGAAAGCCTTTTTCTGCTGTATTTCCATCTACGTGCATTGCATATAAAATACGGCGCTGAACGGGTTTTAACCCGTCTCTTGCATCCGGAAGTGCACGCTCTTGAATAATATATTTACTGTATCGACCAAAACGGTCGCCTAGTACATCCTCAAGAGGTAAATCTAAAAAGCGTTCTGTTTGTGTCATTGTACGTCCTCCTCTGCGACCGTTAATACATTTTCATTATCTAAAATATTTGGATCTTCTTCTAATCCAAACGCTACGTTGCTTTCAATCCATTTTCTGCGAGGTTCTACTTTATCGCCCATCAAAGTGGTTACACGACGATCAGCGCGAGCAGCATCATCAATACGAACACGAATCAGCGTACGCGTCTCTGGGTTCATTGTTGTTTCCCAAAGCTGATCTGCGTTCATTTCACCGAGACCTTTATAGCGTTGAATCATATACCCTCTTCCTACCTTATCGATAGCACCCTGCAATTCTTCGTCACTCCATGAATATTCAACCACTTCTTTTTTACCTGACCCTTTACTTACTTTGTAGAGCGGTGGAAGAGCAATAAATACTTTTCCTGCTTCCACAAGCGGTTTCATATAGCGGTAGAAAAACGTTAGCAGAAGCACTTGAATATGAGCGCCATCCGTATCCGCATCGGTCATGATAACTATTTTATCGTAGTTAATATCATCGATGGTGAAATCTGCTCCTACTCCTCCGCCTATCGCGTGGATGATCGTACTAATTTCTTCGTTTTTAAAAATATCTTGAAGCTTAGCTTTTTCGGTATTGATAACCTTCCCTCGCAGTGGCAGCACGGCTTGAAAGCGGCGATCCCTTCCTTGTTTTGCTGAACCTCCAGCGGAATCCCCTTCGACTAAGTACAGTTCGTTTCGCTGAGGATTTCTTGATTGCGCAGGCGTTAACTTTCCGCTTAGAACGGTTTCTTGACGCTTTCGTTTCTTCCCGTTTCTTGCGTCTTCTCTCGCCTTTCGTGCTGCTTCACGCGCTTGAGCAGCTTTGATTGCTTTTTTTACAAGAAGAGAGCTTACGTCCGGGTTTTCTTCTAAGAAATAGGCAAGTTTTTCAGAAATAACTGCATCTACAGACGAACGAGCTTCACTTGTACCTAACTTTCCTTTTGTTTGACCTTCAAACTGAAGCAACTCTTCAGGTATTCTAACGGAAACGATGGCTCCTAAGCCTTCTCGTATATCCGTTCCTTCTAAGTTTTTGTCTTTTTCTTTTAGCAGGCTTACTTTACGAGCATATTCATTAAATGCACGCGTCATAGCGCTTTTTGCACCGGACTCATGCGTTCCACCATCTTTGGTACGAACATTATTAACAAATGATAAAATGGTTTCAGAATAACCATCATTAAATTGAAAGGCAAATTCAACTTCAATATTATGATGAATCCCTTCAAAAAAGACGACTGGATGAAGTGAATCTTTTTCTTCATTTAAATATGAAACGAAGGCTTGAATACCTGTTTCATAATAAAAGATATCGTGACGATCATGTCTTTTATCGATTAACTCTATTTTGAATCCTTTTAACAGGAAAGCCGATTCGCGGAGCCGTTCACACAGCGTATCATAATTATACACAGTTGTTGAAAAGATCGTGGCATCCGGTTTGAAATGAATCGTTGTTCCCGTTTTTTTCGTTTTCCCTATTTTTTCTAGCGTCGTAACTGGCTTTCCTCCATTTTCAAAACGCTGTTCATAAATAAATCCATCTCGATGAATGGTTACGGTCAACCATTCAGACAGCGCATTTACAACAGATGCACCTACTCCGTGTAAGCCTCCGCTTGTTTTATATCCACCCTGTCCGAATTTACCTCCTGCATGCAAGATGGTTAAAATAACTTCAGGCGTTGGTTTTCCTAGTTTATGCATGCCCGTTGGCATACCTCGACCTTTATCTTGTACAGAAATTGAATTATCTTTGTGAATGGTTACAATAATTTCTTCTCCGTAGCCTGCTAGAGCTTCATCGACAGAGTTGTCGACGATTTCATATACTAAATGATGCAGACCTCGTGTATCCGTACTTCCAATATACATACCAGGACGTTTACGAACGGCATCTAATCCTTCTAGTACTTGAATTGCATCTTCATTATAATTAAATTGTTGTTTCCGAGCCATTCATACTACCCCTTTCATCACAACGAACATTACTACATTATGTATGAAACACAAACGTTTGCGCTTCGTGTCTAAGAATAAATGATCATGTATCCTATCTTTTAATTTTATAGTGTTCGCATCAACAGAACGTATGTTTCTATTTTTGCGTACTTACAAGATTTTAGCACAAATTTCCGTATTATAAAAGCAATATCTTGTGTATTCATGGATTATAAGCATTATAAAGCTAGCTGTCTAACGTCTATTGTAGCGGAAACGCTCTTACTATTTCAACGCATGGTGAAACCCATGCAAGCAGTGTGCATGGGTTGGTTGTTCTGCTTATAGATCTTACTTTGTTAAAGCATGCTCAACTTTTATACAACGATCCATAACTACAGTATACCCTTTTTTAGCGAGCAGGTCATATGCTTCTTCATTAATTAAACCAGATTGTGCCCAAAATACGTCTGCGTCTACTTCTAAAAACTCTTCTGCAACTTCAAGCAAATGCTCAGAGCGGCGAAATACATTAACGATATCAATATGTCCTTCAATTTCTTTTAATGAAGATACAGCTTTTACGCCGAGCGCTGAGTTTATTGTCGGGTTCACCGGAATAATCTCGTAACCTTGCTGCTGCATGGCTTCTGAAACCATATAAGACGTTCGATGAGGGTTATCTGATAAACCTACTACAGCAATGCGCTTGCTTTTTTTTAATATTTTACCAAGCTCTTGGCGGGAAGGAATTTTAATGGACATGTCTATTACCTCTCTTAGCTATATAATATGTACTGAACAACATTCGCGATTTACAGTTGATTTCCTGCATATAGTACCCGTTTTCTCTATTTTTGTAAACGTCTTCTTTTTTTAAAATAATTGTCTCTCACCTAAAACTAGCTATGTTTTTTTAAGTATCTCATGGTAAAATAGAAACGATATAGAAATAAAGGAGCTTTCAAACATGAATTATTTATTACCTATTCTTGCCTATATCTTGGGCTCTATTCCTTTTGGACTAGTTGTTGGAAAACTAGGATACGGCATCGATATACGAGAGCATGGAAGCGGCAATTTAGGCGGCACCAACTCCTTTCGTACATTGGGCGTAAAAGCTGGAATTATCGTTACGCTTGGAGACATTCTAAAAGGAACTCTAGCAGCTTCTTTACCGCTTTTATTTAATACGAATCAAAACATTCTCTTCATTGGTTTATTTGCTGTCATTGGTCATATTTTTCCTGTTTTCGCGAAATTCAAAGGCGGGAAAGCTGTTGCCACGTCCGCCGGAGTGATTTTATGTTATGAACCTCTTTTATTTGCTTTCGTACTATTATGTTTTTTTATCTGCTTATACATAACGAAGTATGTATCATTGTCATCAATGGTTACCGGGGTATTAACCTTTATCTACACGCTATTTAAGCAAGACTACATGCTTATTATGATTATTGGTTTAATTGTAGCCTTTGTCATTTACAGACACCGTGCAAACATTACCCGAATTCTTAATAAAACAGAACCGAAAGTCACATTTTTGTCAGGTAAAAAGAAATAAGAGGAGCTTCCTCTTATTTCTTTTTTTATAACCGATTTGTAAGCGAATACATTTCTTATTTATTAGTTATACTGATACTAAAATAAGGAGGTGAATGATGTGAAGAAAAAATGCCCTATTTGCAAACGAAATAAGAAAATGGATTCACAGCTAGAAGGAAGCCGCTACTGCGTTCACTGCTGGGAAACCATTGGAAAACAATATGATTTCAAATGAAAGAATGAAACGATTTAATATAGAAATGAAGCCTTCACCTCTATATTAAATCGTTTTATTTTATCTCATTCCTTCCTAGCTGGATTCGTATATATTGGTAATTTATCTACCTTTCTACTATAATAAGTGTATCCGCAGTATTGGAAGGAGCATAATTAATGAAATTAACAGTAACAGAAGCAGCAGCTACGTGGTACAAAGATGAAATGATGCTAGAAGGAAACGAAACAATTCGCTTTTTTGTTCGCTACGGCGGATGCAGCAACGTTCAAAAAGGTTTTTCTTTAGGTGTAAACACAGATTCTCCTAAAAACGTTGGCGTTGAAACAAAAGTTGACGGTTTAACATTCTTCGTAGAAGATGAAGACCTTTGGTACTTTGATGGTCATGATTTGACCGTAAATTATAATGAAGAAACAAAAGAACCTGACTTTCATTACGAAGCGTAAGAAAAAAAGCATCGATTTATCGATGCTTTTTATTCTTGCGCTTAACCCTGCTTTTTGGCCTCTTCATAGGCTTTATGCCATTCCGGATAATTACGGCGAATCGAAATGGGCTTAAAGTTTTCTTTTTTCACACATACGTGTGACGATGTTCCTGTTAACGCAAGTTCTTCATTTGAATTAAAAATTTCGTAGCCGTACACAACGCGTAGACCGTCATAGTTCTCAACCCAAGTATGTACTACAGCTGTCTCGCCATAATGAAGCGGCTTTTTATATGAAGCCTGTATATCAATAACTGGCGACAGCACACCGTCTCTTTCCATTTGTGCATAGCTAAAACCTAAATCACTAATAAACTGCGTTCGACCTATTTCCATCCATACTAAATAGTTAGCATGATACACAACGCCCATCTGATCGGTTTCTGCATAGCGCACTTCGATTTCTTTCGTTGATACTAACATGATTTTACCTCCTCTTGCCCTGTTCCTGTTTTATCTTACCATATAAGGAGAATATACTCCTACTAGTTTGGTTGTAACTCAATATGTTGTAAGACTAAGCGCATTTTGAATGCGATATATCAGTGTTTCCAGCCGCGTCATTTTATTTTCATACTTTTTATAAGGAAGTGTATATGTGTAGTCTTTATTTGTCCATAAACGGTCAAAATAAGCGTTTAGTTCGGTCATAACCTTTTTGTTAGAAGGTCCTGATACTTTAATATCCGTTTCTAAGTTCAAGTCAGCCAAATTTCGTTTTGTGAAATTTGCTGCTCCTGCAATAATAGTTGCATTTTTTTTATTTCGAATAAATAAAGTTTTGGGATGATACTGCTCTTTTCCCGTATAATACCAGCGAACTTTAATATCGCCTTTAGATTTTTTCACAAGTTCTGCTGCTACTGGACGGTTAGGCAGTCCGAACTTTTTTCTTCCAAACGCATTCTCATTAGGATCTAAAATTAATCGTACGTTTGCGCCTTGTTTGGAAGCTTTCAAAAGCGCCTTTATTACGTCTCGATCTCCAAGATAAAACATGCCAAGCCATACATCGTCGCCTTTTTTAGCATGACGTAAATCATGCAATACGTGCTTATAGATTTTGCCTTCTGTTAACAGCTGAACATAGAGGTCTCCCTTTTCTTTTTCTTTCTTCTTATACCGAGGTAACTTTCCTCCATAAGAAAAATCTGACACTGCTTGTTCACTTTTCACCACATCTCCAATAATATTCCCTTTTACTTCAAAGGCCATGTTAGAATTATAAAAACTTGCATCATGAGGATTGGCAGAGGAGATAATAACGCTTTGATCTGTTGCTACTACTTTTCTGTGATTAGCTTTTACATTTAACAACTTTAAATAAGCACGGACCGTCGCTTTAGGCGCATTGGTACCAAACGGATTTGTTATCCATCCGTTTCCTTTTTCACCAAACCACTGAACAAAAGTTCTCCACACTGAAGAATACAGTGGAATGGAGTCTCTGAGCTTAGATAAATTGGTTTGCACCACTTTGATTCCGTTTAGCCGCAGTGAATCTAACCACTTTGAATCATGTGAGCCGTAGGTTGTATTGATTTCATCTGTAATAAAGACGATTTCGATAGTAGGATGTTTTCGTTTCTTTTCAATCAGCTTACTTGCAAGCGTATCACTAAGGTGAGGAAACGTTTCGCCTTGGTTATAGTAGCCGTTAAATAGAAACATATCCATAATAATAAAAGCTTTTGCGTCATCAATCGCATTCGTAACTGCTTGAAAAATGTGTTGTTCAGAAGCAGATGTCTGCTGGTCTTGATACGTTAGGTCTGATAAGAGAAATACATCTTCTACTTTGTGCGGCTTACTTTCGTATGAAACTCCTTTAGGCAAAGGCTTATGCGTTTGATAAGAGCCCACAATAATCAAGACGACAAGTAAACTGACCAAAATCCTTACTACTTTCCTTTTCACGTGCTTTTTCACCTACATAAACCTCTTTGCTAGTTTGTATTAGTATTGACCTTACTAAAAAAATATAGAAAGAAAGCAGCTAAAACCGTTTATTTTTAGCTGCTTATTGTCGTTGCTTTATTTATTAAATCGTACCTTCGTAACCATTTTGACGAGCTTCTGACTCATCTTTTATTTCGCTGCGCATTGCTTCGATACTTACTTCGCGATTGTGATTTTTTTGCTGAATGCGCTGACGTTCTTCTTCATTGCTGCATGCAGCAGCTTCTTCTGCTTCTTCAATGTTCTTCATTGTATTTTGCACCATTGTTTGTAATTTTTCAACGTTATCACTGCGATCGTCTGGATTCGGTTTATTCCATGCCATTGTATCTTCCTCCTCAAAATAACTTTGTTACAATTGTAGTATGCCGGATTTGTTCATCTCTATAAGTGGAAAAAAATGATTTTAGTTTACATAATATAATTATAATTAAGTTAAAATATGTATATAAAACATACATAATATGGTAATATTTACATACAAAGGGGGAATCGCTATGACCAAACGAATGATAACATTACTAAGCGTCATCTTTATTGCAGTGCTTGCCGTATTTTTTATGTCACAAACCTCATTGGCATCAAAATTGACAGCAAGTGCCTTTATGAAGCCTCATCATTACTCAAAACATGAAGAAAAAATGTTAGCTGTGACAAACCTGGACTACAAAAGCAATATCATTGCATACGATGTGAAAGCTCCTAGTGACGCAAAAGAAGCTTATGTAAAAGCTACTTATTACGAAAAGGGAAAAGCAAAAGAACCTTTATTTTCAGGAGGGTTGACTGTTTCAAAAGAATTTGACATGTTTGCTATTACATATAAAATCGATGATGATGCGCATAAAGTTATGTTTAATGTAGGAAGCAACGATACAAACCTAGGAATAGAAGCGGAAAAGCCAAAAAAAATGAACGGATATTCCTTTACTGGATTAGAGAAAAAACAAACGGTAAAAATGAATAAAACATATCCAGTTGCTGCTTTATTTGGTGACGATGGCAGTGGCATACGAGTTGCTCCGCTTTCAACCGACGATGGAGAAGTCGTTAAAGAGCTTATTTCGAGCAATCCTTACGTTTATTTATTCACGGTAGAATTCAAATAATAAAAAGTCGCTGAATTCAGCGACTTTTTATTCATTCACCTTTGGTTTGAATAACTTGAGGATGCTTGCCGGATGTATCTTGCATTTGTTTTCCGTTATTTCCACCAGCTTCTCTCTGTTGAGTGCCGATGTGATTCGGAACAAAAGGTTTGCTTTGTTTTTTAGGATTTCCCATGCTTATCCCCTCCTCACCGTTACTCTAACCAACTTACTTTAAAGTTATTCAGCTCTTTCAAGCATACGATCTTCTAACCGCTTTTCAATTTCCATTTCAATGCGTTCAATTTCTGACTGATCTTTTAACAGCTGCGTTTTATTTTCTTGCACTAACTCTTCAAATGAACGTTTGCGCAATTTTCTCATGATCACAACACCTACTTTATGTAATTTTTATGAAAAATCTGAAAAATCTAAAGAAACTGATATCGTATAACTATCTATATTGTAACCAATTTGTCAGATAAGTAAACATACTTTTTTTGAAAAGTTGTAAGAAAGTTTGACATGTTTACTGACCTATCTATATATACGATGATAAAGTAAATAAGTTTCATGTTTAATAAAACAAGCAGCGAAGTTAATTCGCTGCTTGTTGAGCAAAGTTTTCCATTTGTTTAAGCGTCATTGGACCATTCACTCGTTGAACAATTTTCCCTTCTTCATCTATAAAGTAAGATGTCGGAATGGTGGAGACTCGATATTTTTTACTTCCTACACTATCTTGGTCGTCCAATAATACACGAAACGTAAACTGTTTTTCTTTAAGAAATTTAGATACTGCCTGTTTACTGCCTTCCGACGAAGTTAAATTAACCGCAAGCAGCTGTACATCGTTTCCATATTTCTCATAAAACGCTTGCATATCGGGCATTTCTTTTTGACACGGCGGACACCATGTTGCCCAAAAGTTTAAAATGACTTTTTTTCCTTTAAAATCCGATAATTGAACGGATTTCCCGCTCGTATCTGACAGTGTAAACGGAGGCGCTGTATCTTTTGGTTCCAACCCATAAGCTTGACCCGAAGCCTGACGAGCACTATCGCCTTTTTTGATATTTAAATCCTTGTATTCGCTTAAGTTAGAATTATCGGATGCTTCATTTGGAGAAAGCCCTTGCCAAAGGGCGTAGCTAAGAAAGCCTACTAGAAGCAAGACCGCAATTATTTTTTTAACCATATGATCGGCTCCTTTATTTCTTCTAAAAAGTGATAATCTATGTACTAATAGATATGTGCAATATCTACTAAAATAATCCTTTTATAGGGCATTTTCTTTTATAATATAGCATATTCCCCTCTCACTTTTTGTCGAAAACAGTGCGTTTGCATAAAAAAAGAGCGGCTCACGAGAACCGCTCTTTTTCTTTATAACTTACGCATGTGTTTTAGACTGTAATTTATCACGAAGCACCATTTGAAGGATACCACCGTGGCGATAGTAATCAATTTCAACTTCACTATCGAAACGAACCAGTACTTCAAATTCTTTTTTGTTTCCAGCTTCATCAGTTGCTGTTACTTTTATAAAATCACGTGGTTTTACTGTTTCATCAACTGCTACTGCAATTGTTTCTTTTCCAGTTAAACCTAATGTATCCGCGCTTTCACCATCTTTAAATTGAAGAGGTAAAACACCCATTAATACTAGGTTTGAACGGTGAATACGCTCGAAGCTTTCAGCGATTACTGTTTTAATACCTAAAAGATTTGTTCCTTTTGCTGCCCAGTCACGAGAACTTCCCATGCCGTAATCTTTGCCTGCAAGTACAACAAGACCTGTATCTTGCTCTTTGTATTTCATACAAGCATCATAAATGCTCATTACGTCATTTGTTGGCCAGTACGTTGTCCAGCCGCCTTCTGTACCAGGAGCTACTTGGTTTTTAATGCGGATGTTTGCAAACGTACCGCGCATCATTACTTCATGGTTACCACGACGAGAACCATATGAGTTAAAGTCTTTTGGCTCTACACCGTTTTCTTGAAGGTAAAGACCTGCAGGTGATGTTTTTGCAATTGAACCCGCTGGTGAAATGTGATCCGTTGTCACTGAGTCACCAAATTTCGCTACTACGCGAAGATCATTTAACGGCTCTACTTCACCTGGTTCTTCTGATAAGCCTTCAAAGAAAGGTGGGTTTTGAATGTATGTTGAATCATTCTCCCACGTATAAAGCGCATCTTCGCTTGTTTTAATTTCATTCCAGCGTTCGTTATCATCGAATACACGCTCATACTCGTTACGGAATAATTCAGGCGTTACGGTACGGCTAACAACTTCTTTAATTTCATCTTGAGAAGGCCAGATGTCGCTAAAGAATACTTCATTGCCGTCTGTATCAATGCCGATTGGATCTTTTTGTAAATCTACATCTACTGTTCCAGCCAGTGCATAGGCTACAACAAGCGGCGGAGAAGCAAGGTAGTTACCTTTTACTAATGGATGAATACGTCCTTCAAAGTTACGGTTTCCTGAAAGAACAGACGTTACAAGCAAGTCGCTATCTGCAATCGCTGCTTCAATTTCAGCTTCTAATGGACCAGAGTTACCGATACAAGTCGTACAGCCATAACCTACGATGTTAAAGCCGATTTTATCTAAGTATGGAAGCAGCCCTGAATTTTGCAGGTAAGCCGTTACTACTTTTGAACCTGGTGCTAAAGAAGTTTTCACGTAAGCTGGAACATCCAATCCTTTTTCTACCGCTTTTTTCGCAACTAAACCGGCTGCTACTAATACGTAAGGATTTGATGTGTTCGTACAGCTTGTGATAGCCGCAATGGCAATGGCACCTGTTTTCATTGTTGTTTCTGAACCGTCTGCAAGCTTAAATGTAATTTCTTTATCCACGTCTTTAGCATCAAGTCCGAAGCTTTGGTTGCTAACAGGAGCTGTTAAAGCCTTCTTGAATTCTGTTTGCATTTGAGAAAGTGGAATTAAATCTTGCGGACGCTTTGGACCAGAAAGATTTGCTTCAATCTCAGCAAGGTTAATCTCAACAACGTCAGTGAAAATTGGATCTTCATTTTCTGGTGTGAAGAATAAACCATTTGCTTTTGTATATTGTTCGACAACCTGAATGTCTTTTTCATCTCTTCCTGTTAAACGCATGTATGCTAATGCTTCTGCGTCAACTGGGAAGAATCCACATGTTGCACCGTATTCAGGAGCCATATTAGCGATTGTTGCACGGTCAGCTAATGGAAGTTCTGCTACGCCAGGACCGAAGAATTCCACGAATTTTCCGACTACTCCTTTTTGACGAAGCACTTGCGTAACTTTTAACGCTAAGTCTGTAGCTGTAGTGCCGTTTGGTAATTCACCAACAAGTTTAACGCCGATTACTTCAGGAACTGGGAAATAAGAAGGTTGACCAAGCATACCTGCTTCCGCTTCAATACCGCCAACACCCCATCCTAAAACACCGATACCATTAATCATCGTTGTATGAGAGTCAGTACCTACTAGAGAATCAGGGAAAGCTACAAATTCACCATCTTCTTCAACAGCATGAACAACGTTTGCTAAATATTCTAAATTTACTTGGTGCACGATACCTGTAGCTGGTGGAACTGCGCGATAGTTATTAAATGATTTTTGAGCCCAGCTTAAGAAATTATAGCGCTCTGTATTACGTTGAAACTCGAGGTCCATATTAATTCGTAATGAGTCAGCTGTACCTGCTTTATCAACTTGTACGGAGTGGTCGACAACGAGGTCTACTGGAATTTCTGGATTGATTTTGTCAGGATCTCCTCCTAAATCAGCCATTGCTTTACGAAGTGACGCTAAGTCTACAACCGCTGGAACTCCAGTGAAATCTTGAAGAATAACACGAGATGGTTTGAAAGGAACATCGATATCTTTAATATCTTTTGTTCCCCATTTTGCAAGGTTTTCGACGTGTTCTTTTGTAATAACACGGCCATCTACCTGACGAAGAACAGATTCTAATAATACTTTAATTGAATACGGCAGCTTAGATACATTGCCTAAACCTGCTTCCTCTAAAGCTTGTAAGCGGTAATAATTATATGTGCTGCCATTAAGATCGAATGACGAACGAGCGTTGAAAACGTCTTTTTTAGTCATTGCTTTTACCCCCTTAAAATTCTATGTATAAAGGATTTACTTACCCCATCCTCTATTCCCTTCACCATCTATCTTAATATAATATTATACATAAGTAAATAAAAAGAATGTTATTAATTAACATAAGTTTCACTTATAACCTTTTCCATCTTCCTTTTATTTTTCTAATAATTCATATTTCATTGATTTTTACGCATGCTAGAAACGGAGGTGATTTAACATGGCTAAACGCAAGTCAAACCACGTCATTCCTGGAGCTAACGCGGCTAGCGCTCAAGGAAAAGGAGCGGGTTATAATGAAGAGTTTTCAAATGAACCATTAACGGAACAACAGAAACAAAATAATAAAAAACGCAAAAAAAATCAATAAAACAATCTCTTATTGGATATACTAATTACTAGTTAGAAAAGCAAAATCGTTTAACTCCATGAAATCTAACGAGAAGGCGTCATTATATGTGACGCTTTTTTCCTGTTCCCATTTCCTGTTTTTGTTAAACCTATTTTTAGAAAGGGGAATTTTTCATCGGATAAATTCCCTGTCACTATCCTACCCTAATAAATGAAAGGGAGGCTTTAACTATGAACAAAAACAGCAGCAAAGACATCAGAAGAAATGCGCCAAAAAGCAATTCTGGACAGCCAGAACCGCTAAGTGGATCTCATAAAGTGAAAAACCGTAAGCATTCTCGCCAAAAACACAATAGCGGACATGATATGTAAAACAGCGGCAAGCTCTCTACAGAGCTTGCTTTTTTATGCGCAGACAAGACAGCTAGTACTTCAAGCTTATTCTTTGCGCAGGAGTTCACTAAGTACATAAACGCGCATATGATAGTAAAGTGAAACACTTTAAATAATGGAGGAACGCAGAAATGAAAAACAAGCGTCTGCCAGCAGACCAAATGTTTGTAAAAGGCTTTCAAGAGTTATTAGAAGTCATGCTTTCAAATCCCTTTATGAGTTATTTAGATTATGATTCCGTTCGTATAGATTTATTTGAAACAGAACAATCATTTATTGTCGAAGCTGAATTATTAGGGTATCACCCTAAGGATATTATCGTTCAGATACAAGCTGACCACTTACAGCTGACAGCCAAAAAATACTGCATTAGAGAATTTCATGATGAAAAGCAAGGAACGCTTGCAAGAGAACAAATGGAAGAAAGCGTTGAACGTACAATCGACTTTCCATTTCCATTGATGAATAAAAAAATTACCGCTACATTTAGTAACGAAATCCTTGAAATTACGATTTCTAAACATGAGACAAATAAATCTAATCAGCAAATATTCCCTATCGAGTTCCAATAAAGCTGCAGATGTTGTCTCTGCAGCTTTATTGGAACTATTTAATTGTTTATTTAGCACATAGTTTTTTAAGAATATTCTTCTTTTCAAAACAATGGGATATCTAATTTATTTTACGGCACACTACTAAAAAAGAGTAAAAGGAGAACGTTTATGCTTCATACTGCTTGGAAAGGTAAAATCAGCTTTGGATTAATTGATATCCCTATTAAACTGCACGGAGCAATTGAAGAAAAAGATGTAAAGCTGCGCACGCTACACTCCGTTTGCCATACACCTATTCATCAAGAAAAACATTGCCAAACGTGTGGACGAGAAGTAGAATCCGATGAACTGGTTAAAGGATACGAAACCGCGACCGGTCAGTTTGTTGTACTTTCACAACAGGAAATTGACAGTGTCAAAGAACCCTTTGCAGCAAACAAAGCTGTTGAATTGTTACACTTTGTATCGTTAGATGACATTGATCCCCTGTTTTTTGATAAGCCCTACTATATTTCTCCTGGGGAAACAAGCCTAAAAGCTTATTATACTTTATTAAATGCACTTGAAATAACGAATAAAGTCGGTATTGCGAATGTATTTTTATATTCCAAACAGCAAATGGCAATTATTCGTTCCGTGGGCGGATCTCTTGTTCTTCACACGATGCATTTTGAAGAAGAGCTTCGTTCAGTCACAGATGTGCCTAACTTATCCAGTACTTCTTCCATTAATGAAAGTGATACACAAGTGACGGTGGAATTAATTGATAAGCTATCTACTTCTTTTAATCCGTCTATTTACAAAAACAACTACCGAGATGCCTTACAAAACGTCATTCAACAAAAAATAAATCAAGGCGAAGTTACAAAAGGCAGCGGAAGCGAAGAACGAGATATTCGACATTTAATGGAAATGTTAAAAGTGAGCATAGATCCTTCTACTTTACACCCGACAAAATCAACAGCAGAGAAAAAAACTTCATCCTTAAAAAAGAAAGCATAAAAAAGCTAACGAATTTCTTCGTTAGCTTTCATTTGCAACAGAAGTCTTAGGAACAATAGTTCCATATGACGCCGGTATTTTTAAATATTGCGTTACTTGATTATTTTCTACAAAGACAATAAAGTTATCTTTTTTATCTTTTCCAATACCTTTTGCTTTTGCTTCAGACCACGTGAATCCCAGCTTTTCATTTACCTCACTGCGAGTCGTTTCCGGTCCAAAAACATATACTTTGTCCCATCTAAAATCACATAATTCATTAAAATCAAGGATGGAAGCTTCTTCTTTACTTTGATTTGTTTTTTTAATTTCATTAATTACAGTTTGCTGAAGTTGCGCTTGGTTGCGTTCGCTGTATACCCTGTCAATAAAAAAAGTTGCCAATAGCGCTACTAACGTGAATAGTAGAATCTTTTTCACTTCGTTGTCCTCCTGAAACGTTCTCTGCACATGATACGACTTCTTTTTGATACGGTTTTATTCTCTACTATTCTAGAAAATTCAACAGGAAAATACAACTAAAATCTCGAAATGTCATCAAAACATAAAAAACTTAACATTATGTCAACGCATAAAAAAAGACTTGTTCACTTTCTATCTATTCACCTACTCAGCGCTGAAAAAATGTGGTGCTACCGTACAAATAGCTTCAATAAATTCTTCTACTAACCCTTCTTCTCCCGGCAAAAAAGGCAGCGCACCAACTCCAACACATTCAATACTTTTATAAAAATGATGCTGCTTATAGCCCTCTGCTTTCCCTGGAAACAGCACAATCGCTGTTTGTACCGGCTTTATTCCATTTTCCTCTACAATAGCGTCTCGGTAACGATGCATGGTATTAATATCTTCTTCTCTAGGTGAAGGCGTATCGTGATTTGGTTTGATACGATACTTAGCGTCAAAAAGATATACACTTTTTTTCTCCCCTTGCTTTACTTCAAGCAGTAAGTCAGGCTTTTGAATAACGGTATGAGTATGATGGTATGCTTTCTGATACCATAGCGTGACTTCTGCTTTCCCCACTCGAAAACGATGATAAGACGGCTGCATCCTAACGTTCAACCCTTGTTCTGTCGTTGTCATGATGTTTTGTTCTATCCGCTTGCCGTAAGTTTGCAACTTCTTTAAAAGACTAACATACGTCCAGTATTCATAGAGAGTTGCGATATCTTTTAATGAAAGGTGGTAAAACTCTCCGTTAAGAGCCAATCCTCGCGTTAAGAACATAAAGTATCTGCTTGCTTCCCGGTAGCGGGGTGCCGTACGCAGTGTAGAAGGAAGAATTGAAGCTTGTAGGGTCTTCACCCATTGCCAAAACGCATTATTTAACAGTCTTTTTAATTCGGCATGATTAGTTTCTAGAGCCGATACGGCTTCTTTTTTTACATATCTATCTTCTATCAATTTGTCAATTAGTGCAGTTAGCTTATGATACAGCTGCGTCATCATCCATTTTACACTTTGATTTTCCAGATTATCATAGGTAGACACGTGCCTGGTGCCAATCGCTTTTGTGGGTACTACTTTTATATTTCGATTAATTTTAATCCCCCTGCTTGAAGATGCAAGATAGGTAGGGTGGGTTCGGACAAATGATATAGCACGGCTATCTTGTTTTTTTATTTGATCGCCTCTCATGAGCTCATGTTCAACTTTTACCGATTGAAATGGCTGATTTTCAATCTGACGCACAGAATGAAGAAAGGGTTTCATATAGTGAGAGAGAACATGATAAAATTCCGTCCATGTTGCTTGCTTAGACCAAACAGATTTTGCTTCAATATATGTTTTACGAAGCATATCGTATGCCAAATCATGAATATATCCGTTCACTTCATCAACCATGTGTACATAATCTGTCTTGTAGCTCATCTTTGAGGGGAAAATTTCAAGAGTAAAGGAGAGCTCTTTTTCTCTTTCGCTGTAAACATGAAATGTAGAATACCCTACTTCATTTTGAAAGCTTATATTTCCCGTCAAAATGTAGGGAAATCCTACGCTTTGAAAGCTTTGTTCAACTGCTTTTGAATCGTGGTTAACAAACAGGCTTGTTTCATTTTTAGAAACAACTGTAATTTGATAGGTTTCATTTTCAAAAAATAAAGGCTCAAGCGGCGGTTTTGAGGTCATCATGCCTTTTGTTTGATTTAATACTTTTACATGTGTAATTCCTTTTCCTGTACAAGAAAAAAACATCACTTCTTCTGCAGATTTTATTTTTTTCTTATTTTTCCCTTTTATAACCACCGTACACGTGTCAGTTTCAATTTCAACGTACGGTATTAATCCAAAATGACGTGTATCCGTATACTTCAAAACGTCTCATCATCTCCATTATTTTGCGTGCGCTTTTAGGAAATCTCATTCCATCTGCATTTACGACAGCTGTCTCAAATTCATCATCTAACAGCGTATTTGTACAGTAATAATAAAGGTTTTTTAATAAATCAAATGTGTACCCATCGCTTCCTGAAATACGAGGCAAAACTTTTTGCAAAACCTGAAAATCGAACGCCTGATCAAATGTAAACATTCCGCTTTTCACCGCGTAAATTAAATAAAAGCATATTTCGTCGCGTACGCGGTAACCTATTTGCAAATCGACTTCTATAAGCATCTCGTTGACAGTTAGCAATTCATTTGTTACTTCGTGAATGAGCTCAGCATGTTCAACATACGCATCTTTTAAGTGAACATATTGACTTTGAATTTGTACATTTTGAATGCCGTGCTGAGACGGATCTCTATCATCTAAAAAATCAAAAGAATCTAGTTGAATCTTATTTAACTCAATTGTGTTGGTACGATCTAACAACTTTTGACTAAACCCATGAGTTGTTTCATCCATATTAATTGTACCGATAATGAGAAGATTGGATGGCAAATAAATATCTCGGAACATCTTATGTCCCGGGAATAACGGAGCCGTTTTGATTTTCTCTTTTGACCAGCTCCTGCTTTCCATCACGCTTAAAATGTCGCTAAAATAATGCTCAACTCGAGCTAAGTTCATTTCATCCAATATGGCAACATATGTGTAAGCTGGATGCTGAATGGCTTGCTGCATAATCGACAGAAACGATCCTCTGCGAAAATCTCCTCTTAAATCAATATATCCTAATAAATCTGAACTATCGTGCCAATCGGGTCGAACAGGAATGAGCACTTGTCTTCCATTTTCAATCGTGGCACCGATACTATCTGCTAAGAGCTGAGCAAGCTTTGTTTTTCCTGTCCCGCTCATTCCTGATAAAACAATAAACGGTTTGGTCTTTAAAGCAAAGTAGGCGTTGGCTATATCATGTCGTTCATATGTAAATCCAGATTTCCTAATATACTCATGAATATGGACGATGGCGTCTTTGTCCCCCATCATCTCTTTGCTCATTCCGTATGTTTTTATATACTGTTCATGCATACTTAACAGTAAATGCAAGTCCTCTTGCAGCTGATCATTGCTAGGTAAGTCTGCTATATTGTAAGGAAGGTAAAGAGCTACTCTATCCTCAAAGCTTTTCGCTTCCATGCTTGTACCAATGACAATATGATTATCTTTCAATACGCGGGCATGTTCAGGAGTAAAAAATCGAATGTCTTTCAGATCTGTTCCTTCTTCTGAGTCTCCTCTCAACATGACTAAGTAAATACGCTGACCGTCTTCACTGAATAAATACGCGACCATCACGTCACTCTCTATATTCTTATTCGCAAGGGTCACGTAAGGAAATGTTTCAGCGTGGTGTCCCGATATACGCATTTCTTCTCGATTTATATGCTCCAATCGATAAAGAGAAATCGGAAGCCTGCGTGTAAGCATATTTTCTATTTCATGTTTTACAAGTACGTCTCCACCCATTTGTTTATAATGTTCCGCTACATACAGCAGCCGCTCGCGCAAACTCATCGAATTCTCTCCTTTCTGCCTTCACTGCAGTTTGTAAAAATAAAAAGCATCGTCAGCTGACCACGCAAAAGGTTCATTTCTTTTATTATAGACGCTTTCTTCGTATAGTAAGCTATTTTATAACGTTAGGAAACACTACATTATTCTTTTCTCTACATACATGTTTATGTTCATTTTAATGAAACATGACAGAAAAGAAAAGCGTTAGGGGCTTAATGAATGAAGGGGCAATGATATGAACAGAAAAATAAGCAGCTTGTGTGCCCAAGGATAAAACACCCATTATGCTACATGATTATTTAACATCTGATGCTTTTGGCTGAGTAAAGAAAAAGATAAAAATAATAAGCGGCAGGGCGATAAGAAAAATACTCGTCTCTGAAGGTCTTACTGTAGGTATATCCGTTAATGACATTTTAATCAGTCCTTTGTAAATTTTTCAACTAAGTCAGGATTTACATAAAAATGTTTTGATACGGTACGATGAAAAAACTGAGAGGATTGATTCAGTTCACTTAATGCAGGTTCTGTTTTGGGAACGCCAAAAATAGGTCCGCTTACGTTAATGGTAAACCTTCCAGAAGAAATAAAGGCGCCCGACACATTGATCTGGTTATTAAGCAGCAAAGCCGCAAGAAACACATCAATCATATCAATAATAATATTAATTCCCACATTTCCGTCTTTTCCTTCGATGCGACTGGTTCCTGTAATAGGTCCGCCTACTGAAACACGAAAAGCTCCGGGTGTCACAAATACTCCTATAATTGTTATTTGGCCAGTTAATAATAATATGGCTGTTACTACATCCAGATCTCGTTGAATGGCAAAGATAAGTTCCCTTTCTTTGTCAAAGCCGCTTTTCCATTCCACATTCTCCACACCCTTAGCACATACTATTCTAAACACGTGTAAGTGTTATTCTAATTCTGCTTTTTCTTTTCTCACTCGCGCTCCGAAAAGTGTAAAACAGATTTTACTGCGTCTTCAATTTCTTTATATCCTGTACATCTGCATATATTGGAAGCCAACCACTCCTTTATAATATCGTCACTGCCTGAAGGATGGCGTTTGGAAAGCAAATGAGCATTCATAATAAAACCCGATGTACAATAACCGCACTGAAAAGCAAAGTGTTCAATAAAAGCTTTTTGCATAGGTGAACTCTTCAGTCCTTCTATAGTCATTATTTCTTTCTCTTCTGCTTCTGCCGCTAACATGAGGCAGGATTTCATTGGCCGCTGATTTATCCCTACTGTACAAGCTCCGCAGTCTCCATTTAAACAGCCTGGTTTTGCTCCGGTAAGGCCCAGCTTTTCTCTTAATACGTAAAGCAGCGTATCTGCTGTTCGGATATCAACCATTTTTTCTTCCCCATTAACCTTTAGCTTAACTGTTATTCTATACCCTTCATCTCTTAGCACATTATGTTCCTCCCAGCTCTTTGAAAATATCAATCAATAAATTTTTAATCACAAATTTGCGATATCGATCCGATCCTTCTCCATCATTTAAAATTGGAGCCGGTATATACTCAAGAGCAGTTTGAAGTCGATCTTCTAATGGAATGTCTTTCTGGTTTAGCACTTTTTCTACTTCAGCTGATCGAAAAGGAAACGAACATACTCCGCTGAAAGCTACTCGAATGTTTTCTTCTGTTTTTAAAGCTGCTACTGTAACTAGTGGATATCCTGTATCCCACTGCTGGCGCTCCTTTATACTCATATACGGGAGGTCAGCATACTTTGTTTCAACAAACACCTGAACAAGCAGCTCTCCTTTTTTTAGCTGCAAACGCCGCTGAAAAAGATCGTGAATCGAATGGAGCTTTATTCCACTGAGATCTGCCACTGCGAGTTGACTATCCGCTAAAAGGAGCGGCAATACGGCTTCTCGATAAAAGATATGCCCACAAATATTTCCTCCCAGCGTTATTTTATTTCGAGCCGTGTGATCAGCCACTTCGCTAGCAGACTTACTTAATAAAGGAAATAAGTTTTTCTCTTCCAGTTCAGTCAACGTTACACCTGCACCAAAAATCATCCAGTCTTTATCGACTTCTGCTTTTTGAAACTCGGGTATATTTTTTATATCAATGACAGCATGGGTAACAAACAAACCCAACCTGCCCAATGTCAGAATTTCAGTGCCTCCAGCATAATAACGCGGCTGTTTGCCTTGATTCTCTAACTCTTGAAATAAGGCAACTGCTTCTGAAACGGTAGCAGGTTTGTGATATTCAAAGTCAAATGAAATCATCAGCATTCCCTTCTTTCATTCTCCAAATTAATTCTGGAATAAGCGGAAGGTGGTTTAATTCTGTTTCTGCTGCCACCGTTAAGCTGTTTCCTAAAGAAGCCGGCATACCAAGCAGCCCGTGTTCTCCGACTCCTCTAGCTCCGTAGGCCGCATCTAATTGAGGCGTATGAACAAATTCTACTACGTACTCCGGATGCTCTCCGTAGCGAAGAGGACGATATTTCCGAAGCTGAGGGTTTAAAATACGACCATTTGAATCAAACCAAAATGTTTCTCTTCCGGCAAACGATAGGCCCATACTCATCGCACCCATGACTTGCCCTCTTGCCATTTTCTCGTTTAACACGGTTCCTATGTCAATAACAGAGACTGCTTTTACAATACGATATCTATACGTTCTAGGGTTATATTCCACTTCAACTCCTTCAGCTGCTACCGTCCATTCAGGACCGGGACGCCCAGCTCCCGTTTCTTTATCCAAGTAGGTCATCCCTCTTAAAATATAATTGCCCCTCCCTATGATTTGCCCTCCAATTGCATTTCCGTTCGGATATTTATAACCATATACAATTTCTTTAAAGGCCAAGGAAGTTTCAGGCTCATCCCGTAAAAAAACTTTTTCATTTTTTATTTCGATATCTTCCTCAGAAGCTCGAAATATACAAGAAGCTATCTTTTTTAATTGGTTAATCACATCTTCAGCCGCTTCTAAAACCGCTCTTCCTGCCATAAAAGTGCCTCTGCTAGCCACCGTTTTCCAATGTTCAGGAGTCGTTTGAGTATCTACTTCCATTCGCACATGAATACGTTCCACGGGCATCTGCAATTTTTCAGCCAGTATTTGCGCGAGCACTGTTTTGGTCCCCGTGCCTAATTCAATAACGCCAGACATTAAATTCACGCTTCCATCAGGATTGAATGTGAGAATAACACCTGAACCTGCGTTTGTTTCAATAGTGGAGGTTTTCCAGACGCAGCTAATCCCTTTGGCAGTAATAAGGCCGTTTTCATGAACTATTCTCTGCCCTTCCTCCCATTTCATTAGCTGCTTCAAGCGACGAATACATTCCGGTAAGTTACCAACGCTGCTAGAAGTTAAACGTACTTGCGTAGGCGTAGTATCGCCCGGCAGAATAGCGTTTTTTTCTCTAAACTCCAAAGGATCTATACCTGCTTTTTTAGCAAGGATGTCCATCGTGCGCTCAAACGCAAATAATAGTTCCGAATGGCTAAATCCTCGAAATGGAGAAGCGTAAGGGTGATTTGTATATACACATAATGAATCACAAAAAACATGTTCAAGACGATAAGGTCCCGTACAGTCAGCTGCTGCTGCTTTACTCAAGTCCGTTCCTTTATCTGCGTAAGCACCGCTGTCGAACAAATAAAGAATGTCAGCAGCCTGCAAGAGTCCCTCTTTAGAACAACCTAGCTTGATTTTGGCATCTAGACCTACGTGAGCAGGCGAAGTAAGCATATCTTCTTCTCTTGTGTTCAATATTTTAACCAGCCTTCCACCCACAGCTTTTGAAGCTAGATAAGCAAGCAGCTCCAGCTGAACAGCTGCTTTTCCTCCATACCCTCCTCCTACTAGCGGTGTTTCAACGATCACTTTTCCCGCTTCAATTTCAAAGTACTCACTGATTAATTTTTTCACCATAAAAGGAGCTTGAGAAGAAGTGATAATTTTAACTAATCCATTTGGAAGGATTTCAGCAGCGGCGCTTCTTGTTTCCATTGCCGCGTGATCTGAAGGAGATAGAGAAAATGTTTCTTCAACTATTAACTCACTTTTTTGCCAACCTTCTTCTATATTGCCTTTTCGAATTTTAACTCTGTTTGCTACGTTGGTGCCGGGCTCTGGATACACCGTTTCATCATGCTTGTAGATGTGCATATGTTCATGCACTAAAGGAGAATCAGGCTTAATAGCGGCGCTAGGAGAATGTACGACAGGCAACGGCTCATATTGAATATGAACAGAACTCGCCGCACGCTCAGCGAGCGCAGGAGTTTCTGCTACTACTAGGACTACGGCTTCTCCGTGATACCGCACTTTTTCAAATGCAAGCGGTCGCCGGTCACGAACTCCTTCCCCGGTTAACGGCAAATGCTCACCCGTCACAACCGCGTGAACACCGGGAATAGCAATCGCCGCTTGGACGTCTATTGCTTGAATCCTTGCATGAGCGTAAGGGCTGACTACTATTTTGGCATGCAGGGAGCCTTTAAACATGTAATCATTTGTATATCGAGCCGTACCCGTTACTTTTTCCAATGCATCTTTTCGAATAACGCTTTTTCCAATGACCTCCACTCTTTTCACCTCCATCAATCAAAACAGTCGACTTTTCTCTTTGTATATCTTTTTAATGCGCTCATACGCTTGTTTTGTATCAACATCCATAAAAAGGCAAGCGTCGGTCCATTCATACAATATTCCATTTTCAGGTCCGCTTTGTCTTATGATTTTTCTTGCCCCTTGATCTCCTTGCAGCTTATCCAAGCTTGAAAACATTTGTTTTGAAAATAAAACCGGTGCTCTGGAAATTCCTTGATAAAAAGATGAAATAAATGGAACAGAAAAATGTTTTTCAAAAAGAGAAACAAATGTATCTATCAGCACGATGCTTATAAGAGGCTGATCTGCCAACAGCACAATAATAGCATCAGCGTTTAATTCTTTTGCTTTTTTTAATCCGCATTTTAAAGACGCAGACTGACCTTTTAAGGCGCTACTACAAGAAGTATGACTCCACTTCTGCTGATATGCTTCTGAAAAAAGAATAGGGTCAATCCACTCAAGATGATCTCCTTTCTTAGTTACTACTATCGTATGATTTACTTTTGAAGAAACCGCTTTTCGTAAAGCTTTACTCCCCAAACATCCATTCCCTAAAGGCAGCAGCAGTTTATTTCTGCCCATCCTTTTACTAGCTCCCGCGGCAAGATAAACAGCAACAATATTTAACCCGGACATTTTCGCCCCTTTTTTTCATCATACATTCGGAGGTTTTGAATTAATTCAGCAAGAATACTAACGGCAATTTCCTGCGGTCCTACCGCTCCTATAGAAAGTCCTACCGGCGAATGAATGCGTGATGAAATATCAGTATTCAATAATCGAAGCGTGCGCTTTTTAGATCCTAAAACTCCTATATACTTCACAGGGTTTGATTTTAATAGCGAGAGAATTTCTTGATCGCGATAAAAATTATGCGTCATGATCACAACAAAATCATCGCTTTGTATGGACAGCTGTCTGTCTACTTCCTCTGGAAATCCAATATGTATTTCCTCTGCTAGCGGAAAATGTTCCTTATTACATAAAGCCGGTCTCCAGTCGCATAAGGTAACAGAAAACCCCGTATTGGCAGCAAGTGATACTAAATATTTTGCATCGGCGCCTGCTCCCCAGATAATTAGACGAGGCTTTGGTTTATATAGATGAGCATATGTGAGCAAGGAGCAATTTGAAAGTTGAATACCGCTCTTTCTCCCATTCCAATCATCTGTTGCAAAAAATGATGCGTCGCTATTTCCACCAAATATTTCGCCCGTCTTTTCTACATAAAAAGAGGTTGTTTGAATAAAGTTTTTTTCTAATTTTTTAATATGCAAAACAGAATTTCGGTTATCTAAATGACGTTTCACCCGCAAAAGATTTTGCTTCATCCTCACAGTTACAGGTTCTAGAAGAATATAGAGAATTCCATTGCAGCCTGCTCCTTGTCCCCATCCTACATCACCTTCTTCTTTTAAATTGTACGTAACGGTTAATACGTGCTCAGTGTCGAACAACTCTTTTACGCGCTCAGCAATATCTGCTTCTACACAACCAGCGCTTAACATCCCAATGTTCTCCCCATTTTCTTGGAACAGCATGGACGCTCCTTCTTTTAAATATGAGGATCCTTCTACATGAACAATCGTTGCCAACACACTTTTTACTGTTGATGTGTTTACAGCATGTAAAATATCGTGCATTTTTATTATTCCCTCCTTTTCCTGTCGAGGTTTTAAAATCTTTTCACGTTTTACACAGAACTACAATACGCTACAGTAGACCACTTCTGCTCTCTGAATGAATCCATGTATTATTCATATTTTCAAAGAAGCTACAATAAGCTTTTAAAGACTTAGAAGAACTGTCGTTTGAAAGGAGAATAATATGCTATTCGACTCAACAAAAATCAACCTAGGAAAATTGAACGTTCGCAGTGCTGATCAAGCAAGCAGTATTTCTATTGGAAATACGTCAAAAGTTACAAGATATGTCACATCAAAGAAAAATCAGGCCTTCGGACAGCAGCACGCTGATCAATGTTTTACAACGGGATCTGCTTACAAAATTGTAGATAATGATTATGTAGATGCATTTGCAACAAAAAATGATAAATAAGGAGGAAACTATATGATTTTTTCGCCTATGGTCATTAACTTACAAGCCTTCAAAGTGAACGTTTTGGATAATTCATCTGTTTTAAGCATAGGACCTAATCAGCAGCTTGATGTGTTCGTATCTTATAAACGTAATCAAGGTCTGGGAGAATCAAACGGAGATTTTTCTCCGAACGTAACTCCGTTCTCATGGATTATAGACTCAGATGTAAATGATTCAAATTCAGTTAAAAATAGCGTAATTTAATTTTTTCATCTCCTCTACCTCTACTGCGCACAACTAGCAGCATATCTTCATCTATTCATCTATTAGCATTCAATCGGAAGCCTAATAAATATAACCTGCATCTGAACTGGCTATATTTATTAGGCTTTTTCTATGAAATGGGCACTTTTTGAAAAGATGATGGGCTGTCAATTTGATCTCGATCATCGACACAGCTTCTCGTTCCTATAAAGCCGCTATCATCACCAAAATTTTGCCCAAATCCCTGTGTTTTTTTATCTGAATTATTCCAGTCTGCTAGTAAATTCTGTCCGATATTTACTGCAGACGCATTTTCAAAGGAATTTATCTTTAGCATTAAAATATTAATATTTATAGATGCACCTGCCATTTAAACCACCCCCTTTTCAAACTATATTCAAATTCCATCTTTTTATGATGTGTGGTAAGGAGGAAACCATATGGACTTTGATAAACTTATGCAGTGGATGGAATTTGCTAAAAAATATCAAACAAATGACTTTTGGAACGGTGTTTTTGATCAAACTGCTTTTAACGAATTTATGAAAGAAAATATGGATATGAATGCTCCTGATTCATATCAGGCACCTCAGACTTCTAAAAGTACTTTTCCACCTGTTGACATTTACGTTACCCCACATGAAATCATTATTATCGCTGACTTGCCCGGCTATCTAAAAGAAAATTTGCACGTGTCTGTTTCAGGCAGCCGGCTTTTGTTAAAAGGCTCAACGCACCCTCTCATCACAGGACAGCCGGTTGTACAAGAACGACCTTCTGGAGACTTTAACCGAATTATTGAATTGCCAGAGCCTACGGATGCGCATCATCTGCGTGCGAAATTTGAAAATGGATTGCTTATTCTTTCTTATCACAGGCAGTTTTTCCAAGAAGAACGTATTCACATTGAATAAGGCTTAGTAGTTTTATGAATGAAATTCAATAATTCACATAAGCATTTATAAACGCAAAGAATTTAACGTGAATTTCCAAACTGGACCCATTTATATTTATCTAATTGTTATTACATCGGAAATAAGCCCAAGATGAGGAGAAGCGAAATGTCTATGAAAGGATTTTTCAACCCCAAACAGACTAACCAACAGCTTCATACTGAGCTAGCGGACTTCAAACATCAAATCAAGCGTATTAACACGCTTGAAGTTCACATGAACCGTTTTCTAAAACTCGAACCGCAAATTGGTTCTCTCATAATGCTCAAAAAAAAGCTGGAGGCTCAGCCCTCGCACTCCAATGATTCTTCACCTTCACAAAGAAGCACTCATAAAAATGCTGAACATGCATATGCAAAAGATAAGAAAGAGATTGCTAACCAGCTTCAATTTTTAAAGGAAAAAGTAGCGCAATTGGAACAAGTGATCTCCATGCAACCCCCTCGCGATAAAAAGATAGACGCTGTACCTTATATGGATATAACTCGGTTAGTTGAACAATCTGTAGAAAAACAAATGGCTCCTTATATCGAAAAAATGACCGAACTAGATAACAGAGTTTCAGCATTAGAACGCAGCATGTCGCTTTTAACTGAAGTACAGGTGGACATGCTAAAACGAACGTCTTCCCTTCAAGAAGAAGTAAAATTGATTCACCAAAAAGGCACACTTTTAGAAAATGCTCCCCCGCCTATTCATATTGATAAATTTTTTCTTGATAAATACGAACAAAACAACAATATTGGCCAAGTTGGCATTAAAGAACTCGGCGGTACTTTAAATATCGGAGCTACATACGGAAGCGGAGCTATACCAAAGGATTTCACGGACCAAATCCAAAAAGACATGGAAGAGTTAAAAAACGCTAAATCAGATATTTCTTCTGGTAAAACGAAGCCTGCACAAGAGGAAAAAGAGAATTCTTCTTCCTCTTTCGAAAAAGAAGACACGTATACGGAAGTTCCTATTTTTGATGAAGATGATCCAAAGGAAGAGTCAGTCTAAAAAAGTCATAAAATTATATGTAGTTATGACTAGAATTTTTGCAAGCTATTCTTTACACTATAGGTAATAACTTCAAAAAAGGAGATATGCTGATGCCAAAGCTTTTATGGAGAATAGGTGCTGTCATGTTGCTAATGTGTGGAGGCTTTATCTTTTTATTTATTGCTGCTTCGCAAATGATGGTTCAGCAATACAAACCTTTTTTTAGACGCGAGAGTGCATAACTCTCGCGTTTTTTTATTGAATATTATCCTGTTTATGGTAATATACATATATATATATCAAAAAGATATAGGAGAGGAAAATAAATGAAGGAGAATCAAACAACATATGCAATTTTAGGACTTCTTACCACGGAATGCAGAACTGGTTATGAAATTAAGCAGTTAATGGATCGAAGTTTAAATCATTTTTGGAAAATCAGTTATGGCCAAATTTATCCCACTTTACAAAAGCTTGTGAATAATGAACTAGCAACGGTCAATTCCGTTGCTCAAACTGATAAACCAGATAAAAAAGAGTATGTAATAACAACTAAAGGAAAAGAAGTTCTGCAAGATTGGCTGCGTGAACCTATTAAGCAGCTCCCTTCCGAAAGAAATGAAATTTTGTTAAAACTCTTTTTTAGTAGTCAGCAAGAAAAGCAACTCACAATTTCCCAGTTAAAAAACGCTCAGCAGAAACTAACTGAACGTTATCACATGTATTGCGGAATCGAAGACAGCATTTCTAACAGCCCTTCTCCCGACAGAACGTATTGGCTTATTACCCTAGACTACGGTAAACGAACAACGTGTGCTTCGATAGAATGGTGCAAAGATACGATTAATAAATTATATGATGAGGAGGCGCATAATTTATGATTCATTCCAATCGTGTGATGGCTAAGCCCGGTCAGGAGTTGGTTGTCTTTGTTATAGGAATGCGCATTAATAAATGGATAGCCGTACACAAATGGTTCCCTGTATTTAAAGCAATGCCTCCTATGATTCGCGAATTGTATACAAACAAAAAACTTGGCTTTTTATCTTTGCAAGGATCTTTTAATTTAAGAACCATCACGCTGATTCAATATTGGGAGTCAGTTGATCAATTGACCTCCTATGCCAAAGGTCCTCAACACTTAAAAGCTTGGAATTCTTTTTATAAACAGGCTTCAAAAACGAATGCAGTGGGCATTTATCATGAAACGTACGTCATTCCTACAGGAAATTATGAATCAGTATACGTGAATATGCCTTTGTTCGGTTTAGCTAAAGCGCTTGGATCTGAAACCATAACGAAACATACTCAAACTGCCAAAAAACGTTTGAATGTTAAAAAGCCGCTTTAACTAAAAGCGGCTTTCGTTATATTTGTTATACATATATTTTCAGCATTTGATTGGCACCTTTTTGAAATTCATACGGGACGTCTGCTATTTCTGTTCCCTTTACTAGAGGCGCAATCTCTTCTAACAGCTGCGGCAAATAGGTAGAAATCTTGCCGCTCAAATTCGTTAAAGGAAATAAACGTACTTCCTCTTTTGTAACGCGTATCAGTTCTTTTAAAGCCTCTAAATGAAACGTATAATCTAAACGGTCACTGTACATAAATAAAAAGTTTGCACAAAGCGTTAAATCAAACTCGTTCTTTTGAAACGGCAAATTAGGAAGTGCTCCGTACTGATAGGCTTCAGGATTCTTTTTCATATGAGCAATACAATCTTTTAATGCTCTTTTTCGATGTTCAGTTAAATCATCAATAGACGAAAAATACTTCCACACATACTGTTCCTGTACGTGCTGCATTTGATTCATCGTATGAATTAAATCCAGGCTTCCTTTCTTTTCAAGCTCTTCTGCCGTAAATTTATAGGCAATATCACAGCTAGTAGCCTCCATACCTTGCTGCAAGGCATGAGCAGTAAAAGAACAGGCCCCGCTAGCACAGTCTAACACTTTTTTTCCTTTTAAATGCTTTTCATTCAAATTAAACATAGCTCTATACTCTTCAAACGTTCTGCCGATAAAAACAACTCGGTCAATTCCTAACTTTTTCTCTGCTAAACTCAACTCTACTCAGCTCCTATCTTTTACTTAGACTTTCATTTTACAGAAAATTGGGTTAAATTCCAATAGTTTATGTAGTAATTAGTTTAACCACTATCTTTTGAAGGCCTAAAAACAGGCTCCAACACATAACTCCTATTGATAAACTCATAAACAAATGAAGAGAGTTTTTTAAGCAAATATAGACGACAGCAAGTAGTAAAATAGTGCCTGGCAGTCCATAAAGAACGCCGAGTGTAAACTGACTGACCACTTCCTTTTTTTCTCCTTGCACTGATAACCATATAATACTTAGTAAGCTCACAATTGGAAGGGCAGCCACAATTCCACCGTATGTCGGAAATCTTTTGGCCATTTCTGTTACCCCTGCAATAATAAGAGCAGACATTAAAATTTTGATGATACTATACATGTTTTGCACGCTCGCTCAATAACTGAAAAGCCTGTTGAATCAGCTGTTTTTCAGATGCTGTCATTTCGCGTAAAATAGCTGATACTTTTTCTTCATCCAAGCTTGAATTCCGTTTTAACAGGTCTTTTCCTGCTTCTGTTAAATGCAGAATTACTTTTCTTTCATCATGTATATCTCTATTTTTATATACATACCCCTTATCAATACTTCTCTTTACGTGTTCAGATGCCGTATTATGTGAAACGTGTAAATAATCCGCAATTTCTTTTATTCCAACCGAAGATGATTTATCTATATGCTGTAAAAGACGTATTGTTTGGTGTGTAATTTTCTCTTGATGCGTATAGTGCAAATGATAATAAATAGACGTCCAATAACTGTTTAACTCTTCTACTTTCATGATCCTGCTCCTTTATATCGTATTTTTAGTTATTATCGTATTATACGATATATATATATTACAGGAACAACAGCCAGGTTTCAATACTACCTTCTTTTTATCTGACATCTCACATAATAATACGATTTAACAGTTACACTAATCGTACACACTGTGAAAGGCGGTTGTATGACATTGATTCTTCGACTGTTAAAATGGGTTCCGAATCTCTTTACGATTGGAAATTTGCTAAGCGGCGTATTTTCCATAGCTTTTAATATGAATAGCTACGAACGCTTAGCTGCTCTTTTTATTTTTCTAGCCGCTTTTTTCGATTTATTTGACGGCAAAATTGCGAGAAAGCTGAAAGTTAACAGTGCGTTTGGTGTAGAGCTAGATTCTTTGGCTGATATTATAAGCTTTGGCGTAGCGCCTGCAATGCTATTTCATACTCTTTCTCCCCACTCTTGGCTAACCGTACTTGGTTTTATGATTTATCCAAGCATGGGCGCATTAAGATTAGCTAAATTTAGTGCAAATCCAACCATAGGTTATTTTATAGGGCTTCCTATTCCTTTTCCCGCTCTAATTATCGCACTGCTTGGCATGTTTTATTACGTAAACCCTTACCTTATGATTATTTTAGCTATTTTGATGGTTAGCCCTATTCGAGTGATGAAAATTTAGATGCAATAAAAGACAGACAAAATGCCTGTCTTTTATAGTGCTGTCCATTCTTCGAACAGCATTTTATGCTTGAATTTCAGCTCATGTTCTCTTTTTTCAAGCTGAGCTTGTAAAGAGAGCCACTCGCTATTATCAGGTGCTGAGCATAATTTTTCTTCAAGGGACAGTAAGGAATCCAGTACGTCTTCAAGCTGAGCAGCCACTTCTCTTTGCTGTTTTATGTTCATTTTTTTCAACAGTAGTTTTTCATTTTTCTTCATTTTTTTCACCTCTTTCTTTTCTTTACCCAATGTTGAGTGTTTTAGTATAGAAAGTATATGGTTAAAAATATTTCTACTGTAATAAAGATTCTTTAATAGCTTATTTTATTTTTAATGGTCATTTAGAAGATAGTTTAATAAGATTATTGCATCTGATACAATTAGTAATACTTTTACAAACCGTGATATACTTAAAAAAAGAAAGGATGATGAATAGAAAATTATGCTGCAAAAATTTGGTTTTTCTCAGTATGAAAGTCAAGTATATGAAGCGCTGCTTGCGAATGATGGCCCGCTGGATGCTAGTTCGATTGTTACGTATTCGCATGTTCCAAAAGCAAAAATTTATGAAGTGCTTAATCGTTTAATTGATAAAGGTATTGTAGTAAATACATTGTCCGGGAAAAAGAAACTTTACTCAGCGGTAGCCCTTCAAACCGTCATTCAAAAACTTACTGCTGATTTTGAAAATGACATTAATGAATTAAAAACATATAAAATTAAAAAAACGTTTACAGATGACCATGTTTGGAGTTTAAAAGATAAATCCTCTATTTCTGCCCATATTGAACAATTGATTCATGAAGCGGAATCTTCTATTATTTTATCCGCCTGGAATGATGAGTTAGAACATTACCGCTCATTGCTAGAAGAAAAAGAGAAACAAGGCGTAAACGTCGAGGTCTTAACCATAGGAAACTTGCAGACTGCCCTCAAACATTTACATACATTAAATCCAATAGATGATCATAAAAACCTTGAGCCGTCGCAGTTGATTATTGTTGACGATGCTTACCTTTTATTTGCCGGCATTGAACATGAGACATGGAAAGCAATAAAAACCATGTCGCAGCCGCTTGTAAAAGTTTTTGCTGATTTCTTTTATCATGACGTTGCACTTACCCATATTACAAAGAAATATCAAGAGCAGCTTCTTCAAGATTCTGAGATCATGGAGCTGCTTACTCGACTGCGATATTAAAAAGGTTACTAATTCATTAGTAACCTTTTTAATATTACCTATTGAAATCCTTTCTAAAAAAGGTTACTATTCTAGTTGTAACTTTTTAAAGAGGGGGTTTTTTGATGAATAAAAAAGTTTACATACTTGCGATTGCTTCCTTTGTTGTTGGAGCGGTCGAATTAATTCTAGGAGGCATCTTAGACTTAATTGCCGATGCATTTCATGTATCATTAGCAAAAGCAGGTTATTTAATCTCTATTTATTCGTTTGTTTATGCCTTGTCTGCGCCGATTTTACTAAATGTGACGGCTAAGATAGAGCGTAAAAAAGTTTATATGTGGACATTATTTATTTTCTTATTGAGCAATGTATTTTCAGCCTACAGTTCAGGCTATTATATGCTACTGATTGGACGTATCCTTGCTGCTGCGAGCGGTTCTTTTATCATTGTACTATCTACCACAATGGCTTCTAGAATGGTAAAACCTAAATACCAAGGCAGAGCAATTGGCATCGTATTTATGGGAATCAGCGGCTCACTTGTTTTAGGCATTCCTCTTGGTATTCTGATTGGAAATGCGCTTGGCTGGCGTCAAGTATTTGTTATGATTGCAATTTTGACTGCCATTATTATGATTACCGTTTGGTTTACAATGGAGCGTCTAGCTCCTGCTCCAATTGTACCGTTAAAAACTCAGGTAAAAGCTTTACGCAATAAAAAAATGCTCGCTATTCACCTAGCAACATTATTTGTACTTGCGGGCCATTTAACGCTTTATGCGTACTTCACACCATTTTTACAAGAAACACTAGGATTAAATACAATGATGGTGACCATTATTTATGGTATTTTCGGTCTTGCTGCCGTGGCAGGAGGAGGACTTGGAGGAGCTGTTTCTGATAAATGGAACCCTTCTTCATCTGTTATCACCATGATTGCTCTCTTTTTTGTTAGCATGATTGCTATGCCTTTTGGCGTTCATTTGCCATTCGTTGTGTTCTTGCTTCTTATGATCATTTGGAGTGCGCTCAGCTGGGCGGTCTCACCGGCTCAAAGCAATTTAATTATTCATAGTGCACGCGACACGTCGGACATTTTAATCAGCACCAATGCAGCGATTTCACACGTAGGAATTGCGATCGGCTCCTATGTTGGAGGAATTGTCGTTAATCAATACTCTGTTATTTATAACGGCTGGGTCGGATCTATTTTTGTTTTGCTTGGTCTTTTCTGCTCTCTTTATGCGGTAACGCGAACAGAAAGCACAGCAGATACGCTTCACAGTAAATAAGCTTTTATAAAAAAGCGTACACACATGGTGTACGCTTTTTTTGATTATGATGGGTCTCCATGCATTTCAGCTGCAAATTGAGATTCGGACATGACGATAAAACCATGCTTTCTTAGCAACGCAGTCGTTACCCCTTCACCGGCTAATTTAACATTTGAAAATGCTCCGTTATATATATGTTCACTTCCACATGAAGGGCTGTTTTCTTTTAGTACAATAACAGTAGCTTTTATTTCTTTTGCGATGCTTAGTGCCTTATAGGCCCCGTCTATGTATATATCTGTCACGTCTTTTCCCGATCGTTCAATAACTCGCGCATTTCCATTTATTACGTCTTTTCCCGTTCCTTTTATAATTTCTGCCGGTTCTCTAGGCGTGTGAAATCCACCTAACAGTTCCGGACACATCATCACCGCCTCTTTATTTTCAACGAGCGCTTCAATTTCCTTAGCTAAGGCACTGCTTCCATTATATCTGCAAGCTTGACCTGCTAAGCAGGAACTAACCAAAATCACAGAATTCTCCCTCCCATAAAAAAACACTTCTCATTCATCATACAAAGAATATATGATGAATGGAAGTGTTTACCTTTTATATTTTATTCAAGATCACGCTTTGACTCCTGCTCTTTGTCTCGATCCGTTTTCGCTTCAAATTCAGAGCGAGTCATTACGTCCTCTACATGCATATTTACTTCTACTACTTCTAAGCCCGTCATCTCGTGAACTGATTTTTTTACGTTATTAACGATTTCAGAGAAAATAGCTGGAACATTTTTTCCGTATTCGACAATTACTTTTAAATCAAGGGCAACTTGCTTTTCTCCTACTTCAGCGTTAATCCCTTTTGTGATATCTTCAGTGCCGCGGAAGCGATCTGTTAACCCGCTCATAAATCCGCCGCTCATTGATAAAATTCCTTTAATTTCATTAGCTGCAATTCCAGCAATTTTTTTAATGACTTGATCTTCAAATGTTAACGTATTTTGATGTGTATTTTCCTGAGATTTTACTGGTGTATTTGTTTCATTAACTGCCATAACTAACATCTCCCTTAAAGTGATTTTCTATCTTCCTTTAGTAAAGAATCCTACCCAAGCATTTATGTCTAAATGACCGTCTCGCCACTTCCCGATTACATAACCAATTCCCATAAAAGCTACAATTAGCAGCGTGGGACCAAAACCAATTGTTAATAACAAAATTGCCAACACTAAACCTGCCAGAATACCAAGTACTCGGCCACGGTACGGAATCAATTTATCAGGAGTACTCATTATGTCCCTCCTTCATCACACAACACGCTCTTTCTTTCGTGTTTGTATATCTGTTAAGTCAATACGGACCGAGTGAACGGGAAGCTCGAGTAAGGCCTCCACGGCGCGTTTTGTTTCAAGCTGCATTTCTTTTCCTAGTGTTGGTAGTCGATCTCGTCCAAACAACGAACAGTTGATATACAGACTAACTTTTTCTTTGCGAGAATGAATAGATGCCTGGACTTCAGGAGAGCGTATTCCCTGAAAGCTTCTAATTGCTCGTAAAGCTGTAGATTCGATTGTTGCTTTAGAAATTGTTATTTTGCCTTCACCAGTTACAATTGCTAAATTCTTTTTAGGCGGTCTGCTAAATATGCCTGTCAAAAGAACAATAATAAAAATAACTGCTAAAAATGCGCTTATTGATAAAATTGTGTAGTAAAACCACTCCTGATGCCGCCACTTTTCTAACCAGTTTGAAAGGTGAGGAACCCTATAAACCATCAGTGCTAACATACCGCAACAAATCAGTCCTGCAATTCCAATAATTGCGATTAAAAACAGATTAAAATTATTCAATTTTCCACCTCATCTCAACGTGAACTCCTACTGCTTTTTTGTTGTGTGTAAAGGGAAGGCAACGAGATATTCAATAGTTAGCCGCAATATTTTTTTGATAAACTTTCTAACTGTAAAACTGAATATAAAAAAACGACCAGGTTTCCCTAGTCATTTTTCGCGTCTCTATACGTTGTCTTGTGAGCTTTGATGAACTTATTACCGTTTATTAAACCGCCAATTAATAAAATAGCGGCCGTTAAATAAAACCAGACCATTAAAATAATAATACTTCCAAGCTGACCATAGATTTGCGAGTAGCTTCCAAACTGGACATAGTATCCAAATCCGGTAGATACAACTTGCCATCCTAGCGTGGAGAAAACAGCTCCTGGAAGTACATCTTTCCACGTTACTCTTGCGCTTGGCATCAGTTTGTAAAAAAGAATAAAAAAGCCTAATAAAAATAATGTCCCAATTCCCCATCTAATTGTCGTCCAGCTTTGAAACCATATGTCAGGAACTTGGACTTTTGTTAGGACCAGATGTCGAATGACCTCTTCAATAATTGGTACAAATAATGAAATAGCTACCACAACCATAAAACCAAAAGTTAAAATTAAATCATTGATTAAACCGCGCAAAAACGTTTGTTTTCTTTGAATATGATACGCGTCATTTAACGAGCGAACCAAAGATTGTATAGCCATAGATGCGAGCCAAAAAGTCGCCAATAAACTAAAAGATAAAACTTTTTTACCGCTATTGTTAACTGTTTCAATTGACCGTTCAATTACGTCATAGGCGCTTTTAGGAGTAAATGGTTCAATAAATATCAGCAAATTGTTTGTATCAATTGGAAAGAAACTCAGCAGAGAAAAAAGAAAGATAATAAACGGTACAAAAGATAACAAAAAATAGTAGGCTGTTTGAGCAGCCTGATCAAAGAAACGCTCCGTAAAAAAACGAGCGGCAACGGTCTTAGATGTTTGAATCATAACAGCGTTCTCCTTTACTTTCGCTTCACTTTGTAGTGAAATTCATATTCAATTTTTATGTTTAACATATATTGGATAAGTTTCGGCTTATAAAGCTTTCCTTTTCCATTATCCGCGGTTAATAAAGAATTTAACCTGTAAAATTATACAGCCGGTTCATAAAGAAGATAATTATTATAATTACATCTGCCATTACCACCATATCAATAGATCTTCTTTTTCTTTCATAAAACCATAAATTCTTTGAGGCTGATCTCCCTTTTTTCTTACTTCTTAAACTTTTTTACGCTATGTTAAAAAAGTAAAACATAAGAGCGCCGATCAGCATCAGCATAATCATTGAAACAAAAATAACCAAAGCGTGAGAAGATTGATACGTTTGGCTGTTAATTTTTTTGCGGGTTGAAAAATAATGATAGGTTGAGAAGAGAAGCAAACCTGCACTTGCAGCTAAAGAAAAGATAATAACAGCAATAATAAGAGTATCGGCTGCTTCACTTAATTTTTTTCCGGAATTGAAATGTAAGCCGCCTGCAACAAAGCCAATGCCGAGTGTGGCAATAGACGTTCGAATCCACGCTAAATACGTTCGTTCATTTGCTAAATGCTGCTGAATATAAATGGATTCATTTTCTTTTTTAGTCATTTACATACCACCGTCCTTTTATATGTCTTCTATTATAAATAAATGCTCAAACGAAAATAAATTGAGGACGCTTCACGCCACATTATACCCGAAAATAACGAATCATTACCATCTTCAAACGGTCAAAAGAGCTTCTTCATAAATCAAAAAAGCCAACGGGATAACCTCAGCTGGCTTTTTTGATTTATGAAACATTTTCCTTATCTTGATCATGCTGATATTCCTCGTCCCAATAATCAGCGTTTTGAATTCCTAATTTTCTTGGAGAAAAGATAGGGTCTATCCCTAGTTTTCTCTGCTGGCGATAATCTTTTAAAGTTATTAAAGCAGGTTTAGCTAAAATCAAAATTGCAATTAAATTGAGCCAAACCATTATTCCAACTCCGATGTCTGCTAATGCCCATGCAGTTTCAGCCGTTCGGATAGATCCGTATAAAGTAGTGGCTAAAAGAGCTGCCTTAAGGAACATGGATACTATTTTATTTTGTTTGCCTTTTATTACGTAAGCTAAGTTCGTTTCCGCAATATAATACTGTGACATAATCGTAGTAAAGGCGAAAAACAAGAGAGAAACAGCTACAAACCCTGATCCGAATCCAGGAAGCACCGTCTCAACTGCTTGCTGCGTATATTGAGGCCCGGCTTCAACTCCTTTTAAATGATCCACATTGAACGAACCATCTGGCGCTTGGGTGCTGTAAGAACCTGTAATTAAAATCATAAAGGCTGTAGCAGAGCATACAAGCAGCGTATCAATATAAACTGAAAAAGCTTGCACTAAACCCTTGCTTGGCAGGATGTGAGACTTCCGCTGCTCCTGCGGGGTGAGCTCCGGTACCTTGACCCTCTTCATTTGAATATACACCTCGCTTGACTCCCCACGTTATAGCCATGCCAATAATTCCGCCGAACGTAGAATCAAGTGCAAATGCACTTTTAAAGATTAAAGCAAGCACTCCTGGTAAAGCTTGAATGTTCAATCCGATAATCACTAACGAAACAAGGACATATCCCATGGCCATAAACGGAACAACATATTGTGCCACGGCAGCAATACGCTTAACGCCTCCAAAAATAATTAATCCTAAAATAACAACAAGTACAATTCCAGAGGTTAAAGGCGGAATTGAAAATGCATTATTTACCCCTGCTGTAATTGAATTTGCTTGCACTCCTGGTCCAAGTACACTCATAGCTAGCAGTGCGGCAAAAGCGAAAATCAGTGCGTACCACTTCTTCCCCATGCCTTTTTCAATATAATAAGCAGGCCCACCTCGGTATTCTCCTTTATCTTTTACTTTATAAATTTGAGCAAGTGTTGATTCAATAAATGCACTAGCTGAACCTATAAAAGCAATAAACTACATCTAAAAAACTGCTCTTGGACCACCGAATGCAATTGCTGTTGCAACTCCCGCAATATTTCCAACTCCTACGCGCCCTGATAAAGCAAGTGTTAACGATTGGAAAGACGAAACGCCCGATTCAGAACTTTTTCCATTAAACAATAAAGTAACCATATCTTTCAAATATCGAACTTGTACAAATCTAGTGAGAATAGTAAATAAAAGTTCCACTCCTATACATAGGTAAAGCATCGGCGTACTCCAAATCATTTCACTTATTGTACTAATCATCTGCTCCAATATGAATTCCCCCTTAAAACACTTTGCACATTATGAATAATGAGAACATAGTTTTAATATAGAGTTAAAAAACAGAAAATCCACTCTTTTTTTAAGGTTGTTTTACACATTATTTGATAAATAGACAACATTTGCGGATATAACGTATATTTTGGACAGATTATCTGACGCATTTTTCAGTGATGCGTAAGTTCTTTACATAATCCCCACTGTCACAGCATAAGGTAATAAGTGAACCAAGGGTCACTTTACGTTCTAAGCCGAGCTTACACACAGCACATCTTTCTGTTTTCATTTCACATTAATAGTTCACTAAGTGAATCATTTTATTTTTAAATATTTCTGATATATGGTATAATTTAAACTGACAAAAAGATGCTGCATGTATGCTAAAAGAGCAGGCCGTATGGTTTCGCTCTTTTGTTGTTTTCACGCCATGCGGCACAACGAAAGAAGGAAATAGAATGGAATTATGGAAACGAAACTTGTACATTTGCTGGTTCGGTTCTTTTTGCACCACAGCCGGGATGAGTTTAGTTATTCCGTTTTTACCGCTTTATATTGAAAAGCTGGGAGTTCACGATACAAGCTCCATCAGCAGATGGGCTGGTATTGCCTTTGGATCTACCTTTTTAATGGCGGCTATTGTTTCTCCTTTATGGGGGAGTTTGGCCGATAAATATGGGCGAAAGCTTATGCTCCTTCGCGCAAGCTTGGGTATGGCAGTTGTTATGACTTCCATTGGTTTTGTGCAAAATGTCTATCAGCTTGTCGGACTGCGCTTTTTAATGGGTGCCGTTTCCGGCTTCATCTCTGCAGCCATTACATTAGTAGCGACTCAAACACCTAAAGAGCACAGCGGTAAAGCATTAGGTACGTTGTCTACAGGGGCTGTATCAGGATCTTTATTAGGACCGCTAGTAGGCGGCTACTTAGGAGATACAATCGGGCTACGCCACGTCTTTTTCGTGACGGGTGCATTTATGTTTTTGTCTTTTTTAATTGTAAATTTAATTCAAGAAGACAAAAAAGAGACGGCGAAAACGACGAAAGAATCTAACATTGGGTTACTGTCTCTTAAAAATTCAAAGGCCGTGATTGGTGTATTTGTTACAACTTTTTTACTGCAGCTTGCGGTTATGGCTATTCAGCCAATCGTTACACTGTATGTAAAACAACTGTCTGCTCATACCGATCACCTTGCCCTTATTTCAGGTTTTGTCGTAGCGGCAACAGGAATTTCAAATATTTTAGCTGCATCAAAACTTGGCAAAGTCAGCGATCGCGTGGGTCCTCAAAATGTGCTTCAAATATGCCTGCTCATCGTAGCGGTTATTTGCGGCTTACAGGCCTTTGTGCATAGTACTTGGCAGCTATTCTTACTTCGTTTTTTACTCGGTTTTGCAATGGGAGGATTATTACCTTCTATTAATTCTTATTTAAAGAAAATTGTACCGGACTCTATTACAGGTAAAATGTTTGGCTATAATCAAACAGCGCAATATTTTGGGAATTTAGCCGGTCCAGTCATTGGCGGACAAATTGCCGGAGCTAAAGGAATTCCTTACGTATTCTTAACAACTAGTGTTCTTCTACTATTGAATGCTGGGTGGGTGTATTATCAACGCCATCACGGACAACAGCTAGACGGTAAAGCCGCATAAAAAAACCTTCCGTTTTAACGGAAGGTTTTTTTATTACCACAAGGGTTCTTCTTCGCTGCTTACTTCATAAGAAAGTGGCATCATAACAACCGCTGCTATGAAGAAAATAAGCTCCGCGACAACAATGGATGGAAAGGAAAAGTCAAATAGTGAGAGAATAAGCCAAATAATAAGGGGTGCAAATGAGTAGATTGATAATCGCTTTTGGGATTTTGCAGAGATATACTGTTGTTTGTCACAGTGTGGGCATTCTAAAACGTTTCTAAATGTTAACAGTTGTTTAAAGGTTGTCCTCCAGCTCCATTTATGATTACAATTTTGACAGGTGGCCATGGGCATCACGCTCCTAAAAAGAATTTATGTACATATAAAGTATACGTACAAGTTGACAAAGAGTTTCATTTTTATGATTAAAAACGTTTTTACTATTATAACATAAAACAAAATAAAAGGCTTTTTACAAGAAAAAGCCTTTTATTTCAACTTTTATTTAGATACAGCTTCATTCGTTTGAGAAGCTGTTTTTACTTTTATAACCATAATAACAAAAGCTAGCAATCCAAGAATCGCCGCTACGAGAAAAGGAGCTTGAGGCGCTACGGCATTGCCGATAACTCCTGATAATAAAGGAGCAAACGCTGCGCCTAACCATCTTAAGAAATTATATCCTCCAGATGTAATTCCTCGTTCATAAGGAGATACTTCCATTACATGACTCGTAAATAATGCATTATTAAGTCCTGATACAAGACCTGCTGCCATGATTAAAACAATGCGCAACCATGTTGCATCAAAGGCAAATAAACAAATTAAAATAAGTGAAAAAACAATTAAGCTAACATGCAACACTTGTTTTGGCTGATATCTTTTTTCTAACTGATGTGCTAAAACCGCTGAGCCATAAGCTAAACATAACCCCCATCCAAAGAAAACAAAGCCAATTTGAAGAGCTCCGATCGATAGAATAAGCGGCGTATAAGCTAACACTGTAAAAAATCCGTAGTAATAAAGCATGCCTGATACAGCGCCTTGAGTAAATGTTTTTAATTTATAAAGTTTAATCATGTCTTTAAAACCCGCTGCTTTACGAGGCTTAGTGCTTGCAGGCTGTTTAACAATCGTTAATACTAAAATAAAGGCGATAAAAATTAAAGCACTTGTACCGAAAAAAGGCAATCTCCAAGAAGCATTTCCTAACACGCCTCCTACAAGCGGTCCTCCGGCCATTCCCAAACCGATCGCAGCTTCATATAACCCTACTGCTTTTTTCACTTCACCTGATAATGCAATAAGCAGCGTCATAGCTGTTGCAAAGAAAAACGAATTACCAAGTCCCCATCCTGCTCGGAAAATAGAAAGCTGAGGAATATTGTTAGAAAACCCGCATAGTGCTGCAAAAATCGTCACAATGATAAGTCCTGTTACCATCAAACGCTTGTCTCCTACACGTGATGCTAAGATACCTGCTGGAATCATCATAATAGCCATCATTAACAAATAGGAAGTAAATAACATTTCTACTTGCCAATGAGAAGCTCCAATTTGCTTAGCAATCTCCGGTAAAATCGGATCTACTACCCCGATTCCCATAAATGCTAAAAAAGTAGCTACTACCGTAATAATTTGACCTAATCGGTTATTTGAATGCTGTCCTTCCACTCTTTCATCTCTCCTTTTGTTTTTTCATGTATTTCCATAGCAGATTCTCGCATTTCTTTTAATTCTGTTTTAAATGCCTGCATTTTAACCACTTTAAATTCAATCATCTTGATTTGATTTTCCAGTAAATTTTCTATTTTAATTATCTCTTTCGCTGATAATCCTTGCTGCTCACTTCTTTCTTCAATCATTCTTTTGAGCGACATAAACTGCTGCAGCTCCTGTAAAGAAAAACCGAGAACTTCTTTTGCTTCTGCTACTTTCCTTAGTTCTTTTACCTCTTCTTCGGAATAAATCCGTGCATTTCCTTTTGTGCGCTGCGGGGGCAAAATGAGTCCAATCTCTTCATAATACCGAAGAGCACGCTTGGTCAAACCGGTCATTTTCGTCACGTCATCGATTAAATACATGCTTTCCCCTTCATCCCCTTCAACATTAACGTTAACGTCAACTCTATATTACTATTATAGATTAACGTTAACGTTAATGTCAATAATAGCAAGACATTTTATGTAAATTTAAAAAATATGTGCACAAAAAACCTATTGATAAATCAATAGGTTACATCAATAGGTCATATAGCTGCTGTGCTGTTTCTCCTGTTACTTTACCGTATATCCCTCTTCTTTTAGAAGTAAGTTCCGCACTCTCGGCGGTGAATCGTACATTGTATACGACTCCTTCATAAGTAAGCTGTACATCTGGATCAAGAGCGGTGCTGTAATCAGCTTTTTTCCACTGAATTTGTTTCATAATTGATTCTACAGCTAAAGCATCTTCTGAACTTAACATTTTATCTCCTGCTTTTATAGGCTTGCCCTCCCTTTTTTTATTAAATTTTAGTTCAGAATGAGAAAATGAAAATTCAAGTTGGTTTTTATCATGCGCTATGAAATCTTGGGGTAGTTCTACATAGCAGACAACTTCTCCTTCGTGTACAAACACAAGCATTTGATTAGCAGCAGATATTTTTTTCATCATCTCTTCACTGATCGGTGCGTTTACAAGTTTTTCTACGTCGGCTTTCTTGCTTTTGTTTGTTAACAAATATCCTTTTTCCCATTTAAAATCACTTAACTTCGATACATCCACTGAGCTTACACCTTTTTTTTCAAATGATTGCTGAATATTCTCCCCCATTTCTTTGTCGTTGGTGACTTGGGCATTAGAACTGCACCCTACTAAACAACAAAAAATAAGGCCTATTGCTATAAGAGCCTTCACTTTTGCCTTCCTCCTCTCTACCATTCTTTTAGACAATTCCAACTTTGTACCATTTTAACATATAATTCCTATTTTTCGTGAAAACAAAGAAAGAATGCGCTTACATAATTTCACGCATATAAATGTGATTTATTTATAAGTTTTTTCTGAATATTTTAAGAAAATTTTAATATTTTATTTAGTTCGTTTTTAAACTTTATCTTTAGACTAAAAAATAAGTTAAAAATAAATAACGCAGGAGGAAAACAATGACTTGTCTATCTGAAGTTTTAAAGTTTAATGAAAAATTTGTAACAAATAATCAATTTGAGGCTTTTCAAACATCCAAATTTCCTAACAAAAAAATAGTCATCTTAACTTGTATGGATACACGTTTGTTAGAATTACTTCCTAAAGCCATGGGACTAAAAAATGGAGATGCAAAAATAGTGAAAAATGCCGGAGCTGTTATCTCCCATCCCTTTGGCAGCGTCATGAGAAGTATATTAGTTGCCGTCTACGCTTTGCAAGCTGATGAAGTATGTGTCATCGGTCATCATGAATGTGGAATGACAGGCATGAAAGCTGAAGCTATTTTAGCCTCTGCTGAACAAAGAGGGATTAGCACGGAACAAATTCGCAATCTAAAATATGCCGGTATTGATTTAGAATCATGGCTGACTGGGTTTGAATGTGTAGAAGATAGTGTCGAAAACAGTGTGGATATGATTCGAAATCACCCTTTATTACCAAAAGACGTTCTTGTTTCTGGAATGGTCATTCATCCTTCAACAGGAAAACTTGACGTCGTTGTAAACGGCTATTCCCAAGACCGAGCTGAAACCGTAAGCTCATGAAGGAGGATTTTATCGAATGCTAAAAGATAACCGATTTCAAGGCTATTCAGCAGGGCATTTACAAAAAGACATTATCGCCGGTTTGGTTGTTGGGGTCGTTGCTATTCCTTTAGCAATGGCCTTTGCTATCGCTTCTGGTGTAAGACCTGAATACGGGATTTATACCACCATTATCGCAGGGATTATGGTTTCAATATTAGGCGGATCGAAATTTCAAATTGCAGGTCCAACGGGTGCATTTGTTCCGGTGCTGCTTGGAGTTGTCATGCAGTATGGTTATGAGAACCTCATTATTGCCGGCTTTATGGCTGGAATTATGATTACGCTTCTCGGAGTATTTAAGCTAGGGAAATTTATAAAGTTTATTCCGCGCCCTGTGACGATTGGATTTACAGCAGGAATTGCGATTATTATTTTCTCAGGTCAGATCGCTAACTTTTTAGGATTAAAAGGAATTGCAAAGCATGAGGAATTTCATTTAAATATGATTGAAATCCTACGAAAAATTGCAACGATTAACATTTACAGCGTCATCATAGCCGCTATTTGTTTAGCTATCGTGATTGCAACGCCAAAGTTTTTACCTAAAATTCCGGGTGCCCTTCTAGGTCTTCTTGTCTCCACACTTGTAGCCATTACACTGTTCCCAGGAAAAGTGGCAACGATTGGCTCTACTTACGGTGCCATTCCGAGTAAACTACCATCTTTTAGCTTCCCAGATTTAACATGGGATAACATCGTGATGCTATTTCCGGCTGCCTGCGTAATTGCAATGCTTGGCGGTATTGAATCTTTACTATCAGCTGTTGTTGCTGATAATATGGCCAAAACCAAGCATAATAGCAATAAAGAGCTTGTGGGCCAAGGAATTGCTAATATTGCTACCTCTCTATTTGGCGGAATTCCAGCAACTGGTGCCATTGCCAGAACAGCTACCAATATCAAAAACGGCGCAGCTTCTCCGTTATCAGGAGTCATACACGGCTTAGTTGTTTTATTGGTCCTTGTGATGCTAGCTCCTTATGCATCAAACATTCCGCTGGCAAGTATGGCACCTATTTTAATGTTTGTGGCTTGGAATATGAGTGAGCGTAAAGAATTTGCGCATATTTTAAAAACCAAGTCAGCTGATTCATTTGTACTGGTAGCTACGTTTTTATTAACAGTTTCAATCGATTTAACAACAGGTGTAGGCATGGGTCTACTTTTAGCTATTGTTATGTTTGTGAAACGAATGAGCGGATCACTGAAGATTTCAAAGGTTTTAGCGGAAACATCTGAAAACGCTCACAAATCTGATTTGATGGAATATACCATGCAAGGATCTCTTTTCTTTGGATCAGCTGAAGTATTAGAAGATTCCTTTGATAAGATCGCTGAAGCGAAACCGAAAGTTTTATTGCTTCGAATGAGCCAAGTCTCCTTTATTGATACATCTGGAGAAGCTTTACTATCGAAGGTGGTCGAACGTTTGAAAGATTCGCATAGCCAAGTCGTTATTTCTGGCTTACAGCACCAGCCGAAAGAAATGTTAAAGTCAACCGGTCTATATGATAAAATCGGTGAAAAAAATATATTTTCCTCAGAACCTCCCGTGAGTAAGATTAAAGCTCGTCATAGAATCGTTACTACGTAATAAAAAAGAGATCCGAACGATTAATCGTTCGGATCTCTTTTTTTTAAATATTAAACCGGTACCCTGCTCCCCAAACCGTTTCTAGGTACTGAGGATCTGCTGGATTTTCTTCTAACTTTTCTCTTAGTTTTCGAATGTGAACTGTTACGGTTGAAATATCTCCTGAAGAATCAAATCCCCAAATTTTTTCAAATAGATGTTCTTTACTTAATACTTGATTTGGATGAGAAACGATAAACTTCAGCAAATCGAATTCCTTCGCTGTAAAAAACACTTCTTTGTCATTCACAAATACTCTTCTAGCGAGCGTGTCAATCGCTAAGCCATGAATGCGAATCATACGCTTTTCCTGCTTATCAGAGAGTCTTTCATATCTCGCTAAATGCGCTTTGACTCTTGCGACCAGCTCCCCAGGGCTGAATGGCTTGGTAATATAGTCATCTGCACCTAGCCCGAGCCCTCTAATTTTATCAATTTCTTCTTTTTTAGCTGAAACTAAAATGATTGGAATATCTTTTGCAGCTCGAATTTGCTTGCACACTTCAAATCCGTTCACTTTAGGGAGCATAATATCCAAAATAACCAGATCAAAATGTTCATTTAACGCTTTTTCTAATCCCTTATCCCCGCTATATTGAACGTCTATTTCAAAATCGTTAATTTCTAAATAATCTCTTTGCAATTCAGCAATACTTACTTCATCTTCAATTAATAATATCTTCTTCATGTGTATCACCATTTTCATTCATTTTTTGCAAAGAAAAGAAAATACTTGTTCCTTCGCCAAGCTTACTTAGTGCCCAGATGTCTCCCCCGTGGCGTTCAACAATTTGTTTTGCAATGGCTAGTCCAAGTCCACTTCCTCCAGTATTGCTGTTGCGGGACTGTTCTGCTCGATAAAACCGGTCAAAAATATGCGCTAATGCTTCAGGTGAAATTCCAGAGCCGTTGTCTTTTACTTCAATAATGAGTTCACTTTCGGTAGCAGAAAGAACGATATCGATTCTTCTTTTTTCTTTATCCATAAATTTAATGCTGTTGGTTGTTAAATTTATTAAAACTCTCCGTAGCTGCTCAGCATCTGCCTTTGCATACAGTGTCGTTAGAGAATCATTAGAAAATAAAACATCAATATCATGTTCACTCATTTCAAACTGAAGCTCTTGCACATAACTTTCCATAAATGCTGAAATATTAAGTTTTTTAAACACAAATGGAATTTCGTGCAAATCCAATTTAGAAAATAAAAACAGCTCATCGATTAACGCATTCATGTCTTTTGCTTTTGTTGAAATCGTTAACAAATATTTAGAAAGCTTATCTGGCGTATTAGCTACTCCATCTTGAATTCCTTCTACATATCCTACAATGGAAGTAATAGGAGTTCGTAAATCGTGTGAAATACTTGAAAGCAGCTGCTTTCGATTATCTTCATATTGAATTTGCAGTTCAACAGAAGATTTTAGTTTTTGCCTCATTTCTTCAAAAGCTTGCGTTAATTCGCCTATTTCATCCTTTGAATTAGCAGAGATCTCAAAGTGAAGATCACCTTGTTTTATTTTTTCAGCCGCTTCTTTTAATTCACGAATGGGTTTAATAATGCTTCTTGAAACAAGATAGTTTAAAAATCCAATAATCACAATGACTAAAATTAATAGTAGAAAGATTAAAAAAGGGAAAATTCGATTAATAATGCCTACATAAGGGCTGATTTTTCGCAAAACGTAAATGCTTCCTTTTTCTTGATTCGAGAAATGAAAATCAAGGTTGATATATGTAAAGTACTGCTTGCCTATGCGCAGCATGTCCTGCTGATACGAATGATTTCCTTTACTTTTTTGATGTTTTGGCAAGTATTTACGAAGGTTTTCTCCTTTAATGGATTCTGAAGCATATACAACCTCTTTGTTTTTTTGAATCACAATATCAATATTTTCAAATTCATATTTTTTAACCGTCTCCGGCCGCAGCAGCTGCTCCGGTTTTTCTTCACTCAATAACTTTAAATCCAAGAATGCATTTTCTTCTTCTGGCGTTAACAATTTGTACTCATAGGAGTGACTGTACAGTTTTCTTACAAAATCGGCGTCTCCAGTAATGGAGAAGAAAATGAGAAAGCCCGATAAAAAAAGCAAAATAATAAAGACAAACACAATACTGATATACGTTAAAATAAAACGCAGCTGAATTGACATTACTTACCCTATGCCCCTTTGGCTTTAACAAAACTATTTGATAGACTAGTAAAGGTGAATAACAAATAGATCGTTAGACATTATACATATAGCAAAAATTAAAACAACAAAACAAATGTATATTCTCACTTTACCGTGATAGAGTGAGAATGAACACCACCTTTTTTACCATTTTATGAATTACTGGAAAATTATGATCTATTTTTCATAATATTCTTAGGCTTAAAGTTATAATATATGCCTTAATATTTAAAAAAAGGAGACTTTTTAATGAAAATTATTAAAGCTACTTCCTCTAACATCCCTTCTGTTGCCCGTCTATACGTAGACAGCTGGCGCATTACATACAAAGGGTTAGTACCTGATGCTTATTTAAAAAGCTTGTCTTATGAACAAAGTACAGAAAAATGGTCCCTTTTTCTTACCGAGCCTTCTCATTTTATTTTGCTCGCTATCGATGAACAAGGAAAGATTGTCGGCTTTTCAGCAGGTAAGCCTCATTTGTCCCGTGCTGAAATATACGCGCTATACGTTTGCAAGGAAGTGCAAAACCAAGGAATTGGTCATCTTCTATTTTCTCATTCAGTAAAAGAATTTGCTGATCAGCAATATACGTCTATGATTATTTGGGCTATGAAGAAAAATAAGAAAGCAGTTCAGTTTTATAAAAAATTAGGCGGCAAAAAAATCTTGAATCGCACAAGTCAGTTTGGAGAAACTAAAGTTGAAGACGAAGCATACGGTTGGGAACGTCTTCCTTCTAATAAATAAACGAGCACACTAGTGTGCTCGTTTATTTATTAGAAGATAATATTATTGAGCCGTCGTCTTTTTGTCCGTTGAATGAACTTTATTACAAAGCTCATTCCAGTGCCAAAAACAATTCCCTTGACTCACTATAAAACAATCCAGCCATTTCTGAAAATTCATATGTAATACATGTGCATCTTGAACCGATGCGTTCCGCTTTTTTACTATTATATATGCAGAGTGCGCTGATTTTTTGGAGTCAATGATAATCTCTTCTTCTCCAACAGACCCAATTGTCATATAGAGACTCTGACTTTTATAAGCTGTTTCTCTTACATCTTCTAAGCTATAAAGATTCCCTGCTATTTTTTTGTCAGCATCAATGAACAAATTACACCCATTTGTTAGCTGCAAAAACTGCTTGTAGTCTTCAGGAAGTGATACATGCATTTCTTCTTCAAAAACATTCAGTTGATTCTTGCTTACTCCATCAAAAAAAGTACACGTGGTTCTGTATACTTCTCCTTCATTTTTACACACTTCTATAACATTATTGTTTTCCCACAGCCGCTTTCGAAGTGAATTTATTATTTTTTCAATCATACTCTTCCTCCAAGCGTTGGATTTAAAACGGTTACATTACATTAATTAAACAATAATGTGCTAATTCCTTCTTTCCTACTAAATTATACGACAAACTTTAGAATTTCATGTTCAAATAACATAGAAAAAAGCAGCGAATATCGCTGCTTTACAGGTTATACAGGTGCTTTTTCTTCCTGTTCAGGATGGTGATCGTAATCAATAAGCGCTTTTGGAAGGCCCGTATATTTAGCCCAATAATAAATCCCAAGAGATACGACCGCTATGATAATTAAGTCTACAGGCGTATCGATCAAACCCTTTCCTCCGCCGAACGAACCAATATAAGAAATAAAGAGCATGATGATATAATAAGCAACTAACCACCAAGTTGATTTAATCTGCTGACGAAGACTTACTTCGTTTTTAGGCACATATTTAGTAAAAATCAAATATATAACAAACATAACCAATTGAGAAGTTAACAACCATGAAATAGTCTTCCATCCTGACCAGTAGACAATAAAGGAAGCAAAAATAAAGGATAATGGACCAATTATACTCATTCCTCTTAATTTAAAAGGCTTTTCCAAATCTTTTGCGTTCACCATAAAGGCCGCTGATGAAATCGGTGCAATCGCGTAAGAAAGAATAAGCGCAACAGAGCATACGTTTACGAGTGCATTCCATGAAGGAAATGGCAGTGTCCAAAAAATCGAAAGTCCTAATGAAAGCCATAGAGATGATCGAGGAATCCCTGTTTTTTTATCCACATGAGCAAACGTTTTAAATAGCGTACCGTTACGAGACCAAGCATAGATAAGTCTAGATGTTGTATTCATAAAAATATTACCGTTACCACCCGGTGATAAAATAGCGTCTAAAATAACAAGTGTTGCTAGCCAGCCAAGGCCAAGAACAACAGCGATGTCTTTAAATGGCAGTGAGAATTTATCTTGAATGCCGGACCAACCGCCTTTAATCATGTCAGATGGAATAGCTCCGATAAATAATACTTGTAGGGCAGTATAAATGAGAGCTGCTAGAATGATACAAATCACAAGAGCAATTGGAATATTACGCTGAGGATTTTTCACCTCTCCAGCTACAGATACAATTGGATGAAGGCCTAAGTAGGCAAACATAACCCCGCCTGTGGCAATGGCGGCCTGGATACCATCAAACCCCCCGGGAGCAAACTCTCCCATCGTAAAGTTTCCTGACTTAAAATAAAATGCCAGCGTTACGATTACTGTAAGCGGTACAAAATATTTAAAAATAGAAATGATAATATTCGATTTTGCAAATGCTTTTACACTCCAGTAATTGAGTAAAAAGAATAAGCAAAGCAACACAAATTGTAGAATCCATCCAGATATTGTCGGTGAATCAGATCCAGATTTTGTTAAACCCGGAAACCAGTAGGCCACATACTGTCTCACAGCTGTTACTTCGATAGCGATTAAGCTAGTGTACGCTACAATAGTAATAAATGAAATCATATAGCCTACAAGATGACCGTGTGAATAAACAGGATATCGAATAATTCCTCCTGTACGAGGCAAGGCAGCCCCTAGCTCAGCGTATACAAGGCCTATTAATAAAATAATAACTCCACCAATAACCCAAGAAAAACTTCCTGCAGGACCGGCTTGCGTAGCGACATTACTAACGGCAAACAGCCAAGCGGAGCCAAAAATAGCCCCTAATCCAATCAATGTTAAATCTAACAGGGATATCGTCTTTTTAAACGGACCTTTATTCTCCATAAGCTTCCTCCTTTGGATGAATCATCACTTTTGTTGTTTTTTTTGACAACATTCATATATATTCGATAATATACGTCAAAATTTTTATTACTATACCCATTCAAAATTACTTTGAATCCCTTTTCTTGATTTCTAGAGATTAATTAACAGAAAATTCTTAAAAATAACTCTTATATTCAAGACACACTAAAACTTTTTCTTCTCTTCTTTAATAGGTAAAATACTCAAGAGATGAAAGGAGTTAGACAAATGACTTTACCGGAAAATTTGCCTGTTGATTTTACAGCTTACAGCCACTTAACATTCCTTCCGCTCGGACGCAAAAATAAATCGATTCGGTCCGTAGGAAGTAAACATACTAAAGGGCTACTTGGACGTTTAAATGACTACTTTGAGCGAGCAATGAATGAGTTATCTCAAGAAGATATAGTCCTTTTTCAAACGTTCTTATTTGGAAGTCATAGGGGCGGTTTTCCTGTGGCAATTGATAAAAATGAAGACGTTTATCCTCACTTTTGGAAACCAACTTCATTTCTATGGAAAGAATATAATAAGAATCGCGGCATTCCTATCCATCATGATGAGTTTTATTCTCAAGATTTTACAGTTTTATCTAAAAATGAGTTGGAAAACTATCAGCTGCTTAAAAAAGAGAAAAAAGGATTCAGCCTCACTCCAAAAGGCGAAGCCATCCGACGTCTATTTGAAGAAGAATCGCGGAGAATATGAGATTATATCTCGCGTGATTCTTTTTTTTGATTTTGAAGACTACTTTCTCTATTAAATGCTTATCATAATTAGAAATCTCCATTCATATAATCATTACTAGATTAGCAAAGTCCTTCATACCTATTAGCCTGATGCTGACATAGAGAGGAGATTTCGCCATTGAAATCTAGTAATCGCGCCAATTTTGTAGTGTTAACATATAAGATGGTTCTTGTTATTTTATCCATTGTTTTAATGACATCATCTATCATTGTTCTAGTGAGTTACTCAGCATTTAAAGAACAGTTCAATTCTTCTATTGTCTATCAAACGTTATCGAAGCATAAAGCGGAGAGCCTTTATTATTTGATGAGCCAAGAAAACCACCACTTTTCAACGGCTTTCGATAAAAACTACTCGCCTCCAGGTCTTTCTTCTACACTGCTAGAGTTATCAACAAGTATTCGAGCAGAAGACGCGAGAAGCTTGTTTGGTTCAGAACTTCCTGGATTCAGTATTTACGACTCCAATATTATCATCGCCGGTGAAGGCACAAATTTCACAAACTTCCCTAGAGAATCTGCACCGCCGTTAGATGAAACACTAAAAGAAAGAAATTCTACTACAAAAGTTCAGCAACCTAAAGAAAACAATGGTACGAATGCTCCAAATAATAATACAACTGGCGGAAAAAAGGTATTTTATATTTATCATACGCACAGCTGGGAATCTTACTTGCCTCTATTAGGACTTGAAGGTGATCCAGATGCTAATAAAGCTGTAGATAGTAAAACCAATATTAATATAGTCGCAAATATGCTAGGAAAAGATTTAGAGGCTCAGGGAATTGGGGCAGAAGTAGATCAAACCAATATTGGACAGAAATTAAAAGAAAAAGGCTGGAACACCAACCAATCGTACGCCATGTCTCGCACAGTAATTGAAACGGCGATGACTGAGAATAGAGATTTAACTTACTTTATCGATTTGCACCGAGATTCGCTTCGAAAAGATAATACAACCATTAAGATTAACAATAAATCGTATGCAAAAGTTGTGTTTGTTTTAGGGAAAGCGAATCAAAACTTTGAACAAAACTTAAAAATGGCAAAAGCGCTTCATGAAGGTCTTGAAAAGAAATATCCTGGGTTAAGCCGTGGAGTTATTGGCAAAAACAAATCCAGCGGTAACGGTGTATATAACCAAGATGTTTCTAAAAATGCGATTTTAATTGAAGTGGGCGGAGTTGATAATAACTTTGATGAACTAACCAATACAACAAAAGCACTGTCTGATGTCATTAGCCAATTTTACTGGCAAGCTGAAAAAGTAGATGCCCCTGCTCAATAAAAAAAGCCCTCTTCACTGAGGGCTTTTTAAAATTCAATTCCTTTTACAGCAGGAATTCCTTCATCATAATAATGTTTATGAGGCTTCATTTCCGTCACAAGATCTGCTGCATCCATCACTTCTTTTTTGGCAGAACGCCCGGTAATGACCAAATGCATATGCTCAGGGCGCTTTTGAATAAGGTCAATTACTTCGTGTAGCGGTAGCACATCATCAATAGGAAATTTCTCGATAGCCAGTGCATTATTTAACTCGTCTAAAATAACTACATCATATTCGTTCGAGAAGACTTTTTCCTTCGTTAGCGCCCAAGCTTTTTGCAAAGCTTCACGATGTTCAGGCGGTGTTTTTGTCCACGTGAAGCCGACTCCTGTTTGAATCATTTCAATTCCTATTCTGTCAAACATCAGCTTTTCGCCATATGTACGCTGAGGAGATTTAATAAATTGAATCATTAATACTTTTTGTCCGCGTCCCGTAGCGCGCAACGCAAGACCTAAAGCAGCGGTTGTTTTTCCTTTACCGTCTCCGGTATAAATTAACGTAAGACCCCGTTTGTCTTTCAATCTAAAAACCTCTTTTTCTTCGAATTTCAGTTTACAGCCATGTTGTTTTTTCTGTAAACGGTGTTCTAGCAGGCTCTTTCATTTTTATAAGAGACTCTTCATTTGGATAGCCTAGAAATACGTTTCCTACTACGACTTTACCTGAAGGCTTGCCGATAAACTCATACAGCCTCTCGTCTCGAACAAGACCAACGCCTCTTGTTCTCCAAACGAATCCAAGACCTAGTTCTTTAGCTGCTAGCCACATGGAATGAATCGCGCATGAAACCGCATATTTGTTGTCTTCAGTGGCTTCGTCGTCTCCTTCAACTGTGTCAGCAGTTACGACGATATGGACAGGCGTATTTTTTACTGCTTTTAACGAACTTTCTACTAAATGGGGCTTTGTAGGAAAGCGCTCCTTTAAATAAGCTTCAGCCAGTTCTTCATACTTCTTTTTTGCTTCTCCTTGAATCACATAAAAGCTCCAAGGCTCTCTCATTCGGTCATTTGGAGCCCATGTCGCTGCTTCAAGCAGCTGTTCGATTTTCTCTTGCTCTACTTCACGTGCTTCATGATCTCGTACCGCTCTTCGTTCTTTTAGCTGTGAGATAATCGTCATATTGTCTCCTCCTTTTAACATTAAAGCAGAATATTTTCCGCTCTTTCTTCGAACCATTTTATTTTTTCTCTAATTGTCACTACCTCACCTACAAGCACGATAGCAGGATGAGCAATTTCTGCTTTTTTTGCTATTTCTTCGATTGTGGCAAGCGTTCCGGTTACGGTGCGCTGATACTTCGTTGTGCCCCATTGAACAAGCGCTACTGGCGTATGTTTATCTCGTCCATGGTCCATCAATTGCTTGCATATATGAGATAAATTTCCAACGCCCATGTAAAACGCAATTGTATCTATTCCTTGAGCAAGCGCTGACCAATTTAAATAATCTTTTCCTTTTTCTTCTCTTCCATGACCCGTTACAATCGCAAAAGAAGTGGCATGATCTCTATGGGTAACAGGAATTCCTGCATAAGCTGGAGCTGCAATTCCTGACGTGATACCAGGCACTACTTCGTAAGGAATTCCTTGAGTAGCAAGCACTTCCGCTTCCTCTGCTCCGCGGCCAAACACAAAAGGATCGCCTCCTTTTAAGCGCGTCACTACTTTTCCTTGAAGCGCTTTTTCAACAAGCAGTTCGTGAATACGATCTTGGATGACTCCGTGCTTGCCCGGTAATTTCCCGCAAAAAATAAGCTCCGCGTCTTTTTTAGCATAGTTTAACAACTGTTCGTTGGCTAAGCGGTCATATAAAATAACATCCGCTTCTTGAATACACTCCATTCCATATACGGTTATTAGCTTCGGATCTCCTGGTCCAGCTCCTACTAAATATACTTTTCCAACTGTCACACGGCATCTCTTCTTTCTTTTTTTACCGCTTTACACTGTTCCACCCAGTTTTCTACCATCTTCGTAGAAGAGCCAAAATGAAAGTGCGTATAGCCGGCAATTAAATTATTGTTCATATAGCCTTCTTCTTTCATTCCTCGCATCCCTTTTGTATCATAGGCAGGCGAAAACTCTTTCTCTGAATGAAAGGTTGAATAATGAAATTCATGGCCTTTAGCTTGTATATCGCCTTTAAATAAAAAATTCCCCTGCTTTCCCGTCACTTCTCGGTACCCTAAAGCAGCTAATTTTGTCTGCATTCTTACTTGTCCGGGAATAAGCCCCACCATTTCATGGCATGTATCATCTGTTGTGACAATACCATCTGTTAAAAACATAAAGCCTCCGCACTCAGCAAGCGTAGGAATCCCTTTTTGAATAGCTGCTCGAACAGAATTTTTAACGTCGATTTGCTGAGCCAGCGTTTCAGCAAATTCTTCTGGAAATCCGCCTCCGATATAAAGACCGTCAGCATCTTGTGGAACCACTTCTCCTTTTAAAGGCGAAAATTCTACAAGCTCTGCTCCGTAAGCTTTTAACAATTCGAAATTTTCTTCATAATAAAAGTTAAAAGCGGCATCTCTCGCTACAGCAATTTTCACTTGAGGTACGGACGGCTTTGTAAAGATAGGCTCATTAATTTCTATTTTAGGAGCTAAAGCCAGTTCATATACTTTTTCGATATCAATTGTATCATGAACAAGCTTTCCTAACTGTTCAAAAAACGGTGTTAACTCTCCTCGTTCAATCGACGGAATGAGCCCGAGGTGACGTTCAGGAATCGTAAGATCATCGTTTCTTTTCAAGTAGCCTACTACAGGGATATGACATTCCTGCTCAATCGCTGCCTTAACAAGTTTATAATGCCCTTCACTTCCAACACGGTTAGCAATCACACCGACGATGTTAGCTTCGGGTAAAAATTGCTGAAAACCTTTTACAATCGCCGCTGCACTTCTAGCCATACTAGCACAATTGACAACTAAAAGGACAGGGCTATTGGTGATTAAGCTGATTTCTGCTGTTGTTCCTTCGTTCGTTAACGGGTTTTTCCCATCGAAAAATCCCATAACTCCTTCCATGATGGAAATATCAGCATCTTCACTAGCACGAGCGACAATTTCTCTAACCATATCGTGTTCAAGCATCCAGCTGTCTATATTTCGAGATGTTCGTTCTGTAACAGCCGTATGATACGTTGGATCAATATAATCGGGTCCGCATTTAAACCCTTGAACTCTGTAACCAGCTTGTCTTAATGCTGCCATCAGCCCGATTGTAAGTGTTGTTTTCCCTACGCCACTTCCAGTACCGGCAATGACGAGTCTTCTGTTTGACATGTTGTTCTCTCCTTTAGTCATAGGGAATAAGCGCCACTGAAATGGTTACATTCCCTGACTTTTTCTTCACAAGTTCAAGCTTATCAGCACCGCTGTATAACATAGCAGCAGGTTCACTGACGCCATATGCACCTGTATATTTAAAGACAGTATCTGAAGGCTGTTGGATACTTATGCTGTTTAGCTCTTGGGGCGAATAATAGACAAACTCCCAGCCGTACTTAGACGCCACTTCTAACAGCCCTTCTTCATCTTTCTTTAACTCTATTGTACATAATGCTTTTACACTTTTCATTGAAAACTGAAGTTCAGCAAGCGTTTTTTCAATAACGGTTTCAATTTCAGCTGTACTTGTCCCTCGATTGCATCCCATCCCAATCGCTAATACTTTTGGCCGGTAAAGAACACCGTTTTCTAAGATTGCTTCTTCCTCTTTTTTTAAATTGCGATGCGTTACGATCAAAGCTGCATGTGGCGATGCTTCAAGAGCTGTCTGAATCGATGAATATGTTTTAATGTTAGCTGGAACAGGGTGCTCATAATGCCACCAGTTCTTTTCACCTGATTCTTGAACCACTGCTATTTCTTCTTCATTCACCACAGAAGCGCTGACAGGCGTTAGTTTTTCTGCTGATTCCCACACCCATCCAAAGCGCTTACCAAATAAATCAACTGGAATTGTTTTTTGCACATCGGATGCTGTTGTAATAACAGGATGAGCTTCAAGAGCTGCCGCAACTTCACGCGTAAGCTCATTTGCTCCTCCGATATGACCCGAAAGCACGCTGATGACATTTTCGCCTTTATCATCAATGACAACAACCGCAGGATCCGTTTTTTTATCTTTTAAAATAGGAGCAATCATACGTACAACTGCTCCGAGTGAGATAATAATAATAAGCCCTTTATACGATTCAAAAAGAGAAGGCAAAAGCATCCGAACGCTTCCTGAAAACAGCTGAATGTTCTGCTCTTGTTCGTCTCCTTTTTCAAACTTGCTCATGTAATACACATCAGACTGCTGAAAAGTGCGGCCTAGATTTCTTGCAATTTCTACGCCGTGTTTTGTGATAGCTACAACGGCATAATCTCCGCGCTGTGTAATGAGGGCTTTTTTTCCTTCTTGGAGTTGAATCATTCCGACTTCACTCCTCTTCGAAAGCCATGGGTAAATGTTTTGTCATAAAGTTTTGAACGATAATCTTTGTCATGAATGTGTGGATCAAGTGCCCAGCCTGCCAAAATCATCGCCTGCTTGCGAATGCCGTTTGTTCGCATAGCATCATCGAGGTCTTTTACCGTTGTGCGAACAATTTTTTCATCTGGCCACGTTGCTTTATAGACTACTACAATCGGCGTGTCTTCACTCCAACCCGCGCTTATAAATTCTTTCATTACTTTTTTTGTGAGCGTCGCGCTTAAAAATAACGCAATGGTACATTTATGTTTTGCTAAATCAGTTAATTTTTCAAACTCAGGTACAGGCGTTCTTCCTTCAGCACGAGTTAAAATAACCGTTTGAGTCAAATCTGGAATGGTTAATTCTGCTTCAGCCGCTGCAGCAGCAGCGAATACGGAGCTGACGCCCGGAACGATTTCAATATCAACGCCTTCTCTTTTTAAAAGCACCATTTGTTCCATAATGGCTCCGTACATAGCAGGATCTCCGGTATGTACTCTTACAACCATTTTTCCTTCACGCATGCGTTCAAGCATCGTACCGACCATTTCTTCTAAATGCATACCCGCTGTTTTTAACACTTCAGCTCCTGGTTTAGACTTAGCAACTAGCTCTTGACTTACCAGTGAGTCAGCGTACAAGACAACATCTGCTTGCTGAAGTAATTTTAAGCCTTTTACGGTAATTAAATCTGGATCTCCGGGTCCAGCTCCGATTATGTATAACTTCATTTTCGCACCACCATTAGCGTTAAGTATTGTAAATCAGCTCCTTCTAGTTCTGAAGCTTTCCAGATAATTTCTTCATCTGACGTTACTTTTGTCACCACTGACGCTTTTTCAAGCAGATCAAGCTCTTTTAAAAGACCAACCATAAAATCGATGACTTTGGCCACTTTAATAAAAATGACGCAGTCGTTTTCCATTAATACTTTTTTCATTGTTTCATAATCTTCACGAGCAGGAACAATCGCTACGTGTTCATCACCGTCTGCTAAAGGAATACCTAAGCGAGATGCCGCTCCATTAATAGATGAAATGCCAGGAATTACTTGAATCGGAGCTTCAGGGTGACACTCTTGCATTAGACGCATCATGTGAATAAACGTACTGTAAAGCATAGGGTCGCCCTCTGTGACAAATGCTACATCTTTTCCTTCCTGGAGCTTTTCCCATACTCGTTCTACCGTTTCGGTCCATTTTCTTTCCAAAATAGCAGGATCTTTTGTCATTGGAAACACAAGGCCGAGCATGTCTTTTTCATTTGCACTGAAATAGACATCAATAATTTTTTGGGCATAGCTTTTGCTTCCTTTTTGCTTTTTCGGATACGCAATAACGGGTGATTCTTTTAATTTACGAAATGCTTTTACCGTGATTAGTTCTGGATCTCCTGGTCCAACTCCAAGTCCGTACAATGTTCCAATCATGTTCATTCTCCTTTTTGGGCTGTAATAATATAAATAGGGTTTAAAGCATCAAAGCGTGTTAAATGTAAAATTGGCTTGCTCCTTGAAATTTGTGCAAGGGTAACAGCAGTCTCAAATCCTCGCTCTTTAAAAGCTTTCATCGCTTCTGCTAAATTTTCAATTGTCACGGCGTTTAATACGATACGTCCTTCTGAATTTAAGCGGCTGCAGCACACGTCCAAAATGGTTTCCATGCCTCCTGCTGTCCCTCCAATAAACACTGCATCAGGATCAGCAAACTCATTTAGTCCTTCTGGTGCTTTTCCGTGCACAGTGTGGGCATCAACCCGAAATTTCGCTAGATTTTCCCTGCAATTTTCTAAGTCTGCTTCATTTTTTTCCACAGCAAAAATTTGTCCTTCACGCGCAATTTTAGCCGCTTCAATTGCCACTGAACCTGTACATGTTCCGATATCCCACACGACGCTGTCTTTCTTTAGCTGCAGGGCGCTAATACTAAGTGTACGAACTTCTTTTTTAGTGATAAGTCCTTTATCTGGCTTGCGTTGAATAAATTCATCATCTTCTATTCCAAGAGGCCAAACTGGGCTTTTTTCTATCTGTTTTAATATCACGACATTAAGCGGAGAAAAGAATTGATTCGCCGCTTCTTCCAGCGAAAGCAGCTGACAGCGCTCCGTTTTTCCACCTAAATTCTCTGCTACAAACATCTTGTATTCTGTCATGCCAAATGACAATAAGTAGTTTGCCAGAGCACTAGGAGAATTTTGCTCATCGGTTAGAATCGCCACTGTTCTATAGCCGTCAATGCGCTGAGCCAGCCCTTTTATGCTCCTGCCGTGCACGCTTGTAAAATAAGCGTCTTGCCATCGCTCCTTTAGGCGTGAGAATGCAAGCTGAATAGAACTTAAATAAGGGTATATTTCAACGTCTAGCTTCGTAGAAAGATAGCTTCCTATTCCGTAAAATAACGGATCACCTGAGGCTAACACAACCGCATTTCCTTCTTCGTTTTTTAAACGTTCAACAAGAGAAGAAAGCCCTCCTTCAATCGCCACTTTTTCTCCTTTAAAATCTTGAAAAAAATCAAGGTGACGCTTACCTCCAACTAGCACATCGCTTTCATAAATCCACTTTTCATACATAGGAAGCAAACTTAACTTTCCGTCGTCACCAATTCCAATAATTTTAATTGCCATGTTGCACCGCCTGTCCTAAAAAATCTCCTTTTAATGTGTAAAGAGACGTATCGACATCGATTCCGTCCCCTACTTCCTTTAACGCTGATAAACAGCAGTACTCGCACAGTTTTTCAAAAAACTGATGATGACCGCTTTGTGTCATTAAATCTCCCACTTGAGAAGCTGTGTTTGCACCTTTTATTTCCTCTACCAGTTCAGCAGAAGCGCCTGACTCAGAAGCTGCTGTTGCTAAAAAATTAAAATCAATGGGTGCACTTTTTGAATGAACCATCATAACGCCTTGCGCGACTTTTGAAAACTTTCCCATCATGCCTACGAGCGATACTTTTTTCATTCCTTGCTTTTTACATTGTTTTAACGTAAATCCAACAAAATCTCCCATTTCGATAAATGCTTCTTCCGGAAGATCTGGGAACTGTTTCATTCCATACTTTTCGCTTCGGCCCCCTGTCGTAATGACGACGTGCTCACAATTACTTGCTTTAGCAACGCTGATTGCCTGCACGATGCTTGCTTTATAAGCAGCTGTTGAGAACGGAACGACAATCCCCCGCGTCCCCAGTATCGAAATGCCTCCTAAAATACCTAGACGCGCATTTAATGTCTTTTTCGCCATTTCTTCTCCCTGAGGAACCGAGATGACAATCTTAACGCCTTTTTGTATATTGTATTGGGCTAAAAGCTGTTCAGCCGTTTCTTTCAGCATCTTTCTTGGAACAGGGTTAATGGCTGCTTCACCGACAGGAACCGGGAGGCCGGGCTTTGTCACACGCCCTACTCCCACTCCTCCATCAATGATAATGCCTGCACCATTACACCACGAAACTTCAGAAATAATCAGCGCTCCGTGCGTGGCATCGGGATCATCTCCAGCATCTTTAATGATGCTAGCTACAGCGCTGCTTGTACGATACTCGCATTCTTCAAGATGAAACGTAGCAAAGCGGCCGACAGGTAGGTAAATCGTTGACTCATCTTGCACTTCTCCTGAAATTAGCGTAAGCAGAGCTGCTCTCGTAGCTGCCGTTGCACAAGCGCCCGTCGTATAGCCTTCTCTGAGTTTCTTAGGTTCTTTTGGTACTTCCTTCATGCGTTACACCTGATCTGCAAGAATTGAAATTGCATTTAATGCAGCAACCGTTACCGTACTGCCGCCTTTTCGCCCGATGTTTGTAATAAACGGCACGTCAAGTTTTGCAAGTTCTTCTTTAGATTCAGCTGCTGAAACAAATCCTACCGGCAGACCAATAACAAGCCCAGGCTTCGCTTCTCCTTCTTTAATCAAACGAATTAATTCAAGTAAAGCTGTGGGTGCGTTCCCAATTGCAAAAATTCCACCGTCTGCTTCTTTGATAGCTTTTCGCATAGAAATAATTGCACGCGTTGTATTTAAGCGCTTTGCTTCTTCCATTACGTCCGGATCTGAAATATAAACTTTGATTTCACCGCCGTGTTTTTCAATTCGCTGCTTGTTTGTTCCTACTTGCACCATTTGTACATCTGCAACCACTTGCTTGCCGCTGCGAATAGCTTTAATTCCTGCTTGAATCGCATCCGGATGAAACAGCATGCTGCGTCCAAGCTCAAAGTCTGCAGACGCATGAATTACGCGCTGAACAATTGGGTACTGTTCGTCTGTAAACGGATGAGACCCAAGCTCTTCTGTAATCATCTCAAAACTTTTTCCTTCTATTTGCTGAGGCTGAACAGTTAACGGTTTAAATTCTGTACGAAAATCCATCTCAATCAACTCCTAGTTTGGTTTACTAAAGCATGAACCACTTCTTCAAAAGTGGAATACACGGTCCCATACTCAATTTTCGGTCGCCCAATCATAATAATATCTAAGCCTAACTCTTTGGCTGCTTCCACTTTTTCATCCACAGATCCAACTTTTCCGCTTTCTTTTGTGACCATGACCGTCACTCCGTATTGCTTATACAGTGCTCGATCAAACTCTTTTGTAAAAGGCCCTTGAATAGCAATAATATTTTTTTGCGGAAATCCTAATTGCTGGCACTTTTCCATATTATCCAGCCTTGGAAGCATACGAGCAACAAGCCGTACATCTGAAAGAGGAAGCAGCTTTTCTGTAAAAACCTGCAGCGTTTTGCTGCCTGTTGTCAGCATAATAACTCCTTTTTTCTGAGCTGCTACTTCTGCTGCTTCTTCATACGTAGAAACCATCGTCATATTATCATAGGCAAAAGCCTGCGAAGCCCGCTCATAGCGTATGTAAGGAATCGCTGTTTCAGCAGCCGCGCCGATAGCATTTTTAGATGCTTCTTCTGCAAAAGGATGACTTGCATCCACAATAGCTTTTACACGATGTTCGTTTACAAAATCCATCATATCTTCTTTTTTGAGACGTCCAATTTTCACTTTCACTTCTGCACGCTGTAATTCGATAGCTGCGTTTTCGGTTACAACCGTTGCCGTAACCTCATGACCTGCTTTTTTCACTTGCACGGCTAATGCACGTGCATCGCTAGTTCCGGCTAACAATAAAATCATTTTAGCTCGCCGACCTTATCTTCATGGTGGTCGTGGTCATGATGGTGATCGTGGTGATGGTGTCCGTGATCATGGTCATGATCGTGATGATGGTGGTGATCAATATGCTCCATAATGCCGAGGCGATATTGACACGTATCGCAGTTCATTTTCACTTCACCTTCTAATCCTTCTTCAGCACGTTCTTTTAAAATTGTCTGCAGTTTTGGATGAAAACCGAAATAGCCGGCTAGCTTAAACTCGATGTTTTCATGCTGCATTTTATACTGCTTCACCATTTCTTCTAATCGCTTAATTAGTACTCCTGTAAATAAGAAATACGGGAGAATAACCACTTTTTTAGCGCCCAGTTTTAAACATCGCTCTACCCCTTCATCAATCAGTGGAGCAGTCACGCCCATAAAAGAAGTTTCAACGATTTTATAGTTTGTTTTTTCCCAAAGAAGGCGCGTAATTTTATATAGATCACTGTTTGCATCAGGATCACTTCCTCCTCGCCCTAAGACAATAACAGCCGTGTCTTCAGCTGGAGTTTCTAAATTCTCTCCTGATTCTTGTAATCTCGTTTTTAAAATTTCCAGGGCTTCTTCATGAACGCCAATGGGACGTCCGTATACGAAGTTTACGTGTGGATATTTTCCCTTAGCTTCATCTATAGCCGCCGGAATATGTATTTTAGAGTGGCCGGCAGGCAAGAGCATAATTGGAATTACAACTACATCTTTTGCTCCTTTTGCCACACATGTATCAATGCCTTGACTTACATTTGGGCGTTCAAATTCTAGAAAACACGTTTCTACTAAAATAGATGCGTCCCAATCATGCTTCATAGTCGAAATAAATTCGCGAATTTGATCGTTCCCTTCAGGATCTCTGCTTCCATGACCGACAAATAAAACTGATTTCATATAATGCCCTCCTATTTTTTAATCTCCACACGGAGCTGGTTCTACTTTTATTTTTGGTGTTATATCTTGATAGTCGAATCCATAAACGTTCTTCACACGCTTAAAGAATTTATGAAATCGCTCATTAGGATGACCTTTTTCTTTATATTCATGGACAATGTTCTCGACTATTTCAATAATGTCATCAGGTGCTATGCCTTCCGCCACAATTTGACCTGAATGCGCATTGCGTCCAACCGTTTTAGCTCCTAAAAATAAATCAAACGCACCTTTTCTATAGACAATGCCGATATCTTCTTGAACTGCGCCATAGCAGGCCATGCCGCATCCATTAATACCAAGCTTCAGCTCTTTTGGCATGTCCATTCCCCCGAGGCGCTTTTGTAATTCTTCCGTATGTGGAATAGCATCGCTTTTTTCTCCGTCACAAAAATCACACGCTTTGATTGTGAACACATCTCCGACCGGAGATAGTAAAAAGGAAGCTGCTTGGAGCTTTTTAATAATCACATCTGGTTGAGTCGTTGGGATTTGCAGTTTGATTTGATGGTCAGGTGTATACTCCATCGTACCTTTTTCACCAACAACTTCTGCTAGTGTTGTCATTTGAACAGGCGTGAATTTCTTATTTGCAAGTCCTGGACTAACCGCCACTTCGAAAATGGACTGTATTGGCTGATGTACGACCGCAGAAGTAGGTTCACCTAAAATTGCTTGAAGCGCTTCTTCTGCAAGAACTCGTGAAGTTGCTGTTTCTTCTGGTGTGGTCTGAACTGCTTCAATAGCTGAAGCTGTTTGCTTTACAGTCTCTTCTTGATCGAGAGCCCACGGTTCCGCTTCTTTTCGAAGTCGCTGATGCGGTCTTAGCGGCTGCTCCGTTTGGTTAAGGGTATATTTCCGCTGATATCCGCGCGGTGTAATCATTAAATCGTCGTAAAAAAACGTAGATGAATTCCCGACAACAACGGTAGTCAGCATGCCAATTTCATGATTTAACATGTCTTTTAAGTTGGTCATTACGACTTCTTCACGGTGACGATAAGCGCTTTTCACAAGACCAACAGGCGTATCAGGAGAACGGTACTTTAATAGAATCCTCTGTGCTTCAACAATTTGTCTTGTTCGTCTTCCGCTTTTTGGATTGTAAAAAGCCACTACGAAATCTGCTTGTGCAGCTGCTTCGATTCTTTTTTCGATTAGTTCCCATGGCGTAAGGTGGTCACTTAAACTAATTGTACAAGCATCATGCATCACGGGCGCTCCAAGGAGGGATGCGCATGAATTAATAGCCGAAATGCCAGGAATTACTTCCAGCTCTACGCCCGTTTCTTTTTTCCAACCTTTTTCAATCAACACTTCATACACAAGGCCTGCCATTCCATATACTCCTGCATCTCCGCTTGAAATGACAGCCACGGTTTTTCCTGCTTCAGCTTGCTTTACAGCTTCTTGTGCACGGCTTACTTCTTCGGTCATTCCCGTACTAATAATTTGCTGATTCGTTAACAGTCCTTGAATTAATTCCACATAGGTTTTGTAACCGATGATCATATCACTTTCTTGAATGGCTTCTCTTGCTCGCTGTGTAATATGTTCAAAGCTTCCCGGCCCAAATCCGATAACTAACAGTTTACCTTTCATGCTAGCTCCTCCTTTATGCGTTACTTTTTACTTTATCAATTCCTTCTATGGAGTCACTGTTTTCCGGGGAAACGAAACCATTTTGATCATATTCATAAATAATCGATTCCTTTATACTGCAGCCTCCTGCTAAATGTTCTTCGACAATCCGGTGAGCCACGGTTTCAGTGACCTGCTTGTACCAATCTCCTGAAGGATACACAATAGCTACAGGAGCATCTTTACATCGTCCGTTACAGCGTGTACGCGTTGTATGAACCGTTTCATCCAAATCCAGTTCCGTCACTTTATTTCGAATAGCTTGGGTGGCTTCTTCTCCACCTTTTCTCATACAGCTGCTTCCATTACAAATCAATACGTGATGTTTTGTTCCGTTTAAGTTCCACGTCGTCACACTCATTCGCTCCTTTACTAAAAAAAGCGCCTCTATCAATGATAGAGGCGCAGAAAAATTCAAACTAAGTTTTTGCACTTCCACCTATATCCCGTAGGGTAAGCTTCGCATTAAAGAAAGGCTGGTTTCCTGACTTCGATTCATCACTTGACTGCGCCTTCCCGAATACAGTGGCATATGCAATCAGCTCATCTTCACAGTGGCGGGTACCGCGCTGGCTTCACACCAGACTTCCCATTTAACACAATGTAAACATTGCGCACCTTTTTTGCACGATATGTAGTTTTACGACATGAGAAAAACCCGCTTCGCTAATATGCGAGCGGGTAAAACGTCAGAATAAGAGTGTACACGAATGCCACTTTAAGCCAACGTTTCCCTTCCCGCTCCCCGGAGAAATAGAAACTTCACAATAAAGACAGGTCTCCTGACTTGTGTATCATTCTACTTGAGAACCTTCCCGTGATTTTTCCACAGTGGTTATACTCGTTCGTCCACACTTACAGTTGCGGGGGCAGTACTGGTCTTTCACCAGTTTCCCTATTAAGCCTTCTTGGCATCTTTGTTGTTGCTGTTTGATATATATGAACCTTTTAAACTATCAGAATAATAGAAGTAACTACCATATCATAGCGTACATTTTTTTTTATTTCAACTCTATTCTTTTCGAAAGATACAAGCATCTATAAAAAAAACAAGAGCATAAAGTCAGCTCTTGTTTTTTCATTATATAGCTACTAATGTTAAATGAGGATCGTTATAATACACCACTTCTGAAAGAACTTTACAGCCATTTGTTTTGGCAAAAGCTTCTCTCGCCTGCTTTTCAGTTTCAAATTCAAACATTTTCATTTCTTTTCCAGCATATACCGTCAGTACCCACATGAAAAGATTCGCCTCCGATTATTGTAGGGATCGTTATATCCACATTATGCCGAAACCATTTCCTTTTGAAAACCCATTCTACAAAACTTGTCACAAGAAACTTTTAAAAATTTAAAAACATTTTAACTTCTGTAAATGAACAAAATGTACAAAAGGTTTAAGCAATATTACACCTCTTTAAAAAGGTGCTTTTTAACCAACTGTTGCTTCACCAGTAAAAAATATATAGTATTTATTAAAAAAAAGAAGCCGGACAGCCGGCTTCTTTTTTAGGAAAGGAAAGTACAGACATCACAATCCCGTACTTCTCTTTATTTTGCATAAAAATACACTAATTAAATATTCCTTTCTTAAAACAGAACCATGTTCGACTGCACATAGTGATAAAGAAGCTTATACGTATGGTTTAATGAATCTTGATGCGTTCTCTCAAACGCATGAGAAGAATCAATTCCTGGACCAATTAAGCCGTGTACGATATCATGTCCAGCACGAATAGCAGCAGAAGCATCTGACCCGTAAAACGGATAAATATCTAATTTGTACTGAATATCATGCTGCTTAGCTAGCTCCACCAAATGCTTTCTCAAACCGTAATGATATGGGCCGCTTGAATCTTTTACACAAATAGACACGGTGTATTCATCGGTAGATTGTCCATCTCCCATAGCACCCATATCAACCGCTAAGTATTCTACTGTTTGAGGTGTAATGTTCGAATTTCCTCCGTATCCAATTTCTTCGTTATTTGAAATGAGAAAATGCGTAGTGTATGGCAGTTCGATCTGTTCTTCTTGAATTGTTTTCATGAGCTGAAGCAATAAAGCTACGCTTGCTTTATCATCGAGATGACGAGATTTAATAAAACCGCTTTTTGTTATTTCTACACGAGGATCAAACGAAACAAAGTCGCCGACTTCAATTCCAAGGCTGCGAACATCTTCTGCGCTATGTACTTTTTCATCCAATCGAATTTCTATATTTTCTTGATTTCGCTCAGCTTTCCCTGCATCTTTATACACATGAACAGATGTTTGATGCATAAGGATGGTTCCTGTAAATACTTCTCCTGATGAAGTTTCAATTTCACAATATTCTCCTTCAATAGAATTGTAACGAAACCCTCCAATCAAGTCGATTTTCAGACGTCCACTCGGTTTGATTTCTTTTACCATAGCACCTAATGTATCGACATGAGCCGTCAGCATGCGGTGGTGATCTGTATCTTTACCGGGAATAGTAGCGACTAAGCCTCCTTTTCGATTGCGATACGTTTGAATATTTAGCTCTTTTACATAGTCTTCGACAAATGAAATTACCTTTTCTGTATTTCCAGAAGGACTGGGAATCGAAACAAGCTTTTTAATTAACTGAACAGTTTCCGTCATTATGACACTTCCTTTGTCTCTCATTTCTTTTATTTTACCATATGTTTCAAAAAAGATAACAGGCAGCTCCAAACAAAACAAGCCGGGCAGCTGCCCGGCTTGTTTGTTTTAAGCTATGTTTGATTTCTTTAATTCATTTGTATAATTTAATGATTTTTGCTTATCAAATTCGCCTTCAGACTTCGACATCACAATTGCAGCTAAAGCATTTCCTACTACGTTAACTGTGGTACGCATCATATCAAGAATGCGGTCAATTCCTGCAATAAATGCCATGCCTTCAAGAGGGAAGCCCATAGATTCAAGTGTAGCAAGTACAACTACAAACGATGCCCCTGGTACACCAGCCATTCCTTTTGAAGTTAACATTAGCACAAGAAGGAGCTGAATTTGATCCATAATGGAAAGGTCGATGCCGTACATTTGAGCAATAAATAGCGATGCCAGGGCCTGATAAATGGTTGAACCATCTAAGTTAAACGTGTAGCCTGTTGGAATAACAAACGATGTAACCGATTTAGAACAACCGAAGTCTTCCATCTTTTTGATAAGAGATGGTAAAACGGCTTCTGAACTTGCCGTTGTAAAAGCAAGAAGCAGCTCATCTTTTAACACTTTTATCAGCGTAAACATGCTTGTTCCAGCCATTTTAGCAATAATTCCAAGAACCACAAGCACAAAGAAAATCATGGTGAAGTAAACGGCGAACACTAATTTTCCTAATGGAATAAGTGATCCGACACCAAACTTTATAATATTAACACCAATAAGTGCAAATACACCTACTGGAGCAAATTTCATCACCAAATTAGTTACCCAAAACATTGCATCCAAGACGCCTTCAAAAAAGGCTAAAACAGGTTTTCCTCTCTCTCCAATCGAAGCTACGCCTACACCAAACAGTACGGAAAATAAAATGATTGGTAAAAGATCGCCTTCTGCTACGGATTGAAAGACGTTTGTCGGAACAATATGAAGAAGCTCTTGAGCAATCCCTGTACTTTCAGACGTTTTTGCCGTTGCCTCATATTGAGAAATATCGCTTTTTTCAATATGTCCCATATCAACCCCTGCACCAGGGTGGAATAAGTTCGCGGCAATAATCCCCACTACAATAGCAATAGTTGTAACAATTTCAAAATAAAGAATTGTTTTTCCGCCAAGCTTACCTAATTTTTTGATATCGCCTACTCCTGCGACCGCTACGATTAATGCTGAAATCACAATCGGTACGACAATCATCTTAATTAAATGAATAAATATGTCTCCAACCGGCTGTAAAATAGAAATGGCTGTATCGCTTCCATAAAAAATTGCACCTACAGCTACGCCTAAAATCAGTCCAATTAGAATCTGAGTTGCTAGACCTAACCTTTTCACTTTCTTGCTCCTTTCGCACAGTTGACTTTCATCCATCGAGCATATGCGGTTCCGCGAACCGTGTATAAATATACATCCTTACAGCACCTTATGTAAACAGTTCTTTACTAAAAGGATGTAAGGCCGCACATGCGAATTTTTAAAAGCCACGGTTCTGTTTTATCATATCAAATAATTGTTGTATATTGAGATTTTTTTGCTAAGTATTTTTCTATTTTTGCTATTTCAGCGAATAAATTAAAAAAATAAAATTTTATATTGAAATATGCATTTTAGGTTAGTATAATACGATACATGTTTATTTTTATTATTCGAATATAAAATTCTGAAAATTTTAATTATTCAACACGATAATAAAAAGCATTTATAATTTTGGAGGTTTTAACGTGTCAAACAAAGTTCCTTTTTCATTTATAGTGGTTATTGGCTTTATGCTTTTTGCCCTATTCTTCGGTGCAGGTAATTTAATCTTCCCTGCAATGTTAGGTCAGTCTGCTGGAAGCAATATTTGGTCAGCAAACGCTGGATTTTTAGTAACGGGTGTAGGTCTGCCTCTTCTAGGCGTTCTCGCATTTGGTTTTTCCGGAAAAGAGGATTTGCAGTCTTTAGCTAGTCGCGTACACCCAGCTTTCGGTATTATCTTTACTACGATTTTATACTTGGCAATCGGACCGCTTTTTGCGATGCCAAGAACGGGAAGCGTTTCGTTCGAAATTGGCGTTAAGCCTTTTTTATCAGAAAATCCAGGGCATCTTCCCCTTATTATTTTCACGGTAATTTTCTTTACTATTACCTGCTTTTTTTCGCTAAATCCTGCGAAAATTGTCGATTTAGTAGGAAAAGTTTTAACACCTATTAAATTAACGTTTATTGGAATATTGGTAGTTGTAGCTGTTGTGAACCCAATTGGGAAATTTGAAGCACCAAGCGAAGCTTATACAACACACTCATTTTTTAAAGGCTTCCAAGAAGGCTACTTAACAATGGATACACTAGCATCATTTGTTTTTGGAATTATTATTATTAATGCAATTAAAGAAAAAGGAGCAAAAACTAACCGACAAATCATCACAATTTGTGCAAAAGCTACGGCTATCGCTGCCGTTATTTTAGCTCTTATTTATAGTGCATTGTCCTATATGGGTGCTTCAAGCGTATCAGAGCTTGGACGTCTTGATAACGGAGGTACGGTTTTGGCTGAAGTATCAAATTACTACTTTGGCTCTTATGGAGGAATTCTTTTAGGTCTGATGATTACCGTTGCTTGTTTAACAACAAGTGTAGGCCTTGTAACATCTTGTTCATCTTTCTTCCATAAGCTGTTTCCAAGGGTTTCTTATAAGTTGATTGCTGTCATTTTATCAGCATTCAGCGCTGTTGTAGCAAACTTTGGTTTAACAGAATTAATCGCTATTTCGGTTCCGGTCTTAACAGCTATTTATCCGTTAGCTATTGTGTTAATTGCTTTAACATTCTTACATCCTTTATTTAAAGGACGTTCTGAAGTTTACCAAGTAAGCCTTCTGTTCACGTTTATCGTTAGTTTATTTGATGGCTTAAATGCTGCTGGATTCAAAATTGCGGCAGTAAACGATCTGTTTACATCGATCCTACCTATGTATGGAGTGGGTCTCGGCTGGGTAGTTCCTGCTATTGTAGGAGGATTAATCGGTCTTGGCATTACCTTCCTTCGTACAAATGATAATACGAACAGAAACACTTCAAGAAAATTGATTAAATAAAAAAGAGGATGCGAGTGCATCCTCTTTTTATTATGGCGTCTTATGAGTAAGGAGTTTTTTTCTCCATTAACTTCACTTCTTCTTTTAACACATGTTTTTCGTATAGATATTTATCCGTTCGTTGAAAATGATATTTATCAGCTTTTTCTTTTTCAGATGTGGTCAAAAGCACTCGACGATCAGAAGCATCTGACACACCAAACGTTTCATTTTGATAAGTAGCATACGGAGCTACAAAAAACACTTCTTCAACAGCATCACGAGGAACTTCTTTTGTAAAAGTCGTGTCATTGTATGAAATGAATCCATTTGCTACATCGCCTTTATCATAGCTAATCAGCTTTACACACCCGTTTTCCGTTTCATAACATTCGTAATCCCGTTCATTATATGCTGCATACAAACCTTTTCGAATCACAAAAAACCAGTCCTTTACATTGGATTAGCAACCGCTGGCACAAATCGTTTTTCTTCTGCCACATAGGTAGCTAAAAGTACTTCTTCCCCATTTACCACTTGGTATAGTTCCGCTCCGTTTGCTGGTGGATAATAGTTATCAAATTTGAACTCTGGAACGGTTTCCCCGTTTCAAGATCCTGTAAACCCATTAAGCGTACATGGAGGTCCGTCTATTGTTTTTCCTCCGAACACAGTTCCGTAGGGAATATCAACATGGCTTACCGCTTGCGATTTGAATTTGATTACACCGTACGTCGATCCTTCTTCAGGAAACGGCCTTTTACCTGAACCATCGGTGTAATCTAAACGTAAGCTTTCAACAAAATCTTTGTACGAAGCAATATCATGAACATCTTCAGCTTTAGCTACATATCCTCCCACTGCCGTATAAGATCCATCTACATACTTTTCAATATCTTTAGCAGGGATCGTTTTTTGCAGCAGCGTATCTTTTGTAAGGGGTGAAACAGAGTCACGTATAGCCTTCATTACTTCTATTTCATGAGAAGTTAATGTTTTAACATCCTTTAATTTTAGTTCATTAAACTCCTTTTTTGTAAGATTGACGCGCTTTAGCACTTCATTAATTTTTTGATCGAAATCTTCTAAGCTTTCTAAATCTGAAGCCGTATAATGAGCATCAACTGTCCTTACATCTTTATATACTTTTTTAACTTCATTTAATTCATACTGTTCTACTTCATCAGCCGTTTTAAACGTTTCAACGCTTGAAATGGTTTTGCCATTCGTATCAGCTACAACGTAACCGTCTTCAGCTTTTATTACATATCCGACTTCTCCGTTACCTAACGCAATTAAGTCTGACTGTTGAAAAACGGCTTTCTCTTTTTCTTTTTGAAATTCCTTATCTGTCATTCCCTTAGTAACGAGAGCTTTAAGTTCTGATATGTCTTTACTGTCTTTTTGATTTGCTTCTACTTTCTCAGCTGTAACTGATGATGAAGTTTCTGTATTAGATGGAGAATGAGTGACCGTCCCGATGACAAAAATAAGACCAAACACAATCCCTATGCCATACAAAAATTTGCTTGTTTTATGAGCTCTAAATAAAATTCCTAACACAATGCAAACAATACCCGCAATCAAGCTATCTACTAATAATAGATGTCCCAACCAAACCCCTCCTCTTTAATTCTTATTTATGTTAAAAAAATCCACAAAAGAGGTCAATACAATTAATGTAAATAAAGTTTTAAATAGGAATATATTCATAATTATTACTAATTAATCCCTTTTAGTAGGTCTCAAAAATAAAACACACCACCTAAAAATAGATGGTGTGTGAAGTATAGTAAGTAATTAAGAAATTTGTTTAAGTTCTGATGAGAGTTTTAAAAACTCTTCTTTATTTTTCATCAATAGCGTGCGGTCGATTTCTTCTTTTAGCTGTGCTTTACGAAATTCTGCAATCGCCTTGTCTAAAATCATCTCAGCGAATAATGCATCAAGCACCTTTCCGTTGGATTTTTGCGGTGAATTAAGTAAATTCTTTTTCATAAGAAATCAACTCCTTGGCTTTTTTATAATATAACACAAATATTCTGACTTTTCAATCATTTAAACCAAGTATTTTAAATCTATTTTTTTCACATAAAAAGGCCGCCCTTTTGTTATAAAGCGCGGCCTTTTATTACGAATCTGAGGCTTTTTCTTTTACTTCCGCATAGTAATTTTCATATTCAATAAATTCAGGAGCTTGATGAGCTGCCATGATACCGTGGTAGCTGATATCTAAGCCCACTTCTTCTTCTTCTTCCGTAGATCGAAGCGGAACCACCAAGGAAATAACCTTTAACCCTATCCACGTCGTAACAAATCCCCAAGCGCATAGAGCGATTAATCCAAGAAGTTGAACTCCAAGTAACGTCCAGCCTCCTCCTGTAAACACACCGCCGTCTGTAGAAAACAAACCTACAGCCAACGTGCCCCATATTCCCGAAGCAGCGTGTACAGGAAAAGCTCCTACAGGATCGTCGATTTGACGTGCTTCGAGCCAGTTTGTAGCTGCCATCATTAATAAGCCAGATACAGCTCCAATAAAAATAGCAGATGGTGTGTTAACAAAAGCGCACCCGGCCGTAATGCCAACCAGTCCAGCAAGCGATCCATTTATTACAGAAGGTGCATCTGAACGGTTGTAGCGAAATAAAGTATAAAATAAAGTAGCTGCTCCGCCTGCTGCTGCTGATAACATTGTGACAATAGCAATGTGACCAATTCTAACGTCAGTGGCACTTAGCGTACTTCCTGCGTTAAACCCGAACCATCCAAACCATAATAAAAAAGCACCCACTGATGCAAGCGGCAAATTGCTGGGAAGAGAAACAGAACTAATTCCATTTTTCGTGAACTTCCCTTTTCTCGGTCCAATCATTATTGCAGCTGCTAAAGCTGAAAAACCACCAAGAGCATGGATAACCGCCGAACCGGCAAAATCAAGCATCCCTAACTTACTAATCCATCCGCCTCCCCAGATCCAGTGGCCGGCTATAGGATAGATAAATGTAGTCATCAAAATCGCATATAAAAGGTATGCACGGAAATTAATTCGTTCTGCCACTGCTCCAGAAACGATAGAAATGACCGCAATAACAAATGCACATTGAAACAACCAAAACGTTTCAAGCCCAATTGGAATGTCAAGGTGCGATAAATTACCTGATAGCGCAAAACCGCTTTTACCGACAACTCCGCCTAAATCATCTCCGTACATTAATCCAAAACCAATTAAATAGAAACAAAGCGTTCCTATTGTAATATCAGCGAATACTTTCATAATAATATTCACACTATTTTTGTAGCGGACAAAACCTGCCTCTAGCAAGGCAAAGCCGCCTTCCATTAACAAAATCATCGCCGCTGTTAACACGACCCACGTTGTATTTATCCCTAAACTTAGTTCATTAACACTCATATCCCAACGCCTCCACTGCTTTTTAATCGTTTTATTTCTTGTACAATAGCAGGCGAAAGTGTAATTTCACTTGTTTCTTCATTTTCCGCTTTTATTAATTCAAGAACTTCATGAAGTTCTCGCATTTGTGCTTTAAGGTGATCAATTTTTTTAAAGCGTTCCTTTACGTATACCATATACTCGACCGCTTGATGCTGACTTAAAGGACGCCCGGTAAAAAATTTACGAAACGGCGATAGTGATTGATACCAAGCTTCTTCAGCACGTTTCTTCTCTTCGTATTTACTAATTTTCGTTTTTATATCTTCTATTTCTTGTGCTTTAGCTTCTTTTAACTTCATTATAAATTCAATTAATTTTAATTGAGGCAATGTAATGACCACATTATGATAAAGTTCATCCACTATAACCATGTTATATCTCCTTACATAAGATGTTATATTCTGATTATATGTAGAACACTATAGTAAGTCAATGTAATTTTTTGAAAACTCTTTAAATAGTAAATGCGCCCTATCTTTTTAATACTTATAGAATATTAAGTCCGTATGTGTTGAAATATGACGTTATTTGTTTTATCGTAGGAAGAGGAATCATGTTAGTTCCCTATTTTAATTTTATTTACCTAGGCAATTATTCACTTTATTTCTTATAAACTTTTATTAAACATAGGGTTACGAGGTTCTTCACTTATTTTTTCAACGAAATGAGTTGATTTTATCTCGTATTAAAATTAAAATAGAATTATGTGCAAGATTTCACAACTTCACAATGTAGTTTGAAAGTCTAGCAGATAACTAGGAACTACATATGCAACAGTATCCAGCAAAGGAGGACTTTTCATGTCTCAATCAACTATTCAAAAATCAGCTGCAGAGGAAAATGCTGCTGTACAAACAGAAGCGGCAGTTAACAAAGGTCAAGCGGATGTGTTAGATCAATTGTTAAAGCCTGAAGTACAAGAAGCTCTTACTGTTCTTGTAGATAATTTACCAAAATTATCTGAAATGGTAACGGTGCTTACAAAAACTTACGACGTTGCGCAATCATTATTAACTGACGACGTATTAAAAGAAGATCTACTTGGTGGAGTAAAAGAATTTATCGAGCCGGTAGAAGGAACAGTAAAAGGTCTTGCAGCTACTGCAATCGAAGCAAACGATCGTGCAGAAGCAAATGCTTCTAATTCAATCGGTTTATTCGGTTTATTACGCATGCTTAAAGATCCACAAGCTCAAAAACTATTCCGCTTTGCACAAGCGTATTTAGACATTACAAACGAAAAACAAAAATAATTTTCATTAAAAAGTGTGGACGGAGGATCGACTATGTCAAAACATATTTTAATTTTAGGCGGCGGTTACGGTGGTTTATTAACTGCAATGACAGCTCGCCAACACCTAAGTGCGGATGAAGCAAAAATTACAGTAGTGAACCGTTTTGCTACTCACCAAATCATTACAGAATTACACCGTCTAGCTGTAGGCGGCGTTTCTGAACAAGCGGTAGCTTTACCACTTGATAAATTACTTAAAAACTACAACGTTGATTTAAAAATTGCAACGGTAAAAGAAATCTCACCAGATCAACGTGAAGTATCTCTTGAAGATGGTACAAAATTAAGCTACGACTACCTTGTTACAGCTTTAGGTAGTGAAACTGCTTACTTCGGTATCCCTGGTTTAGAAGAGCACAGCTTCGTTCTTAAATCAGTAAATGATGCAAACCGTTTACGTGCACACGTAGAAGCTTGTATCGCTGAATACAGCAAAACAAAAAATAAAGCTGACGGTACAATCGTAGTTGGCGGCGGCGGATTAACAGGTATCGAACTTGTTGGTGAATACGCTGACTTAATGCCAAGCCTATGTCTAAAACACGGTGTTGATCCAAAAGAAATTTCTCTATACTGTGTAGAAGCAGCTCCTACAGTTCTTCCAGGCTTCCCTGCTGAATTAGTAGAGCGCGCTCAATCAAGCTTAACAAAACGTGGCGTTACATTTGTTACTGGTACACCTGTAACAAAAATGGATGCTACAACTGTTGAACTTAAAGACGGCAGCAAAATTGAAACAAAAACAATGGTATGGACTGGCGGAGTTCAAGGTAATTCTGTAGTTGCTAACTCAGGTATCGAAGTAAACCGCGGTCGTGCACTTGTAAATGAATTCTTACAATCTACATCTCATAAAGATGTATTCCTTGCTGGTGACTCAGCGGTTGTAATGGGTCCAGAAGGTCGCCCTTACCCACCTACTGCTCAATTAGCTTGGCAAATGGGTGAAGTTGTAGGCGTGAACTTAGCAGTAGCTATTCGCGGCGGAGCAATGGAATCATTCGTTCCTGTCTTCTCTGGTACACTAGGAAGTCTTGGACGCAAAGATGCAATTGGTACAATCGGCGGAAACAAAACGCAATTAAAAGGTTTACCAGCATCACTTATGAAAGAAGCAAGTAACGTTCGTTACTTATCTCATATCAAAGGATTATTTGCATTAGCTTATTAATCCGTCTTAAAACGAAAGAGGAATTCTCCTCTTTCGTTTTTTTATTTACATAAGCCAAGAAATAAGAAGCGGCAGCGTAATCAACGATAAAATAGCACTAATGACAAAAGCAGATGCGGTTTCGTTTTCCAAGCTTTCAAACCGCAAAGCAATCATCGCAGCTACAGCAGACCCAGGAAAAGCTACCAGCAAAATAGCTTTTGTCACTTCATCTGAAGATAATCCTATCCATACTGCAATTCCGAGCATAACGATGGGTTGAACCGCTACTTTTAAGACGGCGATCCCAAGCGCACCTTTACTGAAGTTAATTTTTCCAATTCCAATCGTTACTCCTACCGCAAACAAAGCTGCTCCCGATGTGATACTTCCGATTTGATCAAGCATATCCTGTAAAAGTTTAGGTGACTGAAAGCCGCAAAGCGTTAAAATCACTCCAATTAACGGTACACATGCCAAAGGCTCAGATAAACCATGCAAAATGGAATGAACCGTTACTTTGAATAAACTTGTTTTCTCTTCCCCTTCTTTTCGCCCCCGTTGTCCAACGGTTCCTAAAATCGTTGCCAGCGGGTCTAAAATCGCGTTTACTACGATTCCTGTTATGGCAATTGGAATCGCTACGGCGCCTGCACCGAACAATCCTCCGAGTACTGGAATGCCCATAAAAGCAAACGTTGGCTGAGCTGAGTTTAGGGCAAACATAGAAGAAGAAGTTAACGTATGCTTCCCTGCATACTTCACGACGAGCAATATAATGATGTAAAACCCGACGATTCCTAAAATCAGCGCTACTAAAAACGGCCATTCGTCTATGAGTGTTTTTCTTGGAGTTGTCGTTACACCTACAAATAAGTGTGCAGGAAGCGCAAACTTCGTTACTAATGTGTTGAGCCCCTTAGACGTTTGCTTATCAAATTTTTTAAAGTGCCCTGCTAAATAACCAAGCAAAATGACAAAAAAGATAGGCGCGAGAATGAGAAAAATTTGACCTATGCTCATTTATCATTCACCTCATTCATTTCTTGCCTTAACCGGTTTATAAACAGGCTGCCATGCCGCTGCTTCTACAAGTTCAGTTACATTTTGCTTGGTAACAGTTGCTACGTTATCTTTTACAGCAGCATCAGCAACTGCTACAGCAACCGCCTTTGATACTTTTTGAAGATCTTTAATGTTGGGAAGAAGCGTATCTCCTTTTGTGTCTGTTTCTGCTATACGCGCTACTGCATTGGCTGCTTCTGCAAACATAGATTCAGTAAACTTTTGAGCGCGAACCACAATTGCACCTAAACCAAGACCCGGAAACACAAAAGCATTATTAGCCTGTCCGATTTCATAAGTGTGCCCGTTATATTCAACGGGTTCAAATGGACTTCCCGTTGCAATAAGGGCTTTTCCTTCCGTCCATTTTATAATATTTTCTGGAATAGCTTCAGCAAGTTTAGTTGGGTTTGAAAGCGGCATAATCACCGGACGCTCTACATGCTTTGCCATTTCTTTAATAATTTCTTCGGTAAAAGCATCCGTGACGCCTGATGTTCCAATTAAAATAGTCGGCTTCACTTGCTTGACAAGCTCCAACAGTGAAATTTTATTTTCATCGTCTTTTTCCCATTCTTTAATCTCTTCATTTTGGCGAACATACGGCTGTTGAAAAGGAGCTAAATCTTCCATATCTTCGGTTAACAGACCTCTGTAATCATATGCCCAAAAACGATCATACGCTTCTTCTTCAGATAGCCCTTCAAGCATCATCGCACTATGAATACGATCAGCATTCCCGATTCCGGCAGATCCCGGTCCAAATACAACAACCCTCTGATCTTTTAGGGGCGTTCCTGTAATACGCACCGCTGTTAAAACGGCTGCAAGAGTAATCACTCCCGTTCCTTGAATATCATCATTAAACGTTAAAATTTTATCGCCGTATTCTTTCATAATGTGACGCGCGTTAATATTCCCAAGATCCTCCCAATGAAGAAGCGCTTTAGGAAACTTGGTCGTTATTTCTTTTACAAATTGAGCAATAAAGCGATTATAGTCTTCTCCTTTTACTCGTTCATGACGATTTCCTAAGTACAAAGGATCTTCAAGAAGCTTTTTGTTATTGGTCCCCATGTCAAGAACAACAGGCAGTACGCGGCTTGGATCAATTCCCGCTGCCGCTGTGTAGACCGCTAACTTTCCAACGGCAATATTTATCCCTCCTACACCCCAGTCCCCAATGCCGAGAATACTTTCTGAATCCGTTACAACGAGCAAATCAATATCTTCGCCGTCGAGTCCTAAGTTTTCAATCGCCTCACTTAACCGATCCGCTTCATTTACGGATAAATATAGTCCGTCAGGTCGATGGTATTCATGGCTGTATTCTTGAATGGATTGACCTACAGTAGGCGTATAAATAATGGGAAGCATTTCACTTAAATGATCGCTTAATAAACGATAAAATAAGACAACGTTCCGATTATGCAGATCATTTAACGAATTATTTTTTTGAAGATCATTCGGCGCTTTTTTGAACTGCTCATATGCTCTTTTTGCCTGTTCTTCTAACGTTAAAACCGTTGGAGGAAGAAGTCCCTGCAGATGAAGCTCTTCTCTCTCTTCTTCAGTAAAAGCAGAACCTTTATTTAAATAAGAAGTGGATAAAACTGATTTTCCTTTTAGTGAAGTTGAAATTGACCCACCTTTTTCTATTTTATATGCTCTCATGTTTTTTTACCTCTTTTCCTAAACAATTAGATAGGGTTAGGGTCAGCAAAGAGATATATTTTTAACCATTTATTTTTAATGAAAACAAAAAAGAGATTGAGCCATAACTACATCAATCCAATCTAAAGACGACAAACGGGATAAATGAGACCTAACAACGTTCAACCTAACAATAAAAAATCCGAACGATTCATCGTTCAGATCTTCCTTACACGAAAATACGTTTTTTCCGCCTCGTTTTTTATACCACGCTATAGTTTTCCTGCTCACTTTCTGAGTAATTAGGTGGCTGTATATGTGAAGGCACAAGACATTCATAGCTTTCCCCTTCTAGTCTATCCTCCAGCTCTTGTTTGGCTTGACTAATCAGCTCTTGATTTTCTATCATTTCAATCGCCGTAGCCGCGATGGCTTTTCCAGCCAATAACATCGCATCGTGGGCATACTCCGTTTTCCCTTGAGCAACAGCTTGCCATGTATGAAACGGCGTAGCATAAGCCCACGTTGCAGTCACGCACTGTGCAGTGGGAACATTCCAGCTAACGTCTGCGACATCAGTTGATCCTGTCATGAAGGAAACATTTTTAGACATAGGAGCAATTTGGTTGAAAACCGGATGATCCGCTAAAGCTCTGTCTAGCAGTGAACCCACTTGTTTTTTTGCTGCTTCTTTATCTTCGGCGGATGTAGACTCGTAAATAGCTTTGGCAAAAGCTATTTCTTCATGTTTCACTTCAGCCAAATTTATTTGCATCATTTGCTTATGCATCAGCTGCTCCATTGTTTGATTTGGAATTAGATTAGCGCAGGCTCCTTGAATTTCCTGTTCCATTTGTGTTTCAGTCATTAAAGCCGCTCCCTTTGCAATTTTCACAACCCGTTCATAAAGTTCTTTTACTTGAGATGGTTTCGGAGCACGAATTAAGTACATCACTTCCGCTTCTGCTTGAACAACATTAGGAGAGATGCCTCCGCTATTTGTAATCGCATAGTGTACGCGCGCTTCATCTATCATATGTTCACGCATATAAATGCTGAAAAAACAAACGTTAGTCGATTTATTTTACAAGCGAACACATGAATTATTTAGTGAATACTTATCGTGTTATGACACCACTTTGCTGTATCAAAAAGCAGCTGAGCTAAACATTGATACAAAAAAGCATATTCTGGTCGCTCTCATTACCATTCGTTCACAAGCGGACCTGCAGCTCTTAAACTTACACCTTCATCGCCTTGTATCTGACATCAAATCGGTTTTCAGCTCAAAAGCACCGGTCGTATACGGATTCGATACCAAAGTAACCATTGTATTTACGCTTGACCCTTATGAAAAACATCATGCTATTATCAAACAATTAGAAGGTTTACTCTCAAAATGGCGTTACTACAATGAATGTCATGTAAAAACAGGGATTGGAAGTCGGTATTCTCATTTTACTCAAATAGGAAAAAGTTATAGTGAAGCTGAAAAAGCTGTCTCTTACCTGCTGTCTCAGCAGCAAGATGGATGCATGTTGTATGAGGAAATAGGAATTAACCGACTATTTATTAATCAATCAAAAGAAGAGGTCAAAACCTTTATTGATGAGGTATTTCTCCCTCTTAAGAACAATCATTCAAACGATGAACCTTTAGAGCAAACGCTAGAAGCGTATTTCGATAATAACCGCTCTGCTTCACTTACAGCTAAGCAGCTTCATATTCATGTTAATACACTCTATCAGCGGTTGAAAAAAATTGAAGGAAAAATGAACATATCATTTACAAACAGTGAACACCTATTAAAAGTTCAGCTAGCATGCTATTTAAAAAAATTTCATTACAGCTAAAAAACCGATTCTTATTTTTAAGAATCGGTTTTTTCAGTAGAAAGAACAGCCTCAATTGATTGCTTCCAGCCGCTCAGTACCTCTTTGGAATCATGAAGCTGAAATTGAATTCCTGATGTTAAAACTGCATATTTTGCGTAATCTTCTTTAACAGCGGCTACTTCTCCCGTAAATAGCTCATAGCCTGATAACACAGGAGCTTCTTTTTTTAGCCAAAATTTAATGTAATAAGCTTTTCCTTCAACAACTAATGTAACGGTTGCCTTATGATTCTGTATCATGTTTGTTGAAGAGGTTGTATCTTTCCATACTAACAGCTTGACGCGTGAAGAGCTAATAGCTACCAGCTCTCCAGCGCTAATCATGGCTACATGAGGAAAACCCTCGGATGTCACTGTAGATAGCAGCATTGCATCATGCTGTTTCCTTTCTAAGTCTTTTCCATTTAAAAATACGCGCACGGCTTTTGGCAGCTCTGCTTTATTCATTTTACTTACCACCTTTGCTTATTAAGATCGAGGTGGCACAGGAGGCACGTGCGTTGCCAGCGGTACGTCTTTTGGATTGACTTTAAATGGTCGAGGGTATTTTTCAGGATTGGTGATGGTCTCAGGTTCAGAAGAACGCCAGGTAAACAAACACACGTTGCATAAGTAAATCTCCCAGGCTCCTTCAACTGGTGATTTAGATACTAAGTTCGCTTGTTTGGCTTCACATCTTGGACAAGTATGCATGTTGATTCCTCCTTGTTTATTTTTGCATCATATTCGTTAAGATTTTTTCCCATTTTTCAGTTTCAAGTGGTGTATCTAAAGGCTGAGAATAGTGGCCTCTTGTTTCCGGTGCAACTGGTGTTGTAGCATCCAAAATCATTTTATCTGTAATACCAGCCGGATCAGATCCTGGATCAAGTGGCAGAACTGAAAGATTAGGCACTGTTATAACATCGTGTTTTGGGTGCATTTTTGTTGATAGCGCCCACATGACTTGCGGTAAATTAAACGGATCCACATCTTCGTCTACTAAAATAACTAGCTTGCAATATCCTAATCCATGCGGCGTAGTCAATGCCCTCATACCAACCGCCTTAGCAAATCCTCCGTATCGGCTTTTCGTTGAAATGATAGCAACGAGACCATGAGTATACATCGCATTCACAGCTTCAATCTCTTCAGGATATGCTTCTTTTAGCTGCTGATATAAAGGAACGCTTGTATTAATTCCAATTAAATAATCTGTTTCTGTCCAAGGCATACCGATATATAAACTTTCAAAAATAGGATCTTTGCGATGGTATACATGATTGATTTTGATAACAGGCATGCTTCTGCCGCCTGAGTAATGACCTGTAAATTCGCCAAAAGGACCTTCATATTCACGTTCACCAGCTAAAATTTCTCCCTCTAAAATCACTTCTGCTCCCCAAGGTACATCTAAATCAGAAAGCTGAGACTTCACAATTCTGTATGGCTCACCTTGAATAGCTCCTGCCATTTCATACTCAGATTGATCGTAATGAAGCGGCGTAGCGGCTGCTGTAACAATCGCAGGTTCACATCCTAAAGCAATTGATACAGGGAGGTTTTCACCTTTTTCTTCGGCTTGTTTTAAATGAATGGCAATATCATGCTGTGGCACGGGCTGAATGCCTAGACGATCTTTCCCTTTGACCTGCATACGGTATATCCCTACATTTTGTTTACCGAAGTTCTCCTTATCATGCTGATCACGAGAAATAACACACGCTTTATCTAGATAATAGCCTCCGTCTCCTTGATTTAAGCGAAACAACGGCAAAAGATCGAATAAGTTAATATCGTCTGTTATTTCACACTCATGAAACGGCGCTGTCTCTTCTCTTTTCACTTTGACAGGAAATTTTTCATATCTCCGAGCAAACTCAAAGAACTGTTCTTTTACAGGAGTCGATTTAGGCAGCCCCATCATTAACGCGTGATTTGACCAGGAACCCATTACGTTTAGAGCTACCTTTGCATTGTGATATCCATAAATATTAGTAAACAATAATCCCGGCGTTTGATCTCCTAAATTACTGATGGCTTGACCTGCTGAACCCAAATCAGGATCAGGCTGCACTTCATCAGTAATCGTCAGCAGCTGCCCTTCTTTATGTAGCGTATCAAGGAAATCTCTAAAGTCTTTATAAGCCATTTTTATTTTCCTCCTTGTGATAAATGTTTAATTCCTTGCCATCTTTTTGCTTCAGGAAGCTCAATTCCCAACTGATCTAACGTTCGAACAGCAATATGTGTGACAATATCGTCGATCGTCTTAGGTTTGTTATAAAAAGCCGGCATAGGCGGCACGAGGATAGCTCCCATTTTTGAAAGATCCAGCATGTTTTCTAAATGAATCGTATTTAAAGGCGTTTCGCGAGGAAGTAGCACAAGTGGCTTTCTCTCTTTTAACATCACATCTGCCGTTCTCGCTATTAAGTTATCTGCTAGTCCCATTCGAATAGATGCTAATGTTTTCATACTGCAAGGACTAACAATCATTCCATCTATACGAAAAGAGCCGCTCGAAATTTTTGCTGCTTGGTCTTGATATGAATAACAATAATCTGCTAGCGCTTCTACTTGCTGAACGCTATAGGATGTTTCCAGCTTAATTGTGGCATGAGCCCAAGGCGACATGACTAAATGCGTTTCAACAGAAGCCTTCTTTAACAGCTCTAAAATTCGAATACCTAAAATAGCTCCCGTGGCTCCCGTTATTCCTACAGCTATTTTCATTTCCCTTCCTCCTCTCTGTTCTGGTTACACATTTAACTTTACACTTATTTTCCATACAATTAAAATATTGATAAAGTATATAATAATACCTTTAAAGTATGGAGTTGAATACAGTGGAATTAAGACAGTTGCATTATTTTATTGTCATAGCTGAAGAATTAAATGTGACCAAAGCAGCAAAGCGCCTGCATATGGCTCAGCCTCCTCTAAGCAGACAGCTAAAGCAGCTCGAAAATGAGCTAGGTCTTTTGCTTTTTGAACGAAACAATAACAAGCGCTTATTGTTAACGGTAGAAGGAGAGCTTTTTTTAAAACGAGCGAAAGACATTGTGCAAAGGGTCGAAAAATCAGTATTGGAAGTACAGGAATGCAAAAACGTAACAAATGAAAAGCTTGAAGTAGGATGTACAATCTACTGTGCATCAACCGTTCTCGATAAGCTAACTCTTATTCAAAAACAGTATCCAAACAGTACATTTAATATCTATGAAAACGAACCTGCTCATTTAAACGAATTATTGACGGAAGGAAAAATTGATGTAGCGGTCACCACTACAGACTTACCTTATCAACATGTCAAAACAAAAACACTTGCACCAGATATCTTTGTTGTAGCGGTGCCGAAAGAAAGCGGTTATGCAGAAGAAAAGATTTCAGTAGCCGAAATTGCTTCTCTCCCTCTTATTCTTCTTCGTTCAAATCGAGAAATAAGCATATACAATCGCATTATAAAAGAATTTGAAAAGATGGATATAGCACCTAATATTTTATGCGAATGCCATGACTCAGCGATGCTTCTTAATTTAGTATGTCGTGGCCTTGGTGCTGCTATTGTTCCTTATTCGATGCTATCTTCTTTTTCGCTAGAACATATTAAAATTTTAAACATAGAAGACAATCCATTTGTAATTGAGCCTTTAGTTACGTGGCGTACCGATAGTTATCTTCCCAAAATCGCTCAAGAATTTTTAAAACTTTTTTAAGTATAGATACACAAAAAAAGGCTTTGCTAAAATAGCAAAGCCTTTTTTATTTTATATTGATATATGTGACTACATTAACCAAGAAATTAATAGCGGTAATGTAACAAGTGACATAATGGCACTAAGTACGAATGCTGAAGCTGTTTCACCAGCTAGGCTGTCAAAGCGCACTGAAATCATTGCTGCTACAGCTGAACCTGGGAACGCTACTAATAAAACTAATTTTACGATGTCAGCTGATGATAGACCCATTGCTGTTGCAATTCCTAACATTACAAGCGGCTGAATAGCCACTTTTAAAATCGCAATACCAAATGCTGCTGGGCTAAATTGAATTTTACGGATACCAATTGTTACCCCAACTGCGAATAGCGCCGCACCAGATGTAATTGAACCGATTTGATCTAAGCTGCTTGATAATAAATCCGGAGCTTGGAACCCACATAATACTAATACTACTGCGATTAACGGAACACAGGCTAATGGTTCAGAAAGACCATGTAAGATTGATTTAATCGTTACTTTAAATAAGCTTTCTTCAGAATCTCCTTCACTTCTTTCGCGTTGTCCAACCGTACCAATAATAGTTGCTAAAGGATCAAGCATCGCATTTACTACGATACCCGTAATAGCGATTGGAATTGCTACTACATCCGCGCCAAACAAGCTACCTAATACGGGAATACCCATAAATGCAAACGTTGGCTGCGTAGAGTTTAAAGAGAACATAGACGCGCCTGTTAGTGAGTATTTGAATACATATTTTGCAACAAGTAAGAAAAGAACATAAAATCCAATAATACCAAGAACTAATGCTAATAAAAACGGCCATTTTTCAATAAGCGTTTGTTTTGATGTTGTTGTAATACCAACGAATAGATGTGCAGGTAACGCAAATTTTGTTACAAGCGTATTTAACCCTTTAGATGTTGTTGCATCAAACTTTTTAAAATACCCTGCTAAATAACCTAGCAAAATAACAAAAAAGATTGGGGTTAAAATAATAAAGATTTGACTAATTTCCATTTTTGAACACTCCATTGTTTAGATTAGAATCAATCATATAAATTTGCTTTCTTAGAAAGATAATTATTTTCTAAGGCTTGTCTATGGATATTGTTTACGTCAGGCCATTCATCTCCCCTTTTGCTAAACATCTCTACAAATATGAAGTAACGTATAATGGTTCATGAAAACGCATGGACTTTGTTTTTCTGCAATCATTTATTTACTTCGAAACTGTTCATTTAATCAACATCAAATCACATAAAACTTGTCATACAATACAGTAACTCTACAACCTTAGTAAAAACTTGTCATACAATCATGTTGTTGGCTTACTTAGGCTGAAAAAAAACACCTTCAAATGAAAGATGCTTAATCTTGTGACGAAAGAAAGCGACTTCTGATTGATGAGGAAGAATCTCTAAGAGTTTGAAACTCTCAGTTAAAAAGTTCCATAATTTCACAAAGTTTTTACAAACTATCTTACTTATTTGTATATTGCTTTCTGTGACGAATTTATGAACATGTTTTAACTTAACATTTGTAGGACAATTATTCAATTACATTGATTAAAATTTTAATGAAAAAAATATTTTAATCCTGTTTTTTTTACATAAAACGGATTAAAATAGTCACAAAGACCTATGTATTATCGGTTAAAAAGAAGATGATTCATCTATCACCTTCTTTTGCTCACTTTATTTAATAATGACATTTCGATCATAACGTTACTTTATTTTAGCATCAATAATGGAAAAATTGTGTTCTTCTGAAAACCACGTTTTAATTTTTTCTTTTGCTTTCAGTTTAACACCTTCATCAATGTACATGGCAACTTGAATCAATGCAAGCCCTAGAGCTCCTAAATCATCTGTAAATCCCACTCCTGCTGCAAAGTCTGGAATTAAATCTAAAGGAAGAATAAAATAACCTAACGCTCCTATAATGACTGCTTTTGCTTTTGGGGGAATATCAGGTTTTTGCAGCGTGTAGTATAAAAGCAGTACGGCATAAACAACGTTTGCTCCCGCTTTTTTACCAAACTTTTTAAGCTTGTCCCAAAATTTTTCTTCCGAATAATATTTGGCTGTTTCCTCTGTACGAACGGGTACAATTTCTTGTTTCTCTTCCATATCGATCACCCTTTCATTACCATATGTACTTATTATAAACGATTATCTTTACCCAATTCCATTGATAGATGAAACTCCATAAACCTGCACAAAGCAGGTTTATGAATTTTTTAACGAATAGTGCTTCATGACGATGGTAACTAGGTCATTCAGCGCTGTTTCACTTTTAGAATGATTTTCAAACTGCTGAATGAGATCCATATGTTCAAGCAGCACTTCGTAATTACCCGTCATCTTTCTGAGAACTTGATATGCGGAACTATTCAAATCCACTTGTATTTTCAAATCATCCAGCTGTGCTAAATACTCGTTCCAGCGCTGGTCTTGTTCTAGCAGCAGCCATACAATTTCCTTTATCGCCTTCCGCACATTGGACTCCATCTTTTCATCTCCTTTGATACACAGATATAACAAAGTCTATGAAAAAAACAAGCTTTCTCATTCCCGTATTAAACAAAAAGAGTTTCTTTTATTTTATAACAAGCCCGCTGAAGAGCTCTTCCCATACTTTATCATCGCGCAGCACGTCCATTGAAAAAATAGGTGCATATAAGACACACGTGTAAGGCAAGTCCCAGTTAGCTTCGGACAAAAGTTCTTTTTCACTGTTTGTCAGCAGCAGTATATAGAAATCGTTTTTGACCATTCGCTTTAAAATATGCTCTAATTCTTTCGCTTCTTCATACGTTCCACCCATACGAATAAACAATATACAAGAACTGGTCTCCATCGACGTTAAAAACCGCTCCGTTCTCCGCTCATACTTTTCTTTGACTTCACTGTACGAAAGCCAGTTATCTTCTGTATTGATAGACGACGGAAAATCATGAGCAGAATCAATTTGATACACCTTATCACGCAGTCTAAGGGTGGAACCGTCTCCGAAAGAACTAACATAGGTTAAATGTTCATATAAAAATAAGTCTTTACAGCGGTTTTTCAACAGCTGATTGACATGAGAAAGAGAAATGCTAATACACCAATCAATCACGCCGGCTTGTTTTCGCAAAGCATATTTTTTCATGTATATCCCTGGAAAACAGTTATAGCCTAAACTGTATATCATATCGTACTGCTTGCTTTTTAGTTCATTTAAAGTAACCATATTCATCCTCCCTTCTACTATAAAATATGACAGCTTTTTATAGAAAGAGGCGGCTTCTGCCTTATACCGTACAAGCTTTTTGTTTCTCAAAAGCTTGTGTAAATAAAGAACAATAACATAAAGGAAAATAATCGAAGCAAAATATTTTGGAACTCGAAAGATTATTGTTAAAATACTTGTATTCCATTGAAATAACAAGGCCTATGAAGTCTTTAAAGAAAGAAGATGAAATTGATGAGTAAAGCATTAAAAGATATTCCGATTTCCGTACTGGATCTTTCTCCTGTAGTTGAAGGAGGAACTGTATCTGACTCACTTAGAAATACATTAGATTTAGCTCAGCACGCTGAAAAATGGGGGTATAACCGCTACTGGCTAGCTGAACATCATAATATGACAGGTATCGCAAGCTCCGCTACATCTGTTGTAATTGGTCATGTAGCTGCAGGCACGTCACGCATTCGCGTAGGCTCTGGAGGTATTATGCTTCCTAACCATTCTCCGCTTGTTATTGCTGAGCATTTTGGCACGCTTGAATCACTATTTCCAGGACGTATTGATTTAGGCTTAGGAAGAGCGCCAGGGACGGATCAGCTGACAGCACAGGCGCTGCGACGCGACCGCAGAAGCGACGGCAGTGACTTCCCCGAACAGCTAACTGAACTGCAAGAATACTTTAAACCGGCTTCAGAAAGTCAGATGCGCGTTAAAGCTGTTCCCGGTCAAGGTTTAAATATTCCGATTTGGCTGCTTGGCTCAAGCGGTTTTAGCGCACAGCTTTCTGCACAGCTAGGTTTGCCATTTTCATTTGCAAGTCACTTTTCACCTAATAATACAATGACAGCTCTGAACATGTATCGCCGTTATTTTAAGCCGTCCGACGTGTTAGACAAACCATATGCAATGTTAGGTGTAAACGTAATCGCTGCTGATACAGATAGAGAAGCTGAACGTTTGGCTACTTCTATGCAGCAGCAGTTTCTAAATTTAATTCGAAACACACCGGGTAAACTAAAAGCTCCTGTGGATAATATGGATGAACTATGGACTGACTTTGAAAAAGCTTCTCTCCAACAGCAGCTGGGCTCTTCTATTGTCGGAAGTCCTGAGACGATTAAAGTCAAGCTTGAACAGTTTATTGAAGAAACAGAAGCAGATGAACTGATGATTAACGCTCAAATTTACGATCACAAAGCTCGCCTTCGTTCGTACGAAATTGTTTCTCAGCTGTTCAAATAATAAAAAGGCCGGACACGTCCGGCCTTTTTATTTGCTTTCTACTGCTTCAAGAAGTAAATCTGCAAGATGAACGGCCCTTACACTTTCTTCTACGCCTTCTCTAACTACCCCTAGCTTCATTTGAATGAGACAGCCCGGGTTTGCTGTTACAATCGTATGTGCATGGGCTTCTTTCACTTTTTCCATTTTATAATCTAAAATTTGCATAGACATCTCTTGTTCCGTTAAGTTATAAATACCAGCTGAGCCACAGCAATGATCCGCATTTTCCATTTCATTAAACACCGTTCCGTTAATCGCTTGGATCAGTTTTCTCGGTGCGCTGGACGTTTTCATCACGTTTCTTAAATGACACGAGTCTTGATACGTAATAATTTGACTTGGAAGCGATAACTTTTGTTTTTCCACAAACTGCTGCTGCAATAAAATCTCTGAAAAATCTTTGACTTTGGCAGAAAAAGCAGCTGCTCTTTCTTTCCATTCGGGTTCCTCTTTTAATAAATGATCGTATTCTACCAACAGCGCACCGCAGCCTCCTGCATTAAGAACAATATCATCCGCTTGAATGGATTCAAACGCCATAATATTTTGCTTCGCTAACTTCTTTGCCTGATCTTTTTCTCCTCCATGCGCATGCAGTGCGCCACAGCACGTCTGCACTTCTGGTATAACGACCTTACACCCCGCTTTTTGTAAAAGTGCAATCGTCGCGTTGTTTGTTTCCATAAACATCGTATCCATTAAACACCCTGTAAAAAAAGCAACCGTACGCTCTCTTGTTCCTTCTGCTTCAAATAAAAAAGGACGTTTCTTCATTTCTTTTTTTGTTAGCACAGGCGGAAGCGTTTTTTCCATTTGTGCTAAATTACCGGGCAGGACATTTAGTATATTTGTTTTTTGAACAGCTTTTTGCAAGCCGCTTCTTTGGTAGAAAGCAAGCAGAGAATGTACATTTTTTAATCGTTCTTTATGCGGGAAAAGCTGTTCAAACACCATATGCCTGAGCGCTTTTACTGGCCATTTATGCCTTTTTTTCTGCTGAATAATATCACGCGCTTCTTCTAATAAGTGTCCGTACTTCACACCCGAAGGACAAACAGGCTCACACGCTCGGCAGCCAAGACAAAGATTCAATTGCTTTTCAACAGATTCATCAGGTTCAATAAGTCCGTCTACAACTCCTTTCATCAAAGCAATTCTTCCGCGCGGTGACGCTGCTTCATATTGATTCGTTTGTCCATACGTCGGACAGCTTGGCAAACAAAAACCGCATCTCATACAATTCATTAACTCGTCATAATCTAACCGTTCTTTGAACGCTTGCTGAATGTCTTTTGTTGCCGTCATGAACGAACCACCACTCTTTTTCTCGTGTCTTTAGCAAAAATTTTCCCTGGATTCATAATTCCTTGCGGGTCCAAAGCATACTTAATTGCTTTCATCGCAGCTACTCCTTCTCCTCCCATCTTCAGCGCTAAATACGGTGCTTTCATTTCTCCAACTCCGTGTTCACCTGTAATCGTTCCTCCAAGCTCAATGGCTTTATGAAAAATCGCTTCAAAAGCTTGTTCGACGCGGTGAAGCTCTTCTTCGTCACGCGCATCTGTTAAACAAGTCGGATGCAGATTTCCGTCTCCCGCATGACCAAACGTACAGATCTTAACATTATATTTTACAGCAATTTCATTAATCGCTTTGACCATTTCACTAATTTTAGACCGCGGGACGGTTGCGTCTTCTAAAATGGTCGTTGGCTTCATTCGCGCTAAAGCAGAAAGAGCTGATCTTCTTGCTGTACTTAACGCTTCTGCTTCTGCTTGTGAAGCTGCTACTTTTACAGATACAGCATTTCCTTCGCTGCAGATACGGGAAATCATTTCAATATCGCGAGTCACTACTTCCGGCGGACCGTCTTGTTCAATCAATAAGACAGCGTTTACATCTGTTGGTAGCCCAACTTGCGCAAAATCTTCTACTACTTCACACGTCGGCTGATCTAAAAATTCAAGCGTAGCTGGAATAATCTTATTGGCGATAATAGCTGAAACCGTCTTAGCGGCTGCGTCCATGTCTTCAAACAGCGCGAGCAGAGTTTGTTTTGTTTCAGGTATTGGAATGAGCTTTAAAATGGCTTCTGTCACGACGCCAAGCGTTCCCTCAGACCCAACAAACAAGTTCGTTAAATCGTAGCCAGCTACATCTTTAGCCAACTTGCCTCCCGTCTTAATACAGTCACCGTTTGCGAGAACTACTTCAAGACCAAGAACGTAATCTTTTGTTACGCCGTATTTTAAGCCTCGTAACCCTCCTGAACATTCATTGATGTTCCCTCCGATGGTTGATATTTTCATAGAGCTTGGATCAGGAGGGTAAAATAAACCTTTTGCTTCTACGGCGTTAATTAAGTCTAACGTGATAACACCTGGCTGCACGGTAGCGGTTAAATTTTCTTCATCAATTTCCAAAATTTTATTCATTCGGTTAAATGTAAGAACAATTCCGCCTTGCGTTGGACACGTTCCTGCGCTTAAATTTGTACCTGAACCTCTTGGCACAATAGGAACATGATCTTCGTTGCATATCGTTAAAATTCTTTTCACTTGATCTTTGTTTTCAGGCATAATAACCGCATCAGGAAGCGACTGAAAGTTAGGTGTTGCGTCATAAGAGTACACGAGTCTTGCTTCACTGCTATCTTGAAAGTTGGCTGATCCTACAACTTCAATGAGCTTTGCTTGTGTTCGTTCATTAAGCATAACGTTCCTCCTTATATATCTCTTAATCTTATTATAGTTGCAGAAGCCACGAGGGACTATGGATAAAAAACTAAAAAAAAGCGCTTTAAAAACTCATTTTTTGTATGTTTATCTAACGAAGGGCGCACTTACTCTAATAGAGACAGCGCAAGGTAAAAAAGCGTGATACCCTTTACGCTTTTTGGATCAATGTCTGTTAGTTCTTTCATTTGCTTCAAGCGGTAATGAAGCGTATTAATATGAATATGTAAATCAAACGCCGTTTTTTTCAACGATTGATCGTTGGCTAAATAGCATTTCAGCGTTTCGAGAAGCTCTTTTTCTTTTTGAATGGAAGAAAGCACTCGACTCAAGAATTCCTTTTTTACAGGTTCAGAAACGTCTTCTAAAATCATGTCCATCAGCAGCTCCTCATAAAAAACAACGGTTTGACGTTTTGAAGCCACTTTAAGCGCTTTTTTCGCTTCTTCATATGAAGCATGCAAATTAAATTGCTCCGCTGGCTTTCCTACACCAATAGTGATCATAACTTGGTTGTTTGCTTGAATATACTGCTGACATTTTATTAATTCTTCTTTAAATCCTCGCCTTGCCTTTTCACCTACAGCCTCTTTAAGTAAAAGCAAGCGATCGTATCCCCAATTTGCAATATAATCTCCTTCAGCTTTATGACTTTCAAACCAGTAGCGAATCATTTCTTGTACGTGCTGCTGCTTCTTTTTCGAAAGAGATGAATCAATTTGAAAGAGCGTGCAGCAATAAGAGCTGTCTACTTGTACTCCTAAAATATGGCCTCGTTCAATAAATTCTGCATCTACTTGCTGGCTATAAATCCATTCACGAAAAAAAGCTTCTACTCCTTTATTTTCCCATTCCTTTGTTTCTATGTAATATGCCTCGCGAATAATTAGCTCTGTTAATCTTCGAATAATGTCTGCAAAAGGCTCAACAGCTTCTGGCATACCTGTAATACCAATAACGCCAATAATGTCTCCTTGATAACTGATAGGCAAATTAATTCCTGGCTTAACTCCTTTTAAATCTGCTGCTTCTTTTTTGGAGATATATAGTTTTTCCTTTTTTTGCATCACGTTCCACGCGCCTTCATGAAAAAAACCAACCCGCTTTTCTTCTGTAGACGCAATAATAATTCCGCGTATATCCGTTACAATTACATGTTCTTTCATCACAAGCTGTACTTCTTTTATAATTTTCTTCGACAGTTCAGACACTAGCTGCACGTTGTTTACACCTCACCTATCATCAATTAAAAGAGCTGAAAGAATGGTTTTCTCTCAGCCCTCTTTTTTTATTATGCGTTCACTTTTTCAGCTTTTTTTAGCACGTTAAAAAACTCTTTCATAAATTTAGGTAAATCCGGCCAAGCTTGCCCGGTTACTAGGTTTCTGTCTACATGAAGCGTCTGTTCTACAAATACAGCACACGCCGCTTCTACTTCCGGTCGGCAAGCAGGATACGCTGTCACTTCTCTGTCCTGCAGATACTCTCTAACCGTCGTTAACACGAGCTGACCATGACAAATAACGCCTAAAGGTTTATTTTCTTTTAAAAAATGCGCAGCAATTTCCTGAACTTTTGTGTTCATTCGAATGTATTCAGGCGCCCGTCCTCCAGGAATAATAAGTCCATCATAATCGGCGGGATCCACTTCATCGACAGAAGCGTGAGAATCAATTTTATATCCCATTTTCTCTGTGAATGTTTCCATCTCTGGAAGGAAATCATGAACAACCGTTTGAAGCTTCTTTTTCACGGGAGAAGCAATGGTACACTGAATACCTTCTTCTAAACAGCGATAATACGGATAAAAAACTTCTAAAGCTTCCACGGCATCTCCTGTTAAAATTAAGACACGTTTACTCATCTTTTATCACCTTTTCTTTCTTAATGTCATCACTTACTTCTTCTCGCAAGCTGCTTTCCATTCCTGCTTTTCCCCTATGAATAATAAAAAAAGCAGGGCCTTCATTCCTTATCAGGAATGTCAGCCTTGCTTTTTATCTTGTAATTTTTTTAATTCAGCTGTTAATTCACTAAACCAAGCCTTGTCTTTCGTTAACAGCGCAAGATCAATCAATGAAAGAATCTGCTCTTCGTGCGCCGTTTTTTGAAGGGGCAGCTTCTCTATTTTTTCATCCATCATGCCAATGGTTGTGCCGACCATTTTTTCATCATCACTTTTTACAACGTTGATTAGTGCTGCTTTTTTAGATGGATCAATCATTTTAATATATCCGTATATAAGTTCACCGTTGCGAGACTTTCCTTTGACCCAGTCGCCTACTTTTAAATTTCCTTCAAATAGCTTCACAGTCATTCTCCTTTCTTCATAAACATGCTAAGAATTAATGTAACCGCAGAAAGTAGTGTAATCATAATACTTACAGTTTAGAAAGTCAAAGAATCTGTTTTAAAGCAAAAAGCTTGATATACAGCTAAATCACTGCAACCTATAGACGAACAAAGGAGATAAAGATTCCTTGTGAAACCGCTGCTGATTTCCGTGCAAGGCTCCGCTCCAATTAACCGCTAATACACCTATATACATGAAATCTATGTTCACCACAACCATAAAAAAATCCGAACGATTCATCGTTCGGATTTTTCTTCAATTAAATTCAGCCTCTTTATTTGTTATACGAGTCCAGTTAAGCTGTAGATTCCAATGATTAAGAAACATGCAAGCGTTTTTATAACAGTGATGGCAAAAATATCTCGGTAAGACTGCTTGTGGGTTAACCCGGTAATAGCAAGCAGAGTAATAACAGCTCCGTTATGAGGAAGCGTATCCATACCGCCTGATGCCATCGCTACAACTCTGTGCATAACTTCAGGAGGAATGTTGTACTGATTAATAGCTTCTACATACTTATCTCCCATCGCACTAAGCGCAATTCCCATACCTCCAGAAGCAGAGCCTGTAATACCAGCTAAAATGTTTGTCGTAACGGCTCCATTGACAAGCGGATTTGTAAAGGTATGTGAAATACCATCACGAACGGCTGCAAAGCCAGGAAGAGATGAAATGACGCCTCCAAAGCCATACTCAGCTCCCGTGTTCATCGCAGCGAGAAGCGCTCCGCCAATACTTGCGTTAAGACCAGCTTGGAAACCGGTGGTCACTCTCTTCCAGTCATACGCAATCGTTGTGATAATTCCAATAACAAGTGCCAACTCCACTGACCAAATACCAACAACTGCGGTTAAATCTACTTTCCCGAACGCTTCAAGGCCAATTTTGGCAAAATCAAAACCGTCTGGGTACCATTTTGGAATAGAAACAGTAAAAAATTTGTTTGCCACCCCTACAAGCACAAGCGGAACAAATGCAAGAATCTGTCTTGCTACGCTAGGTTCATATTTAGGTTCTGTAGAAGGTACAGACTCTTTTTCTAGCTCTGCAGCAGCCGCTAGTTCATTATTAAACCCGTAGTAGCCTTCTCCAGCTTTTCTTGCTTTTTTGCTTCGGCTTTCTAAATACCAAAGACCTAAGCTAAAGACAATAACCGATCCGATAATCCCCAGTGTCGGAGCAGCATAGATGTCTGTTTTAAAAAAAGTCGTTGGGATAACGTTTTGAATTTGCGGTGTACCCGGAAGTGCATCCATGGTAAACGAAATAGCTCCTAATGCAATCGTTCCCGGTACTAATCGTTTTGGAATATTCGCTTCGCGGAATAAGTTAGCCGCAAACGGATAAACTGCAAACGCAACAACGAATAAACTTACGCCGCTGTAGGTTAAGATTGCTCCCATTAAAACAATAGCCAAGATGGCGCGTTTAGCTCCTACTACTTTAACAATTGTTTTCGCAATCGATTCAGCGACTCCAGACATTTCTACCATCTTCCCGAAGACTGCTCCTAATAGAAAGACAGGGAAGTAGTTTTTAATAAACCCAACCATTTTCTCCATAAAAACGTTTGAGAAAAACGGGAGTGCATAGCTTGGTTCCGTTAAAATAACGGCTAGCAGCGCACAAAGTGGAGCAAACAAAATAACTGAAAATCCGCGGTAAGCAACCAGCATTAAAAGCCCCAGAGATAGCAAAATAATCAGCAAATCCATAACGTTTCCCCTTTCATCCCTCATTCAATTTGTTTTGAATTTATCTTATTTTTTATAAAGTGCAGACTTAAACTCATATTCATAGCACGTGTAATACAGCTGGATAATTTCTTCTGCCGTCGGTACAACAGGATGGTTAGCAGGACTTCCGCTTTGAATCGCATCCGCTGCCATTTTCTCAACCGCCGCGTAAAACAGCTGGCGATCAATGCCCCACGATTGAAGATTAGGAATCTCTAAGTCGATACAAAGCTGCTTGATGGCTTCAATTAACACATCTGCTCCCTCTTTTTTTGTATATGATACGTTCGGAAAAAGAGCTTGTCCTATTTCACCTAAACGATCGATTGAAGCCTCTTTTGTATAGTCCAAAACCGCAGGCAGGAGCATCGCATTAGAAATACCGTGCGGCACATGGAATAACGCGCCAATAGGTCTTGACATACCGTGCACTAGCGCAACAGATGAATTTGAAAACGCCATTCCTGCCAGCATAGATGCATAGGCCATTTCGTTTCTTGCTTGAACATTTTCTCCATTTCTATACACAAGACGGATATTTTTCATGATTAACTCAATTGCTTGAAGCGCAAGTGAATCTGTAAAAGGATGTGCTTTTTTAGACAAATACGCTTCCACTGCATGACTGAGTGCATCAATTCCTGTAGCTGCCGTTACATGTTTCGGACATGATAGAGTTAATAACGGATCAACAATGGCTGTATCAGGCAATAATTGAGGTCTTGCGAGCATCATTTTTACATCGTACGCCGTGTCTGTAATAACCGTCGCTTTCGTCACTTCTGAGCCTGTTCCAGCAGTTGTAGGCACGGCAACCAAAGGAAGCGGACTATCTTGAAAATCTTGTTGATTTTGAAAATACGTTCGTAGATGCCCTTCATTTGTCATCATAATGGCAACCGCTTTTCCAGTATCGATACAGCTGCCTCCCCCTAAGGCAATAACCACATCGCACTGCTCCGTTTTACATATAACAAGCGCTTCATCTAGATGAATATCTGTCGGCTCTGAATTTACGCCTGTATACACAGCACAGTCCATGCCAGTCTCTGCTAAGTAACGACGGCAAGTTTCTACATTGCCTGCTTTCACCATAACGTCATCACTTATAAGCAATGCCTTTGTCCCAAGCAGTGCAGCCTGTTCTCCAATTTTAGAAAATGATCCTTCTCCATATAAAACCGTGCGTGGTACAAGTAGTTCATAAATTCCCACTGTTTTTCCCCCTTTGTTATCTCGCTGACAATCTCTCCTTCCGTATTTTCATGCTGACTTATGTAAGCGATTTCATTTGTTTGCGCAAAAAACCAACATGAACTTCGTTTTTCTCCCCTATTTATTCTCTTTTTGTATACCCCTTTCCTCTTTCATTCTAAAATTTCATCTTATATTTTTCAATCTTTTTTTGTAACTTTTTAAAAATTACAAAAAAAGCCAGAGGTATTCTCTGACTTTACCATTTAAATAAACTTTTGAACAGTATTATTTCGATTTAATTTATAAATAGACAGCAGGAAAAAAACAAGTGCAAAAGCTAGTAAAATGCTGATATTTAACCATAGGCTGCTTAAATCAGCTCCTTGTTGAACACTTTTTAACGTACTTAATACCCACGTTTGAGGAAGAAAGTCGGCTATTTTCTGCATCACATCCGGCATAAATTCAGGCGGGAAAAAGCAGCCGGACAGTAAACAAGTTGGCGTGATGATAAGCGTCTGAAGACCATTCGCTGCTTTTGAACTTTCTGTAAAAGCGATAATTACAAGAGACAAGCCGATGGCTACTAGACCAAACAAAACTAAAATGAAAAACAGCTGCCATACGGGAATGTTCATATCTACGTGAAAAAGAGTCGTAATACAAACAAGTGTAATCATTACTTGCAGAGTTAATAAAATCATATTTGTAATAACATTGGATATCACGTATTGCCTTGCGCTAACTGGCGAAGCTAACAGTCTAAAATACGTTCGCTGCTCTTTTTCTTTTGTGATAAGAGCCGATAAATTCACCGCAGAAAAAAGCATAAACATGATTAAATATCCAATTGTCTGCTTGACAATGTTTTGATCGGTTCCTTTGTCTTCAAGGGCATGCGTTGAGACGTGGAATGGCGCTTTTTGATAATTCTCATACATTTGTTTAAAAGCCGCATCGTCGCCTTCAGCAGCTTGATTCAGCGAAGAAATATTGTCAATATATTGATACAAATAAGACTTAATAAAGCTCGTTACTTCTGCTCCTTTTATTGAAGTGATTGTAATATGATCTGGTTTGTTTGCTTTGACGCTGTCAGAAAACCCTTTTTCAAAGGTAATAACCGCATCAACTTTCTTTGACGTAATCTCATGATCCACTTCTTTGTCAGTGAGCATTTTAACATTTGTTTTATGCAGTCCTTTTAAAAACTGAACGGTATCTTTTGTAATATCCGTTGAGTCGTGATTGACAACTCCGATATTCACCGAAGTCCCTCCTGCATTTCCATAAATAAGAACGGACATTAAAACCCCTGCAATAGGCAAACCAATAACAAGCACAAGCGTCCTTTTGTTTCTAAGCAGCATATTTCTTAGCATATTTGTGACAAGCCACATGATATTTTTCATGTTATAACCCCTCTCTTTTTCTCAAAAGCACAATTGCTATGCCCAGGAATAAAATAGAGAAGCCTACGTTCAACCCGATAACTGAAAGAGAAGCGCCCATATCATTTGTATAAATCAATTTAATAAGTCCATTATTCATCCAGGTTAAAGGTGATACATTGACGAATCCCTCTCCAGATCCATTTTGAAAATAGGTTCCTCCCACAATACACGACACTTGAATAACAACCATAATAATTGCTCTTGACGCCGCTTCCGTCTTCGTAAGGTAGCTAACTCCTAATCCAAAGCTAATGGCAAAAAGAATCTGAGATACTAACATTACGAGTACTAAGAGTAAATGATCTCCCCAGTTGGCATCAAAAAAATATTTAGTCGACATAATGACGACTAACACACAAATGGAGTGAACCAAAACAGTGCCTAAAATTTTTCCGACAAAAATTTCAGCGGTTTTAACCGGCGCGGCTACTAATCGACTAGCTGTATTTCGCATACGCTCTCCTCTAATTAAATAACTCGCTGAGATAGATCCGTACAAAACAATCATAGTTGTCATTGAAATGGCGTAGTAGTCTATTGAATTTGGCTGTTTTTGAGAATGAAGAGATGTTTCTTGAATATAGTCATGCTTAGACGCACGGAGCAGATTATCCACTTGCTGAGGGTTTACTTTGGCCACTTCCATAGCCACATTGTACTTATCCACAAAAGTGCTTAACATACCTTGGACCATGTTGAATTCAATGCTGTTTTCTTCATTTCCATAGAGATGAATGTCTCCGTCTTTCACTTCTACATAAGCTGTATAGCGCTGTTCTTTTACTTCTTTTTTTCCATCCTGATTTTTTTTCAGCGCTTTAAAGTGAATGCCCGATTTTTCTGCATGGGCAGCAAACTGCTTAAAAGCAGCAGATTCTTCATTACTTGTGTTGATTTTATAGAGAACATAACTGTCGTCTATCTTCATATCGTTATTAAAGGCTTGAGACAAAGCTGTTCCTAAAATAAGGACGAGAGCCAGCGGAAAGAGAATCATAAAGATAAATGCACGCTTATCTCGCAGATCACTTTTCATTTCTTTCAAAGCAATTGCAATAATATTCATTCGTTATTCCTCCTTTCTTTTATATATCTCTTAAACTGCGCCCTGTCAGCGTGAGAAAGACCGTCTCTAAATTAGGGGCTTGTTCTTTAACTGCTTTAATTTCGATATGATGGGTCATTAAATAATGAATGACTTTGTTCAAGTTATTCACTTCGGCGCTTGAATTAATTTTAATGATTCCATCTTCATACGTAACGGCTGTTACGCCTGGAATTTCTTTTAGACCGCTGCAATCTATATCGTCCGCTTCTTTTACTTCAATCCAAATATCTTTTGTATCAGTGATAATAGCTTTCAGCTGCTCTTTTGTTCCTTCAGCAATAATTTTGCCGTGATCAATAATCGCAATCTTTGTACATACCTCTTCTACTTCTTCCATATAGTGACTCGTATAAATGATTGTGCTTCCCATTTCATTTAGCTTTTTTACAGATGTTAAAATATAATTCCGGGACTGAGGATCAATGCCAACCGTCGGTTCATCCATAATGATAAGCTTGGGGCGATGAGCAATTGCACATGCGATATTTAACCTTCTTTTCATTCCTCCTGAAAAGCTTTTCGGATACGCCTTTTGTTTATCTAAAAGCCCTACAAACGCTAAAGCTTCTCCGACTCGTTCGTTAAGAAGTGACCCTCTTAATCCGTAGAGACCTGCAAAAAACTTCACATTTTCATAGGCTGTCAAATCTTCATAAATCGCTAAGTCCTGCGGAACAATTCCAATGTTCATCTTTGCGAAATTTCGGTGTTTCTTTATATTTTTCCCAAGTACTTCAATATCGCCGCTGTTGCTTTGAAGCAGACTAGCTACCATATGAATCGTTGTGCTTTTTCCTGCTCCGTTTGTTCCTAAAAAGCCGAATATATCTCCTTCTTCTACTTGTAAAGACAAATTATCTACCGCAATAAAATCTCCAAATTTCTTTGTTAACTTTTGAATTGATAATACGTTCATCATTTCACCTCTAGTGTGTTGGTATATCCTTATTTTATGAAAAAAAGGCAAACTTACGTCAGTGCATAAGTTCACCTTTTCTCCATGAGAAATCTCATTATTTATGTATGAAATTTCTCACCTATCGGCAGCAGTGTGGTAACAGAAAACCCGTTTGCCCCGTCAACGATCATCGTTCCGTTAATGGAAGCCGCTCGCTCTTCCATTCCTGCTATGCCAAGGCCTTTTTGAAACAAGTGAGCCCCTTTTCCATTGTCTTTGACTTCTACTTTAACCATTTTATTTAGTACATGAAGCTCAATGGCAATCATCGTTGCTTCTGCATATTTTAATGCATTCGTAATAGCTTCCGTTATATTTTCATGGATAATTTTCCACTGAAGAGGGGTGATAAGATCCAAATTCCCTTTGTATACAAGAGGCATTGCAATACTATGTTTAGCCTCAAATTCACCAATAAATAATTTAAGCCTGCTGATTCCTATTTGCTCAGCGGGAGGCTTTATACTTTTTAACGTTAACCTGATTTCTTCAATGCCTTCTTTCGAAATTGTAATTGCATTTTGAAGAAGAGACAGCGCTTTTTCTTCATCTTGCTTCATTACATGCTTTGCTGCCTCCATTTGAATAAGCGCTCCTGTCATTGAATGACCAATCTTATCATGAATTTCCTGCGATAATCGATTTCGCTCTTCTAATTTTGAAGCATATTGAGACTGTCTCACATACTCTTTATTTTCATTCACGTGCTTTTGCAGCTTTTGCATACTTACTCTCATTTCATCGAGCTTTTGTTCATAATTGATTGTCCGCTTTTGATAGAGAGCTGCTCCTGTATAAATAAAGAAAGTAAACGCAGCGACTAACACATACAGTGCGCTAATGTCAGAGGGAACAAGCAGCATTGGAAGCAAAACAACCAGCAGCACCATCCATTTTTTCACGACTGATTCTCCAATAAGCTCACAAAGGTTTAGCGGCAAAAGAAGAAAAAACAAAGGATGAAGTTTATACGCACAATATAGAATAAGGACAATTGAACTAACAATAAACATACGCTTGAACGCGCTCTTTTTCACAATGGACGCTGCAATATTAACACAGCTGTAAAGAAGCAGTGCTAACACAATAGCTGAAATCGAGTGGACATAATTAGACTGAATATACGTAATAGCCAAAAACAGTATAAGGATGAGCTTAGTCATCATTAATCCGACTTCCATAGCCCTACTTCCCTTTACCGGTTAAATAGTAAATAGCAATTTGAGTGCGATGCTCAAGTCCCGTTTTACTTAAAATCGAACTAATATAGTTTGCTACGGTACCTTCTGAAATAAAAAGTGTTTTAGAAATTTCTTTATTTGAAAGCCCCTTGGCAATCAGCGTCATAATGCTCGTTTCGCGCTCTGTAAACTGTGTCATATCCGCTTTTGACTCGCGCTTAGTTGCAGCGTTTAAACTTGATTTAATCTTATCTAGCACAACATCTTGAAGAACCGTATGTCCGTTGAACACGCTTTTGATTGCGTCTCGAATGCGCTCTGGTTCTGTATTTTTTAACAAGTAGCCTTTAGCTCCGTTTTTTACGGCATCAATTATATATTCATCGTCATCAAACGTAGTTAAAATAAGCGGCTTTGCTTTGGTTGACTCTGAAATAAGCTTTGTAGCCTCTACACCGTCCATAACAGGCATTCTTACATCTAACAATGCAATATCGACAGAATGATTCTTGCAATATTGAACGGCTTCCTGACCATCTTTTAAAGTAGCGACAACGTTGAATTCCTCGTATGTATTTAGTATAATTTTCATTCCTTCTCGAATAAACGAATTATCATCTGCAATAATAATAGTAATTTTCATTTCTGTAAGTGAGAACATCTCACTTTTTTTCACATCCTTTTTTCACATCCATCCGCATGCTTCTCATTTATTGTATCCATAATAAACCAAAAGTTCAATGCGATAGTTCGCAGTCTTTCTAAGCACTAAAAAAGAGCAAACCTCCGCAGGTTTACTCTTTTATCTCATTACTTCTGAGCTAACTTGATCACTGTTTCTAAAAGTACATTTACACCTTTTTCACATTCTTCCCAAGGAGTGAACTCTTCTTCACAATGACTTTTTCCGTTTACGCTCGGAATAAAAATCATAGCCGTCGGAATATAGCTAGCTAAAAACTGGGCATCATGTCCAGCTCCGCTTACCATTCGCTTGTAGGAATACCCAAGCGAACGAACCGACTCTTCCACTTCATCGCAAACCGTTTTATCAAACCATACGGTATCGCGACCCCAAAGCTTGGTCACCCGCACTTCGCAGCCTTCTAACAGCTCCGCTTGATCAGGCAGTGATTGAATAATTTTTTCTACAGATGCAATGACATCTTCATCCGTATGTCTCGCTTCAAGCGAAAAAATAACTTTATTTGGAATAACGGTATGAATATTAGGCAGTACATTCATACGGCCCATTGTATAGACTAAATTTGAATCTAATCTGCCGAGCTCATGACGAGCTTCAGCAATCAGGTTATTAGTTGCAAAAAGCGCGTCTTTCCGCATGTCCATCGGCGTCGTCCCGGCGTGATCTGACTCCCCCGTAACTTCAATTTCATAGCATACCATGCCGAGCACGCACTCGACTACACCGATCGATTTGGCTTCTCGTTCTAGAATAGGACCTTGCTCAATATGTAATTCCACAAATGCCGATGCTTCAGTAAGACGGTTACTCGTATCGCCTTCATATCCGCATGATTGAAGGGCTTGCTCAAACGTCACGCCGTCAACATCCATCTTCTTCATCATAACGTCTTTTTGAAATTTGCCCGATAAAATACCTGAAGCCATCATGGAAGGCTCAAAACGCGCTCCTTCTTCATTCGTAAAGTTAACAATCATAATCGGCACCTTCGGCTTAATATTATGTTCCACCAGCGTTCTTACTAACTCTAATCCTGCAACTACACCGAGGATTCCATCAAACCTTCCGCCTTTTTTTACGCTGTCCATGTGTGAGCCAATCACAACAGGCGGCTTATCTTCTACTCCTTCAAGCGTGGCGTAAATACATCCAAGATCGTCGATTTTAATATCCATTCCAAGATCACGGCAGCATGAACAAAAATAGTCTCGTGCTAAGCGGTCTTCTTCTGACAGCGCTAAGCGGGTTACACCATTATTAGGTGTTCGTCCATACTCGGCAAATCGTTCAAGCGTATTTTTTAACCTTTCTCCATTCACTGCTACTTTTTGTCGTTGCAACTCAACCACTCTCCTCATTATTTGGTTATAAAGTGTGTCTAAGATGCTGTGTTAATGAATATCATTCATTATGACATAAAATAGGCGATATCACTTGAAGCCCGTTAGAACTCCTTCCATTATTTTTATAATGAAAGTGCGCAGTTTGCCTTATGTATCTATTAGCTTCAAAACGTAAATTTCCTGCTTTTTTCTATGAATAATGCACGTGTTATTTATGCATTTTTATTATAAAAATAACGATAGGTTTTTTTCAAAAAAAAGAGAATTAGTTATTATACTAACTCTCCTCTACACACTTACTTTTTATTTGCTTTCTTCGCAATCGCAATCATTGTAGCCAAAACACCGACTGTAATAATCACAATAGCAATTACAGCAGTGGTAATAATAATTCCTGATGTTACTTCTGAAACACCCATTAGTCTACGTTCTCCTTTTGTGCCTGACCTATTTACCTACATCAGCATACTGGTCGGTTTATTCCTATTATATACGAACTTGTAAAGCGACGAAATATGTGACACATAATTGACATACTGTTTATATGTTTTCTTTTAATTCTACGTTTTATTTAAGAAAATACGGGAATAATTCAAACATATATAAGAAATACTCTTTATTTCTTTAAAGAAGTATTGTAATATAAATGTAACAATTGTAATATTAACAGCATGAATGTTACATATATTCAATGAATGAGTAGGAGGGAAATGGAAATGAAAAAATTTGGAATAATCTTAGCATCACTTGCTCTTTTCTTTTCACTAAGCACAGGAGTTACAGCTCAAGCAGCATCACAAAATCTATCAACGACTAATGCGGTAAAAATTGCAGCAAACGCAAGCAACCATTTCTGGAATGCACTTCATGGATCTAAAGGTAATTTATGTACTCAAAAAACATTTAATTATAAAGGCACTCAGTACTCATATCTTTGTCAAGATTTTAATACAAAAAGCAAACTAGTAAGCTACTTATCTGAAACTTTTACAAACAGTGCTATTCAAAAAGGATTAACAAATTATCGCTACATCACATATAACGGAAAGCTTGCTCGTCCTGTCGGTGACGGATTTAGCATGCTAGAGTGGAACAAAGCAAAAGCAAAACTAACTTATCAACGTGCCGATGTTCGCTCTTATCAATTTACGGTTCCAACAGTTGACGGAGGAAGTGTAAAACGCACCGTTACATTTTATAAATCTGGTTCACAGTGGAAAGTAAATAAGTTTGATGCTGTACTATAAGCAATATAAAAAACAAGGTCTTCTAAGGCCTTGTTTTTTTATGCTCTCTCCTCCTCTCTTTATTAAAGAAGTTTCACTTTATTTTCACCAACTCCCCTTATAGTATGGAGACACACTACTACTTATTCGATACATTGTCATCGGAGGATTTTATATGAACATACTACAAAAAAGAACGGCTTTTATCGTAATGGCTGCTTTTCTTTTAGCATTTGTTTTCAGTATCGTTTCACTATCACACTATAAAGGAGAAGAACATTTATTTTCGATTCAAGAAAGTCATCAGTTAAAAAAGATTACTAGTGGTATATCTGCTCCTGATAATCATTCGAGGGATCATCGTCTTCCTTCAGGAAACGGTCCTACTTCACCCAGCAATTCCGGAGAACACGTAACGCCTTTTCATAATTTATCTATGGATAACGGTGCCGGAAGTCAAGGAGCTAATAAAGACTATGAAACGCCGCTAGCTCTTTATACGGTGGGCTTTTTTATAGCAGCAGCTTTCGTTTACGGATTAGTAAAGAAAAAGAAATGGCATCATTCGACAGGGCATTCTCGCGTTATTTTATGGTCATTACTTGGCACTGGACTATTTATCCGGATTGCGCTGATTCCGTGGGTAGGCTCTCATATGGATGCATCTCTTTTCAAAAACTGGGCATCGGTTGCGGCTAATCATTTTTCAAATTTCTATGCTAAAAGCGGAAGCGATTATCCGCCGTTTTATATTTATATCTTGTTTATCGTTGGGAAAGTTGGCAGTTTACCGGATTTTCAGCAGTATTTTTCTCTGTTGATTAAAATCCCGCCTATTTTAGCGGATGTTGTCACATCTTATTTACTCTATCGTTTAGCTCGTAAATACTTGGCACCTTCTTTTGCATATCTGTTAGCAATGGGGTATTTATTTAACCCGGCCATTTTAGTTAATTCAACGTTTTGGGGACAAGTCGATTCATTTTTCACTTTGCTTATTGTCCTAGCCATTGTAATGATTACGGAAAAAAGAATTTATGCGTCGGCCGTTATTTTTACAGCAGCGGTCTTAATGAAGCCGCAGGCGATTATTATCCTGCCTATTTTGTTTTTCGAGCTCATTCGCCTGAAGCAACTGAAGCATTTCTTCGGGATTGCTTTCACTGCTGCTTTCACTGCTGGAGTGATTTTATTGCCTTTTTCAGCAGGAAAAAGTCCAACGTGGATTATTGATTTATTTTCATCCACCATTGGAGAGTACCCGTATGCTTCTGTTAACGCCTATAACTTTTTTAGTTTAATAGGCGCAAACTATAAAGACAGCTCTGCAACGCTGCTGTTTTTCAGCTATCATACGTGGGGACTTATTTTTATCGTCGCAACAACTGTTTTTTCATGGCTTATTTATATAAAAGGGCGCAGCTTTAAATACGCCGCTCTTGCAGCGCTTATTCAAATTTCCGGGGTATTTACGTTTTCTTCAAGCATGCATGAACGCTACTTATTTCCAGCAGCAGCTCTTGCTTTGCTCGCTTATATTTATTTGAAAGACAAAAACTTGCTTTACTTATCCCTTGGATTTAGCGTCAGTATTTTTATGAACACTTTTTTTGTTTTATACGGTGACAGCAATATGCAAAACAGTACGTCCTATCCGTTTTCTATGTTTGCTACGTCTATGCTAAACGTTTTGCTTGTTGTTTATTTAGTAAAAGTTGCTTGGAATTTAGTCCAAAAAAGTACGGTTTTAAAAACTGCATAATACAAAAAGCTCAGTGAGTATGATTGATCACTGAGCTTTTTTACATAACAAGCGACATGCCTGGCGCGTCTTCTTCTCTTTCTTGAAACCCTAATTTTTTATAAAAATGATGCTTTCCTTTTGCTGCAAACAGCTGAATCGATTCAATTCCGCTTTCTTGGCATTTCGTCAACAGCTCTTGAATAATTTGCTTTCCAAGCCCTTTGTTTTGGTATGCGGGATCTACCATCACATCGCAAATAAGCGCTTGGTAAATTCCGTCTGAAATCATACGGCCGAATGCAATTAATTGTTCATTGTCGTAAATACCGACTCTAAACCAGCTGTTGGCTGCAGCTTCAAACAGCTGTTCTTTTGTATAATTTCCTTTTTTACTTTTATGTAATCCGCTCGCTTCATGCAGAGCTGCAAACTGCTCAAATGGCGGAACCTCTTTTTTTATTACATAAGACACGTTCATTCTCCTCTCAATACCGTTGTTTTCTATATTATATTTATACATCAAAAAGAATAATAATTCAACATTTTTATCTAGTTACCTTGTTACCCTTTCTTCAAATAAAAAAACTGCCAAACGGCAGTTTTTTAGGCTTGTACTGATTTTTTTCGTTTTTTAAGGTTAATTTCTGCAATGATAAGCAAAATGACTCCAAGAACAATCATGATTTTACTCACTGTTTCTAGCCACTCCGGTGCGCTTCCAGCAAGTAAAAGTGGAAACCCAATGATATAAACCGGAAACCCCACGAGAGCCCAAGGGGATTTCACCTTCTTTTTCTTCATATGTAGGATCTCCTCTTTCTTTACAGATTCTATGTAGGCTGTATATGATGAGTTTATCAGAAAAAATTGGAAACGACAAAGGAGACAAACGCATGTATACGTTGCCTCAAACATTTTGTGATACGATTACTCACCTTCACCCTCATAAAGGTCAAAAATGGCTAACTGACTTTCCTCAGCTTATTCGCTACTGTGAAGAGCGCTGGCGTATCAACATTCACAGTCACTTGCCTCTTTCTTATCACTTTGTTGCTCCTGCGCGCAAAGCAGATGGAAGCGAACTAGTTGTCAAACTCTTTGTAGAGCCTTCCGAGCTGCTTCATAAGCAAGAAGCACTGACAGCACTAGCTGGTAAGAACACGTTAAAAATAGTGGACAGCGATGCTGAAAAAGGCATTTTAATGCTTGAAAAGCTGTCTCCCGGATGCCCGCTTTCCTCTTTATCAACTAAAGAAGAAGCTGCGTTAATCGCTGCTAGGCTTATGAAATCTCTATGGCGCGTGCCTCACTCGGACTCCACTATCGAAACAGCCGTTAAAAGAGAGAAACAGCTTCGAGAGTATACACAAATGTATCCAAGCGGTATTGATTTTCTTTCTTCTGAAACGCTTCAACACGCACTAGCCGTTTTCTCTGAATTAAACCGCACTTCTCAGCAGCTTTTTTTGCTTCACGGCGACTTGCATCATGATAACATCTTACAGTCTGGTGAGGCGTGGAAAATATTTGATCCAAAAGGGTTAATTGGAGAAAAAGAGTACGAAATCATCCCTTTTCTTTTAAATCATCTGCCTAAGATAAATGTGGCAGAGACAATTGACCATCGAATCAATATATTTGTAAAAGAACTGAACGTAAGTAAAAAACGCATTTTACTGTGGGGATACGCTCATTCTGTGCTAGCCACGTGCTGGTTAATAGAGGACCGCCAAGACGCCGCTTCTTTTTCACGTGCTATAGAAGCATTTCAGCACTTATTTGAGTACTATTACGGGCATAAAAAATAAGAGCCGACATTTGGCTCTTATTTTTTGCATTTCTCTGCGACAAGCTCATATGATTTTAATCGGTCAGCCGGATCGTGTGTAATAGTGATAAGCATGAGTTCATCCGCTCCGTAGCGTGCTTGAACTTCTTGAAGACGGACGTGTACTTCTTCTGGGTTTCCGATAATCATGGCTTCTTTCATCTTCTTCATTTTTTTCTCTTCTTCTTCTGTCAGCGGATAGCTGGCCGCTTCTTTAATAGAAGGCACACCTTTTGCTTCCATTTTATCCTGCTGAATTTTCCATACGAGTGAGCTTGTTGCGATGCGATGGGCTTGCTCCGTTGTTTCAGCGCAAATGACCGATACAGTGACAATCGCATAGGGCTGATCACCAGTCCGTCTTGGCTGAAATGCCTGTTTGTACTGATCAATAATAGCTGAACCGTCTTGTTCACTCATAAACTGTCCAAACGTATAGGCTATTCCGTTTCTAGCGGCGAGCTCGGCACTTTTTTTACTTGTGCCAAGCAGCCAAGGTTCCGGAGAGACAGGCGGCAGCGGCGAAGCTGAAAGCTTTGCGTATTCATGTTCAGCCGGAAATTTATCGTCTAAAAACTGAAGAAGCTCTTTAACAAGTTCAGGCATTTTAAATACTTGCTGTAAAAAATTATCCGACAGCGCATTTGTTGCTTCAGCCGATCCACCCGGCGCGCGCCCAATCCCTAAATCAACACGCCCTGGAAACAGCGTTGCGAGCATGTTATACGTTTCAGCTACTTTATACGGCTTGTAGTGAGGCAGCAGCACCGCTCCCGATCCAATTCGAATTCTATTAGTCTGTGCGCCGATATAGCCAAGCATCACTTCAGGAGCCGAGCAGGCAAGTCCAGACAAATCATGATGCTCTGCAATCCAGTAGCGCTCATAGCCAAGCTTGTCACCCGCTTTGGCCAGCTGCATCGATGCTTCTAACGCTTCCGCCGGGGTCTGATGGGATGAAACGGGCGATTGGTCGAGTATACTTACTTTCATCACGCATCTGCTCCTTATTCGTTCACTTCAATTAAACTTAATGAAAAATCCCCTACCTGGCCTTTTTCATATAAATTTGTAAAAGACGTAGAGTATTGATGAATCGTTCCTTGAAAATCGAGATCTTCTTCCGGGACATTTACATGAAAAGTACCTTTATATAAAAGTGTAGTAATATCATGATATTCCTCACTTGTTACTTTAAAATCAACTGAAACTTTTATTTTGCCTTTTACAATTTCTTGTTCATAGCTGTAAATTTGAATAGGCGTATCATTTAATACAATTTCTTGTACCACGTTAAATCGTCTCCTTTTTTAGTGCGTATGAAAAATAATAGCACTTGAAGAAGTCATGAGCAAATAAAAGAGCTTCTTTTTGCTCATGCAAAAAAAAGCATGGCTTTTTGCCATGCTTTTAGTTCAAAAACAATCTTATACGCGTTTTGTACGCGTGCGTTTGAATACGAAATAAAGAACAATAATAACAAATGCCGCAACCACAAACGGAAGCGTATATTTGCTTGCTACGTCTTCAATGTTCGCCCAGTTCTCGCCTAGCTTTCCGCCTAAGTAAATAAATAAAATCGACCAAGGAATCATCGCTAACACGGTTAAAGACGTAAACTTCCAAAACGGCATTTTAGCAATACCTGCAGGAATCGAAATTGCATGTCGAACAACCGGGACAAAACGAGCGGAGAAAACAACACCCGCGCCGTATTTATTAAACCAGTTTTCCGCAAGATCAATATGCTTATCATGAATGAATAAGTACTTGCCGTATTTTTGAAGAAACGGACGTCCTCCGTAGGCTCCAATCCAATATAAAAACCACTGTGCAATCGTTCCGCCAATAATTCCGGCAATGACTGCTCCAGGAAAACTAATCATGCCTTGAGAAATCATATACCCTCCGTAAGCTAGTACAATTTCACTTGGAATGATTTCAATCATTAAGCCGAGCGCAATACCTAAATAGCCAAGGCTCGTTAAAAAATCCAAAATACTCGCAACAAATGAACTCACCTTTAATCACCTTACTCATTCTTTAATAATTTTACACTACTACTATATTCCAACCATCAGTATAAAAGAAAACTATGAACTCACTATGAACAGCTTACTTCCCTGTTGACTGCCGGTACCTTTTCCGCAGCTCATGCGTATGCAGATCCGCTAGGCGGACCGGAATTGGAAGCTTACTTTCTTTTGAAATAAAATGCATCATAAGCTGATATGACATGTCCAAATCAATATAGTTTCCGCACGACAGAAAAATAGGCTTTACCCCTTTGGCTGTCCTTACTACTCTACCATAAACTTCGCCATCAATCACAATATCTTCATAAGCGCCCTCTGTATCTTCAGGCATAACGTAATCATGTCCCTTGATCTTTAAATAGCTTTTCCCAATTCCAACGGTAGGTTTATTGAGAAAAAACGAAGCATGTGTGGCTACTCCCATGTGCTCGCAGTGCAAATATCCATTGCCATCAAATAAAAACACGTCGGGCTCTATTTGAAGTTTTTTAGCTGCTTCAAGAATTAAAGGAAGCTCTCGAAAAGCTAGGAATCCAGGAAGATAAGGAACGGTTACTTCTCCTACACTGTGCACTTTTTCTACAACGTTTTTCGTCTGATAATCAACTACTACAATGCTGCAAGCTCCGTAAGATATGCCGTTTTCTTCCCAATATGCAACATCAACACCAGCACAGTTATGTATATGCGTCATTTTCACCCGTGATGTTAAATCAATTTGTGCTTTTAGCTTTTGCTGAAGCGTCCGGCACTCCTCTTTCGTTTGCATCGTAAACGTATGTATGTACTGAATATCCATGTTCCATTCCTTTCATTGACTGACTCACCTATTATACAACTATTTTCTAAGAAATTCCTATTCTTTTTTTCACACCTTTTATTATAGCGCCGTTTCCTTAACGTTTGATTAAAATCTCTATTCATTTACGCATTTTTTGTAAACATCACCATGAAAAAATCCCTATTTTTCTTTACGAAATGTCAACGCTTTCTACACACTTTCTCTATATCAGCATCACATTTTTTCGTTACGCTATTTCTATACCAACGCATAGGAGAGAAACGTGATGAAAAAATATTTAGCTGGTCTAAGCGCAGTAGCCTTGTTATGCTGTTCGATTGCCTCTTCTGCTTTTGCACGCACGGAAGAAAAACTTACGAACATTGCCCACCGAGGAGCCTCTGCTTACGCACCTGAAAATACAATGGCTGCTTTTCATCAAGCACTAGAAATGAATGCAGATTACATTGAACTTGACGTGCAACAAAGCAAAGACGGTGTACTCGTTATTATGCACGACCGTACCGTAGACCGAACGACAAACGGAAGCGGACGCGTTCGAGAGTTAACGTACGCTGAGCTTCAGCGCTTGGATGCAGGAAGCTGGAAAGAGGATTCTTTTGCGAATGAAAAAATTCCAACTCTTTCACAAGTGTTAGATGAATTTCAAGGGAAAATCGGTATATTAATAGAGTTAAAAGCCCCGGAACTTTATCCTGGAATTGAAAAAAAAGTAGCTATTGAAATCAACAAGCGAAAGCTCGATCACGTTATCATTCAGTCTTTTAACGTTTCATCCATGAAAAAAATGCATGAGCTTCTCCCAAACGTTCCTATAGGCATATTAACTTCTTCACAGCGAGATACAAACCCAAACTCAATCCAGCAATTTGCTGACTTTGCCACTTACTTTAACCCGTCCTATGACATACTAACGCCTGCTCTTATCCACCAAGTCCATTCTGCCGGAATGAAAATATCACCGTGGTCTGGAACCAAGCGGCTTCCCGCTTCATTTTTGTGGAAAACAAAAAGCGACGGAGTGATTACGAATTATCCTGATGAAGTGAATTGGGTGCAAACATCAACAAAAATAGGAAAAACCATTCACAGAAGCTCCGCGAGTCACACTGCTCGCTTAGTTGGTGTAAAAAAGTAATAGCAGCTTTCTTTAATAAAGAGCTCTTATAGCCCTTCTCTTCTGTATAAATTTGACTTTCGATTATCTAAATAGTTCAAGATTTCCTTTGAACTTGCTGAAGACGATAGGTCTATGTCAACAATCGCAAGATCCTCATTATTAAGAGATTTAAACACACAGTGCCCATTAGGATTAATAACTTCACTTTCACCAAAATAGACATAGTCGTCTTCTAATCCAACTTTATTAGCAGCTGCAATAAAAATATGATTTTCTAAAGCTCTTGACCTCAAATAAATGTGCTGATGATGCTCGTAAGGAATCATGTTCGCACAAAGAACAAAGACGACTTCGGCTCCTTTTAACGCTAGAATTCGCGCCACTTCAGGAAATTCCATATCATATGTAATCATCACTCCAAACTTTCCTTGAGGTGTATCAAAGACCGGTATACTATCTCCAGAAGTAAAATATAAATTTTCATGATCAAAAAGATGAATTTTACGATAAGTTCCTACTATCTCACCTTTCTTATTAATAAATACAGCGGAATTATATATTTTAAAGCGGTGTCTTTCTGGAAAACCAAGAATAACTCCTATTTGTAATTCTTTAGCATACTTTTTTACTTTTGTGATTAATTCTCCTTCTATTGATTCAGCTAATTCCTCCACCTGTTCATTTAACAAAAAACCAGTCAAAAATAATTCAGGGAATAACACAAAATCCGCCCCTTGATCTTTAGCCGCTTCCATTGTTCCAAAAACTCTCTTTAAATTTTTATTTTTATCATGCAAATTGCTTCTAAGCTGGGCTAATGCAATTTTTAATAGACGCATCCCTTCACCTCTTTAAAAACCTTCTTTTTTGTATACTTTTAATTTTTTTGAAATAGTGGACTGATCAACCTGCAATACTTCTGCTACTTTGTAAGTACTTTTGTATTCACCGTAAGCTTTTAAAATTAATTCTTTTTCTACTTGTCTTTTAGCTTCTTTCAAAGATATTGGTGCTTTAGGAGAAAATGACCAACCGTTTTCACGTATATTTTTTTCTTCTAGCACTTCTTTTTCAGTCATATTTGTTACGACAATTCTTTCTATCGTGTTTTCCAATTCCCTTATGTTTCCTGGCCATTTATATTGGATAAGCTCTTGTTTTACTTCATCATTAATTTCTTTTCGAAGATGATATTTTGTATTATATTTAAAAAGAAAATGATCAATTAAGATATGTATGTCCTTTTCTCGCTCTCTAAGAGGTGGAATCGTGAGCGGTACGACATTAAGCCTATAGAACAAATCTTCACGAAATAATTTTTCCTCAACAAGCTCCTGTAGATTTTTATTTGTTGCAGCAATTACTCGCACATCTACTTTCTTTTCCTCTGTACTTCCTACTTTTCGCACCGCGTTTTCTTGCAAAACACCTAGCAGTTTTGCTTGTAGGTTTAAAGGAAATTCCGCAATTTCATCTAGAAAAATTGTTCCTTTATGAGCAGCCTCAAATAAGCCGACCTTTCCTCCTTTTTTTCCGCCTGTAAAAGTTCCTTCTTCATACCCAAATAGCTCTGATTCGATTAAACTCTCTGGAATAGCACCACAATTAACAGAAATAAAAGGCTGCGTTGAACGTGTACTAGTACTATGAATAAATTTAGCAATTTGACTTTTGCCTACTCCCGATTCACCTAGTAGAAGAACAGTGGAGCCTACATGAGCAATTGTTTTTATAATTTTACTAATTCGTTTCATAGCAGATGATTCCATAATCAACTCATCAGTTTTGTGCTGTTCTTCATTGGAATAAGGGTTAAACATGCTTTGAGATATATTCGCTAATGTCACGATTTGATTTATGTAAGAGTTCGCTTGGACAAGGTGAAGAGTAAACAGAAAGGTTCTTCCCTCATAGGTGCTTAATAACTGAGTAGAGTCACTTGGAGCAGCAGTAAAGACCTTTTTCCACTGAACTTCTTCAAATAACATATTTTCTTGAAACAACGATAAGTGACTGGTTTGTTTATTATTGATAGATACGGTATCAATGCGTCCTTCATGATCTATGATGACTACTATTGATTCGCAGGTATCTGTTGAAGAATTCCTCATTATCCATTTCCTCCTTTCGATTGTTTCTAATGAAAAATCGCATCATTGATGATAAAAATCATCATCTTAACTTTCCAAATAACTATATAAGCAGAATATGACTTATTTTCTTTTTATCCCTATTAGTATAATGAAAAAATTCATCTTTTTAAAGATTAAAAATCAGAATTAACTGAAAAAATGTGTTGGCACACTTCTTGCTTGTATTTATAGTGAAAACAATTATGAGGAGGTACTTTACAGTGAATATTACAATTGCTCAGTTTTGTCCTGTACTAGGCAATAAAAAAGAAAACATTCGAAAAATAAATGACTGTATCAAGCAAGCTGTAAGCGAACAGGCTGACCTTGTTGTCTTTCCGGAACTTTGTTTAACAGGTTATTTTATTTGGGATGATATTAAGGAGCTAGCTGAATCCGTGAGTGGTGAAAGCTTGCAGCTTTTCCAAAAAAGCTGCAGGGATCACAGCATCCACGCCGTTATATCTTTTCCTGAAGTAACAGCTAACGGGCATTATCATATTACATCAGCTCTTATAGATGATACCGGAACTGTAATTGGTACGTATCAAAAAACACATCTTTTTGACAGGGAAGCTGAAATCTTCCGCCCAGGCAACACTTTACCTGTTTTCAAAACCAAATTCGGAAACATTGGCTTAATGATTTGCTATGACCTTGAATTTCCTGAAGTGGCCCGAACTTTAAAAATAAAAGGAGCGGATTTACTCATCATCCCGCTTGCTAACATGAGCCCTTACGAAGATTATCAAATAACGTATTTAAAAAGCCGTGCTATGGAAAATGAACTTCCAATTGCTCTATGCAACCGAATAGGCTCTGAAGAAGATACATTCTTTTTTGGACATAGCGCAGTCGTCAACAGTAAAGGAAAAGTTCTTCTAAAAATGGGTAGCAAGGAACAAATATCGACAGTAGCTATTTCTTTAGAGGAATCAAAAGATCAGAAGCTTAATTACCTTATGCACAGAAGAGCGGATTTGTACAAATAGATATAGGAAGATTAAAAACAATTTTTAAGGGAGGCGCAAAGATGGAAACAAAAAGAAACCAAGCAGTTCCAACTTTGAAGTTGTCACATATTGTTTTGTTTGGACTTGCTTATATGACACCAATGATTGTATTTGGTATTTACGGCTTGTTGGCTGAAACCACCCATGGACTAGTTTCCACTGCTTATATAGTGGCTTTAGCTGCTATGCTATTTACCGCTTATAGCTACGGTAAAATGACTAAAGCTTTTCCTATTGCAGGGTCTGCTTATACGTATACAAGAAAATCCATAAATCCATATGTCGGATTTATGATTGGATGGGCTGTTTTACTAGACTACCTGTTTCTTCCTATGGTTATTTGGCTTATCGGAGCTGTTTATTTACATACAGCTTTCCCTAACATTCCTCTTTGGACATTTGTACTAGCCTTTATTTTTATTACAACTGTTATCAATATAATTGGCTTAAAAGCAGCGGCGAGCGTCAATACATTAATGATGATTTTTCAATTGCTCGTAGTCGGTATTTTTATTTCACTAAGCATTATATATCTTATAAAAGGCTCATCACCTTTTGCACTCTTTAGCTTTAACCCATTCTTGAACGAGCATCTTACATTTTCGTTTGTAGCCGCTGGCGCTTCCATTGCTTGTTATTCTTTTTTAGGATTTGATGCTGTTACAACTCTATCTGAAGAAACCATTAATCCTGAAAAAACAATGCCAAAAGCTATCTTTCTTATTACACTAATTGGAGGCATCATTTTTATTGGAGCTTCTTATTTTCTACAGCTTGTTCATCCTGACTATACATCTTTTAAAAATATTGATTCAGCAGCATTTGAAATTGCCGTACAGATCGGCGGCAATTTATTTAGCTCTATTTTTCTAGCTGGATTAATTATTGCTCAATTCGCATCTGGCTTATCTGCTCAAACAAGCGGAGCCCGTTTATTATTTGCAATGGGAAGAGACGGCGTACTTCCCGCTAAGATATTTGGGTATCTTCATCGAAAATCAAAAACACCCCTAATGAATATTTTATTCATAGGAGGCATTTCATTGCTGGCTGTTAAGCTTGATGTAAGTACATCTACTTCATTTATTAACTTTGGAGCATTTTTAACGTTTATTTTTGTAAATCTATCGGTCATTTTTCACTATTACTTCACGTTAAAAAATGAAAGAAAGAATCGTTTTCTTCTGTACTTTCTTATACCGGCTATCGGAGCAGCCCTTGATTTCTATCTCTTTATTAATCTTGATAAACACGCCTTAGTGCTAGGAAGCGTCTGGACTGCCATAGGACTTGTGTACTTAACTTTTCTTACAAAAGGATTTAAGCTTTCTCCTCCAGAAATGGATTTCGATGAAGAGGAAATAACGAAACCTTCCTCTCTTGTACATCAAAAAGCTGCTGAAAAGACATTGTAACTTTTTAAAAAAAGGGATGCTATTTATAGCATCTCTTTCTCATGTCGGTCTTGAATACTCGAAATGAACTATCCAACGCTTCTTTCCTTCCTCACAGCTCAAATAAACTTTCTCCGTCCTTATTTATCCAATACTTTTCTGTTTCTGGAATCAAAGCTGTAAAGTCTTCATACGTTCCTTTCCAATCACTTGGAACATATTCTTCAAATGAAGCCGGCTCAGGAAACAGTGAATAGAACACCTTTTGATCACAGTCCACCAAAAACGAAGGGATAAAGTCTAATACGTCTTCTTCCTCTCCGCTTTCTATTTTATCTTCAAACAGCTTTAAAAGAGTAGCTGCATCTGCTTTATATGACTGTATACGCTTTAAAAAAAGCTCAGCATTTTCACTGCTGAGAATCTCCATTCCTTTTCGTTCAGGTTCAATGTATTCGTCAACCGCTAAATCACCTTCATTTTCAAAAGCTTGCGCAAACTTCACATAATCTAAATACCATAGCTCTCGGTCAGTCACATACCATTGAAACTGCTTTTTATGTATCACTCCGACAATTACGTTTTCAGCATATATAGGTTCTAGCATGAGATGGACCTCCTTGCTTTTATTAGCTTTGTGACCTGTTATATACGATTTAATTAATCTTTAAGCACTCTCTTTTGTACTTTTTCATTCAGCTTTTGCTTTAAGTATTCAGCAATTTCTATTTGTCCAAATTCCTTAGCATATCGGTACGCATCCATTTCCTTAATATTCTCACTGGTATATTGAACGGAAATATCTATACCTTGATTAACTAGATATCCAACTACTTTTTTATGACCACCGTAAATTGCTGCAAATAAAGGATTTCTTTTTGCCAAGCTTACATCTAGTTCTGCTCCAGATTGGATTAAGTACTGTACTATTTCTACATGCCCCTCACCTGCTGCGACTCGTAAGGGAGAAGCATCAAATATATCACCTTTTGTATTTACATCGATTCCTTTATGCACTAGATACTCTACTATTTCCATCTGTCCTTTTTTTGCTGCTATATGCAACCAGCTACCAAATGGAGTCATGGTGTGTAGAATTTCTGCATTACTACCTATTAATTCTTTGACTGAGTTAATGTCACCACGTTTAATTGCATTTCTTATTGCTTTATTGACGCTGTTTTTCTCCAAATCATATCCCCCTTAATGTAGTTGCCCATTATTGCCGTGTTTTAATATAGACATCTCCCTCAATAATTTAGCTGTTTCTACCGTTTTTATTTTTAAATAGTTGTGGTCAATTAAAATTACTGTCGTATTTGTAGTTCTCTTAACACTTTTGTTCGCAAATCATTCACTGTTTTTCTATTCGTATCATCATTTAATAAAGAAGTTAATCTTTCTATGTAACTACCTGCATTCTCTATACATCTTTCAAAACCATTTATAAAATGCTCTACTAATGTATCATCAACTAAAGCAATGGGTTCGGGGTAATATTCGACGCCTTCTCTTTCAAATGCTTTTCTACTAGTAAAGGCAACTGCATCAATAATACAGTCCCAGGCTATAACATCTGTTTTATTATCTGACGTCTCTTGAATTATTGTGATACCATTTTCCTCGTGATCTAATAATTCATAAAGAGTATCTCCACTATTTTCTTTGTCTTTTAACCATTCCCAGCATTTACATATAACTTCCTGAGCTAAAATTTGATCTTCCGTACGAGAAAGTACAGGCACAACTTTTTCTGAAAGCCCCAGAAAAAATATGACTTTATCATGCTCTGTTAAACTATTGAAATTAGCATTAGTCATTCTTAAACTCCGTTTCCATTTCCCTCAATATGATGAGCTTAACGCCTCCGTCCATATATCTTTTGCCCTTCTATGATTAGGAAAGAAATTTTTTTATGATCTTTTTATCATATTCATCTTCTGAAATAATCCCTAAGTACTTATACTCCCAAATCACCTGTTGTTCATACGGGTCAACAGTAAGAATATCTTCATACCCGTAGTCTATCTCAAATTTCCCATCATGACCTAAATGCAAATTTAAACTTGTCCATATCTCCTGCTTGTTTTCTATAAATACATCTAACAACTCACGAAAGCACTCTAACTGTTTATCTAATAACACTAAGTAGCTCTGTTCTGACACCTCAAATAGTTCAGGTATATCATGACTATATATAGGTTCATCGCTTCCTTTTGGATAATAAAAGAAATACGTTGTTTGAGAACCTTCTCCTACTTCTGCATACAAATAGATGTCTCGCCAGTCTTCTTGTATCATTTCCTTTAAATTATCGGCCACCTTTTGATAAATATTATTAAGCTTTAATTCCATTTACTGTCCACCTTCTGCTTTAAATATTCAGCAATTTCTATTTGTCCTCGTTCAATCGCAAATTCATAGGCATCCATATTTTTCATCGTATCCCCTGTATACGTTACAGTAATATCAATACCACTCTGAACAAGGTATTTTACAATATCAAGATGACCGCCATAAATCGCTGAAAATAAAGGATTTCTACTCGAATCGCTTACATCTAATACTGCACCTCTATCGTATAAGTACTGAACTATGCTAAATTCACCTACACTCGCTGCATGTGCAATTGGCGCTGACTTTGGTACACCTTCATTTGTGTTAATATCCATCCCGTATTCAACTAAGAACTTTATCATATCAAGGCTACCAGCTCTAGCAGCCACGTGTAGCCACGTTCCAAAAGGAGTTATAAACTCAAGCAGCCTTTTATCTGTAATCAGAATCTCTTTTGCTTGTTCTGTATCACCGTTCTTAATTAAATCATAAGTTTTAACTGCTCTTTCCTTATTATCCATAGAAACCTCCTAAGATATTTTTGTTCATACGGATTCTTCACCAGTTTATAGTATCAGAGAGATCCCTTTAGTCTTCTGAAACCTCTTCCAGAATTCATCTAATGATTTAAATAGGATTATTTGGATACTCTTTTAAATAGTGCTCTATTAAACTCTTACTCTATTTCAGCATATTGGTTCACAGCCCTCTTCCTATGCATTAAAATCAAAAATCCTCAATAGCCTGCTCTACTGAGGGTTTTACTCTTCACTTAAACTGTATTTTTCTCTATTTAAATTAACTCTATAATAAGTTTAAAGTATTTATCATCTTCCTGAAAAAAGATTTTATAATCTTCAATTTGATAAGCCTTGTACAAATACGCTTTTGCTTTTTCAAACTCTCCAAGCTCACAAAAACTTTCCCCTAACCGCAACAACAGAAAAAGATTTTCATTTCCGGCCGGACACTTCAAGGCATATTCCAAGCTGCGTATAGCATCTTCGTAGTTTTTTATTAAAAAGTATGTATCACCTAAAGTTCCGTAAATCCACGTAGCCGCTGACCATTTTTCCTTTGGCTCTGGAACTAATTCAAGTGCTCGTTGATAAGAAGCAATCGCTTCACTCATTTGTTTCAGTTCAGCAAATCGATCACCTTCTTCACATAACTTGACAATTCGCTGGTGAAGTTGATCGTTCATTTCCATTACAGCATCTCCCTACTGAAATAATAAGGTTTCATCTTCATGATCCTTTTAGCAGCTTTATATATTTGACATCTTGCCCTTCGAACGATCTTCCTTCTGACTTTTTATTGGCAATATCAAAAAATTCTTTTGCAACATTTAATTCGCCCAACTCATAATAAATAGTTCCTGATAAAAATTCACGCTCTCCGTCATCTATTCTTTCAAAATCCGATGTATATAAATGATTTAACCATTGCTTAGCGCTTTTGTAATTCTTTATCACTGTAAATGTATCAATAATATCCCGTACAATATTGTAAGTGTCAGGATATAAACCTTTAGGCTGTGGAATTTCACCCCAAGCTTGTACCAATAAATCTATAGATGTTTCGTAATCATTATTTCCAAAGCATTCATCGCTTTTGGTCTTATATTTCTCCATTCTCACTTGCTTTTCAGGGTCAATTTGTATCATTTCTTCCTCCACTCAAAATATCTTCATCTCTTTCATTTAATACTGCCTTCACTTGATCTCTTTCAAAAATCACCATATATTCATATGGTAACGCTAAAACTTGAATAAGGGATGGACGAATCTTTAATAATTGATAAACATAAAAAGCCTCAAGCTCTTCTGTATCATCTTCTTCATGTACCGGCCCTATGTACCAGCCAGAATCTCCTCGTTCAGCTCCGCCGCTTCTTTGTAAGTAAATGCTATCTACTTCTAGTATATTTTTAGCTACCACGACTTTATCTCTAAAGCTGACACCTTCACCATTTTTCATGTTTAACTTGCGCAAAAAGTGAACTTGTTCCAACTGCGCCCATAGAGAAAGCGTTAAATCTTCTGTATAATCCTCAAAGGGATTCCCTGAATAGTCCGGTGAAAGAATGTAATACTCTTCATTCTTTACAGAAACAATAAAGTTCGACCACCCTATTTGTATCGAAAACCCGTCAGTCCATTTTTCTCTTTCTATCGTTTCAAAGATACGAAATAGACTCTCAACCTGCATTTTTAATTCATATTCTGCTTGAACTACGACTACTTTATCCCCTATATTTCTAATGAATTTTTTCAATTATTCTTCCCTTTCTTTTTCCACTAATTTTGTTACCAAATGGATTGCGTTTGGACAGTACGTATGGTTTCTTTCTATAGCTTATACCCATAAAAATACTTTTGTCCTTTTTCCCAGCTTTTAATGGAAAGATTGTAAATATACTCCATCATTTTTTTATAATAGCTTGCATTCATAATTGTGCGGTAATCTCCAGGCACTTTTTCCCCAGTTAAAATGGATAATAAAGATGGAATCAACTCCATTTTTAATGGTTCTTCGTTATGTGCTGCACTCATCGCTCTTTGGACTAATTTTTTTGTTAAGTCTCCGGGAAAAGCTACATTTTGTTGAAAGTAATAACTTTCTGGATCATTCTCATTGCAATACTCAACATAATAGTCTCCTATTTCCTCGGCAGTCGCCTCTTCTCCGATTTTCGCTTCATAGTCAAGGAAAAAATCAAGCGAATCCTTTATGATAATAGCCGTATCGTCAATTTCATTCCAGTCTTCAAGTAAAGCCAATAAATACGGAACTACTTCAAGAGAAAGTGATGTTGTCGCTGCGGATGCAAACGTATCAACCGTTTCTTCGGTACTTTTACTCAAAAATCGCAGATTATTTGAATCTCTTAAGTCGTCATGTGTTGCGATAGCGAAAAAGACCCTTATACACAAATTCAAAACCGCTTCATCTTGAGTCCCGTTCATCAATTGAATTAATAGCGGCTTTTGAGTAAAATCCCCTATTTTATATAACTCGATTAAATTAAATAAAATGTCCCTTTCTGTATGGCTTTTCAATAGATGTTCTTTTATTTCAGCTTGAGATAAAGTGGTCTTTTCACCAAACCATATACTATTCATAAGGTTTCTTGAGCCTACCATCATTACACCTGCTTTCGCTAAGTAAATTATCTATTTCAACTTTCTCTTTAAATATTCAGCAATTTCTATTTGTCCTCGTTCAATCGCAAATGCATAAGCATCCATCTCTTTCATATTTTCACCAGAGTATGTAATCGATATATTAATATGATTCTCAACTAACAGTTTAACCATCTCAAAATGACCGTTATATATAGCAGCAAACAGCGGATTTTTATCTGGTTCACTGATATCAATTTTAATATTATGGTTAATAAGATACTTAGCAATATCTATATGTCCTTTTGCAGCCGCTCTTTCTAAGGCATTGGTAGAAAAAGTTCCTCCTTGTGCATTAACATCTATTCCAGCACGAATAAGGTATTGTACAATTTCTAAATGACCATGAGCTGTCGCTACATGTAGCCATGTGCCAAAAGGTGTAACCCATGTTAACATTTCTGGCTCTTTCTCAAGTAAGTCTCTCACCTTATTTAAGTGACCACCTTTTATAGCACCTCTAATAGCTTTTGTCATTTGAGTTATTTCCATTTTTCGTTTTCCCTCTACTTTCTACTTTGTAGAATTCTCTCCAAAATATATCGTCTCTCTGCTTGGTGTAATGCGCTGTAGTGTGGGGAGCTTATTGTCTATAGCAAGACTCGATTCGTTGCTTCTTCATATACTCCTACTAGTCTTCATTACTATGATTTTGTTTGATTTTATGTAAAAGAGCCATCACTTTTTCTTTATCATGGGCATGATCTTCCATATATACGTGGCAAATTTTGTGCAAGTAAGTTAAAAACGTTTCATAATCGACAATAACACTTTTGTCAGTGTCACCCGTACCGTCTAGAAATTCAATGCCGTTTTCCACATAGCCCTCTTCCCACGGCTCTAAGTCTCCTGAAAATGTACAAGTGTAGTACTCATTTCCATAACCAGTTTCCTCTGAAAAATAGTGTAAGACTTTTAAAAATTTTTGATCTGATAAAGCGCTATAAAAACTTATCATGGGAGACAACGTACAATCTATATCATGAAATAATTCTACGATTTTCTGCATTCGTATCACCCTTTTATAATTAATTGAATCAACATTTACTATTTGACCGTGACCACTACGCAAACGCTAGGGTTATCTCTTGAACCTCTATAATCTAAACACACAAAATCTCCTGCAAATAAAATAAAGATTGGTAATAAATATTTATTTCTACACTTATAAAAAGTCCTCTTGATGTAATTTTTCCAGGGTTAATTTAGTACCTTCATGATGTGGGAATTTAACCACAAATACTGGATTTATGCTAAATTGGATTATTGGGATACTCATTTAAATACTTATTGATTAAAGTCTTACTTTCGCTATCATCTGGTTCTGTTCCTAAATATTTATATTCCCAAATCACTAGCTGGTCATCAAAGCTGTAATCCGTGTCAAACCAATTTGTATAATCATAATGCACCTTCAATTTGCCATCGCTATTAACAGATAGTGTAAAAGAGTACCAAAGTTCTTGCTGATTATCTTTAAAAACGTTTCTTAATCTATTACTTAACTCAAATAAAGCTCGATCCTTCATTTTATAAAATTCTTTATCAATATCGTATTCATAAGGAATTTCTAAACTATATTTATAGTTCTTTTCATTCTCAAGGGTATTATAAAAAAAGCAAGTTCCTCCTCCCGTTTCGGATATTTGAGCGTGAAAATAAATCTTTGTCCATTGTGTAGGAATCATTTCATTCACTGTTTCAGAAATTTCTCTATAAAATTGATTTATTTCTGTTTCCATACTCAATATGTTCGACCACCTAACTGTTTTTCCGTTTTATAAAGTGTTCTCTGTACCACACAGTAATGTTTCTCTATAACTATTATAAACCACTACAATAAACTCCTCATTACTCTTAATATAAGACACTAAAGTACTAAATGCGTTCTCTCCACTTCCTACATTGCGTTTTTTACACTTCAAATACTAACTTTTTACTCCAACATAAAAAAGAATTCGACTGTTTTCGAATTCTTTTCCTAATTTAACAACTTCTCTCCTCATTTTTTTGCTCTTAAGCAATTTGTACCACCTGCATGAGAGACAATCTAAACCCAATCAATTTCCAGTCATCCTTTGCTTTAAATATTCAGCAATCTCAGTCTGCCCAAACTCCTTTGCATATTCATAGGCATTCATATTTTTGATGTTTTCTCCCGTGTATCTAATGGACACATCTATTCCTTTTTGTACTAAATATTTAACTACTTCTTGATGCCCCCCATAAATTGCTCCAAACAGCGGATTTCTCTTCGCTAAGCTCACATCTAGTTCTGCTCCAGATTCTATTAAATACTTTACTATCTCTAAATTGCCAGATCCAGCTGCTAGATTTAACGCAGAAGCATCAAATGTCCCGCCTTTCGCATTAACATCAATTCCTTTTTCAACTAAATACCGGACGATTTGAAGGTTCTCCTTTTTAACCGCTACATGTAACCACGTACCAAATACAGTCACGGTATTCAAAGTCTCTATATCATCACCTATTAGTTTTTTCACTGCATTGATATCGCCAGTTTTAATGGCATTTCTTATCGCTTTCTTACTATGGTTTCGGTCCACTATGCAAACTCCTTCATTTGAATCTTCATTGTCAGTTAACCTCTCACCAATTTGCGCAATAATAACTTCAACATCGTACCAACCATTTATATGATCCGATTCGTTATCTTCAAGAACACATAAAAACCGTTCAATAATACAATCACTCTCGTCATGGCTAAATTCATTTGAAATTGGAACAACCCCATTATTTTTTTATAAATTCATGATATGATTTTGGAAATGAAATTCTTAAGCTTTTTTCAACGGTATTTAATAGTTCATCATTTGGTAAAGGTAAAACAATGCTATTACTATCTACTTTCCTATTTTTTCACTACTTGTTACTTTCTTTCTCTACGCTTATATACTTATTCAAATCCTATAACCATCCATTCATCTACTACATCCCAAAAGTTTAGATTATACTCTGGCTCTTCTTTTGAAGACCACAAAGTGGCGTTGTCACCCAAACTGTTTTTATAATCCACTACTACATAAGTTCCCATTCCATTACTGAAAAATCCATATGAAGATGCGAAGTCAATTTTTAAATTACGTTCTCCAATTTCTTCAATAATGTCCCATTCATAATCGTCTAAATATGTGATATCTTCTAGGGACTCTAACCCCATTGACTTACTTGGATAGTAGTAAAACCCACTATGAACATTTTCATAAAAGCTTCTAATTTTATCTGGAATTTTACTCCAATCTTCTTCAAGCTGTTCGTTATTAAAGTACTCTTTAGGATTTCGGCCTTCATAATATAAAATTTTCCCTCTGGCATTTTTCACCGAATATAATATCGAATACCGATCACCAATAGCCATTAATTCAACATCTATCAAAAATCCCTTTAAAAAAGATATGGTGTTGCTCATTTCATTACTTACATATCTTTTCCATATATTTAATACCCTACTTATCTTACTAGATTTATTTTTCTCTTTTAAAATTTCTCTCCATTCATCAGGAATTAAATCCTTTTGGATATAATCAATGTCATTAGACTCTATTAAGCTTACAGATAGTTCTTCACTTAATGTATATTTATTTAAGAAATTCAACTTATCTTGAAGCATCATTTCTACCCACTCCCTATTCTTCTAAAATCTAGCTATTAAGCCCTGTATTTTCACTTTGTGTTTACTGCTTCCTTCATTTGTATAGCCTTAATAATTATTTAAATAGGATTCTTTGGATATTCTTTTAAATATTGATCTATTAAACTTTTAGTTTTTTCATCCGCTGGTGCTTCATCTAAATATTTATACTTCCAAATCTTTTTCTGTGCTACAAATCCGTAATCTGTATTCAACCAATCTGTATAATCAAATGATACAGAGAACTTCCCTGTTTGATCTAACATTAGCGTAAAAGAATACCATAGCTCCTGGCTATTTTCTTTAAAGATTTCTCTAAGCTGTTCACTAAGATCAAAAAACTTATCTTCTTTATTATTAAATTCTAGTTCCGATGGATTAAATTGTTTCGGTATATCTAGACTATACGTGTAGCTATTATCTCTAATTGATTTATAAAAAATGTAAACTCGCCCCCCCGGATTCATCAATCTGTGCATAAAAATAAAATCTTTCCCATTCTTCTGGAATCATATTATTAACCGTTTCTGCTATTTCTTGATACAATTCCTGTAACTGAATTTCCATTTGCATAAAATTTATCCTCCCGCCTGATTTTTAATTGTTACTCTCTCTAATTCTTCACCTTCAATTTGATACTATATTCTAAATTTAATAGGGCGTATTGAATGCCATTTTTAACAGAAAAATATTTTTACCGATACTTTTTTAGAAAAGCTTCCTTCAAAGCATTTGCCCAACCTTTATCTTTCTCCATAATAAACCAAATTCTATTAGAACGATTGTTATCTATTTTACCTGCACTAATGTTGTTCCTCAACATGTCGCGTCTGGTTATGTATTCTGTCAAGCCATTTATGGTAACAATATCGTAGAGGCCTTTTTCGGTTTGCTCCAGGACTTTGAAGGATTTGGCGGATTTGTAGGCGTCTAAGGAGTGATCCGCTGCGCTTAGGCCTTTAGCTATTTAATTGAAACAAATAAAAATGAAGACTCTTTGAAATTATATATCCTCAGATAAAAGAAAGTACTTGCTGGCTGTTATAGACCATCAAGTGCTTTATAGTTAGCTATATAGAATAAGTTGTAAGTTTCTTGTGTGCTCCATGTAACGAATAATTTCGAAATTTAAAATTCCATCCGGCCTAGTAAGTGTATCTGTTTTTCCCACAAAATATTGTTACACAATTCCACAGCCATACAACCTCCATGAGCTAAGTGTTTACTCTTAACCCTTAGTCATGTAACTTATCAAGAAATTCAGTAAATGTTGTTGCAACATAAAATACATTCTCTCTTGCACGCTCTTCCGCCTGCTCTTCCGTTAAACCCTCTTTCTCGATTAACATTTCTTTCTCCCAAGCATTTTCATGTTCCCAAAAAACCACAATCGGATTATCTTCATGATCTTTATAATCAAAGCATATTAAGTTTCCAGACGGATCGAAAGCAAAAGGGATTAACTTTTTCGGAAGTGTATCCTGATAATCATTAAAGACTTCTAGAATATGCTCATCATCTTCAACGTCATATGTTAATAATGTTCCAAATACCTTTTCTTTTCCTTCAACTTGAAATAATTCAGGACTAACATGGGCACCATTATAATCCATAGCAACCTCTATATAATCTAAGGGAAATTTCACTCCTAATTTTTCTCCAACATTCTCCACTTCATTCTTAGTGACTGGTTCGTCCCATGATCTCCAATTTATATTACTCATCTGATACCATCTCTCCATAATTTATTTCCACCTAAATGATTTACTTTGTGCGTTTTAGATACCACAAGTTGCATCTTACCAGGTACCTGATGATGGTGCCATGTTAATCCTTTGATTCTAGCTTCACCATTTTCAATATCTCGAAGTTGTTTTAATGTAAATATGTCTTTAGATATTTCCTCGTGTCCAATCGCTTCTTTTAACAGCTCTGTACATTCTTTAAATTGTCTATCATCAGTTACTTTGAACAGACTCTCTTTTATAGCTATATACATAAAATGTCATCCGGCCCATTTCCCTTTCTTTTCTCATTATTCACATATTAAAATAAGACTCCATGATGGCATATATCACCTTCGTGAAGTCTCTATTCTCAAACGTATTCTTGTTCTGTTTGTCCAACTCAAATATTTTAATTACCTTTTTATTCAATTGCTTTATCCGCTTATAAATAAAACTTCTCGTATAACACTTATGCACTGGAGAACGCTTTAAATACGTTACCTTTCCTCTTTGCACAAATGAATGTACTGGCCAAATTCAGGAAATGCATCCCAATTTCCTTCAAGGGTATCGTTAGTCTCGCGCTCCTCGACTGAGCCGTGCTTTAAATCCCGCTTTTCCATTGCTATATAGCCATCTTCTCTGAAACCCAAAATCAAGCTACTTACTTCTGTATCAGTTTCATCATCGTACTCCCAATATATGGCTGTTCTTAAAAAAATCTTACCCTCACTCATAACTTCAAAATCATAATTTAAATATTTACGAATTAGGTCATCATAAAACCCTACCGAAACCCATTCATTTGTAACATTTATAATATACTTAGGTTTCTCATCTTCCATTAATACTGCCGTATATGGTTCATGTTTTTGATGATTCGTGTATGCAGTACGATCATCAAGAATATTCCAAGGCTTCTTTTTGATGTCGGACCATTCGTCACAATAATAAATTTCCATAGTCAATTATACACCTTCCCTTTAATATCCCTAATCACAATCCGGTTTTTTGTTGCTTCGTCAAGAATTGTTTGCGGAATTGTTTTATTTTGAACTGGTACTTCTAATATTAATTCACCTTTAAGCCGCCCTCCTTTGAGAGCATTAGGATTAAAAGTACTATTTGATATTTTGGATCCTGAAGAATATTTTTTGGTAATTTCATTTAAGTAGCTCTTAGCTGTCTTTTCTTGCACTTCGCTAAGTTGAGTAAATTTTCTCGATACTATTTCCTTGTTAGGTGCGTATGAGTCAACTACGTACTTTTTGCCTCCTACTTCTTTTGCCTCCAACTCTACTTCATTATAAGGGTAACGAGGACGATTTTCCTTATTAAAATTATTACCTGCTTGCCAACGATCTTTCAGCCAATCTGGTAGAGATTTCTTTTTGGGTGTAACTTCACTAGTAACCTTAGAAACAGCCGAAACTTTCTCAGCTTTCTGCATAACATAATTTTTTGAGTTCTGCAACGTCTCTCGAACCGTTCTTTGGCCCAAGTCTGGGCCTAGAGGCGCTAATTCTGGCATGAGTCTCGGCATATTTGAATCTAGAATATTGTTATACGTTTTCTTTAAGGATTGAGTCCACGATGGAGAGCTTTTTTGAACGCTTTGGTACGCACTGCGGGCTCTGTTCGTAATAACTTCAGTACGAAGTGAATTACGCATATCACTAAGCTTCTTCGCTCCGTTTGCCACGGCATTAGCGCCTGCTTTCGCTGTTTTCCCCGCTACCTTCGTAGAAAGCGCCCCAGCTCCAGCAATTCCTAATGCTTGCAGAAGACTTGCTTTACGCTGCTCTTCACTGATTTTATTCCCGAACATGTCGCGTCCGGTCATATATTCTCCTAGCCCGTTTGCAGCCACAAGACCGTAGAGGCCTTTTTCGGTTTGCTCCAGGACTTTGAAGGATTTGGCGGATTTATAGGCGTCTAAGGCGTGATCCGCTGCGCTTAGGCCTTTAGCCGTTTTGTAGATGGCTTTTCCGCCTTTTGCGGCTCTTCCTACCCAGCCGACAACCGGAATGAAGCCGGCTGCTGCCATGGCTCCTGCTGCGACGCGCTGTGAGGTGGAAAGTTTTTCACCCGTAACAGGGTCCACGCCTTCTGCTGCTCGTTTATAATCATAATATCCGCTGACCTCTCCTGTAAAGGTAGAAACCGCGTCCCACGTTTTTTCATACCACGGCTTGTTTGCTTCTTCTTCTTGCTTTTTTTCCAGCTCGTATACTTCTTCTTGCTGCTTGTTGTAGTCAACATATGAAGTTGCATAGTCGTTTAGCTTTGTTTGAACTTTATACAGCTCGCTGTCGTGATAGGCTTTTTCGTCAAAGGCAAGCTGATAGACACTTCCTCCTTGACTCGTAGCAAGCTCTAAGCCGCTTACTAGCATATCCACTACCGCATAGAAATCGTCCATTTCGCTGTATTCTTTTGACCATTCAGCGTCAAGCTGGTTCACTGCTTCAATTGTATCGGTGCGTTTTTTCTCTGCTTCTTCTATTTTATCGTTAAACTCACTCGTTGAAAATGCTGAAATAGAGACGATATCGTCAATGCCGTTTAAAATACTCTGCAGATCGTCGTGCTGCTGCGCAACCATTTCTTTAGCATTGCTGTTGGCGTTTTTTAGCTCTGTTTCTAAAAATGATTCATCTACAATCGTGCTTCCTGATAGCTTTGCTTTTTCAGCTTTAACGTGAAGCGTTGAAAAGTAGCTTTGCTGCATTTTAATTAAGTTTTCCCACTGTCCGGCCGTATCGGCGTGCTGCTTATAAAAAGATTTTATATTGTCAGCGCCTTTTCCTTCTAAGCTGCCTTCTAAGTCCGCTACGCCCTGCAGCGCTTTTTTCAGTTCACCCAGCTGGCTGAGTAACTCATCGTAGGCTTTTTCCCTGTCTTTTGCTACATCAAACAGCGCTTTTGCATCGTATACCTTTCCCACAGTCATCCCCCTTTGCTGCTACGAATGGATAATAGATTCGTCTTGTTCTTTTAGTAAGTCTACATTAGATTTTGTATCTTTTACGTTTTTGTTTAGTGCTTTTATATAAGTAGAAATAAGCGTTTGAATTTCTTCTTCGCGCGCTGCCCATTTCTCTGTAGTATCAAGGCTGTTTTTTCCAAGGTCAGGCATTTTGCTAATGGATAAATTTCCAATCGCTGTGCTGACTGCTTCAAGCTTTTTGATAACATCAGCGTGATCAAGCTTAATTGTCATGAAAACAGCCCCCTTCTAATTTCACTAATCTTGTTTTCTACTGCGTCGTAAGCTTCTTCACCTTTAGCTAATAAAGAATCCGCTTCTCCAATAACGGCGTTCAAGCCGCTCAAAGCTCCTTTTTCAGCTTCTAGCGCCCATATCTTTGTTTCAATTTCACGAATGTATCCATCGTAATCACCGTCTAAAATGCCTTTTATGTTGTCGTAGGCTGCCGTACGTTTTTCGTCAAAATCATCCGATAACGTACCCGTCCATTTGTCTCCCAGCTCAGGCTTTTTGATGTGTTCAATTTCTTTTAATGAAACAGCTTGTTCATGCTCAATTTTACTTTTAGCTGTTCTTAGCTTAGAGATCTTTCCTTCTACATCTGAGACTCTTCCAGATACTTCTCCCAGCAGTCCGTCTAATACGCTTCCTAACCCCATATCGTTCCTCCTGTTCCGCACATTTCAAGTTTAATCCAATAATTATAAGTATAAAATTTGTCTCATTATAGCTAAATAGGAAAAAACTCTCTTTTTTTATACTTCTAGTTTCATGAATTGAGATAAAAATGAAAAATAAGAGAAAAAAGACTCATGTCTAAATACGTTATCCAACCATATACTGTTATCTAAAACAAAGAATAAGTAGAATAAAACCATTCCTTTGTACCCATACCCGTTTTTTTCCACAAATTAAAGCTTTTTGCGTAAAAAGACCAACTTCACTTCGTTTTTTTACACAGCAAAAAACCTCTGCACATTCTGCAGAGGTTTTGTTTTATACTTGAACCGGCGTTGGTTCTTCAGCTGTTTGTTCGTGCTGCACAAGTCCGTAGTTTTCCCATGCTCGGCTTTTCCAGCGGAAAAACATAATAACTGCGCGCGTCCATTCATCGGCTGCGATGGCAAGCCAAATGCCAGCGAGCCCCATGTCTAAATGGAAAACGAAGAAATAACCGAGCGGCAAGCTCATCATGACCATCGACATCGCACCAATTAACACCGGATATTTGGCATCTCCCGCTGCCCGCAGCGAGTTAATCAGCACAATGTTCATCGTTCTTCCCGTTTCAAGCACAATGCTCAGAAGCAGCACCGTCGCCCCAAGCTCAATGATATGCGGATTGGCTGTAAACACGCTGATCAGCTGTGTTCTGAATGTCATCACAAGAACAACCATCATCATCGTTACGGCACTGGCCCATTTGACGCTTTTCCATACGCGATGGTACGCCTCATCTTTTTCGTTTCCGCCTACTAAACGGCCGACAATAATCGCTGTACCCATTCCAATTGCAATGGCAAATAAGTAAATGAACATTGAAATATTCATCGCGTACTGTCTCGCAGCAAGTGATTCTGCTCCTAGGTAGGTTGCATAGTATAAAAAGACAATTTGACAGCCTTGATACATAACCTGTTCAAAAGCCGACGGAATACCGATTTTTAAAATTTTGCCGATATATTCTTTTGAAAGCGTAATGTAGTACTGAAATTTCACTCTATATTCCATCACTTGATACAGCAGCCAAAAGAACACAATCAGCGCAACAAATCGGCTGAACGCGGATGAAATCGCTGCTCCTTGCACGCCCATTTCCGGAAAGCCGAACTTCCCAAAGATTAAAGCATAGTTTCCTGCAATATGAAAAATGTTCATTCCAAGTGAAACAAACATCGCCTGCTTCGTAAAGCCGTGTACGCGAATAATCGCTGCAAGAGAGTTAATAATCGCTTGAAGAAAAATAGCTCCTCCGACGATGGATAAATAGCTTTGTGCATACATCAGCACGTCACCTTGTAAGTTCATCGCTTCCATCATATGCCTTGAAAACAAAAGAAAACCCGCGCTAATAACTAGCCCGACTCCTAAATTTAACGTAACGGCCAAAGCAGAAATCTTTGACGCTTCCATATACCGTTTTGATCCTAAATACTGAGAGACAACAATTGCCGCTCCGTTACCAATGACCTCTAACACCAAAATCGCAATGTGAAGGTATTGATTGGCTGCTCCGACTCCTGATACGGCATCATCCGACAGCGCACTTAGCATAAAGGTATCAGCAATCCCCATTAACATAAAAAGAAACACTTCTAAAAAGATCGGCCACGTTAAGAAAAACAAATTCAGCTTTTCTTTTGGCCCTTTTTTTGTTTCGACCGCGGTCATCCCATCACCTTCTTTACCGATATCCAATTTCAAACAAGAAGTATCTTACCACACATTTCCTTTGTATACATCCCCTTTTTAGCACATTTTTTATTTTATTTGTTTAGGCATAAAAAAAGCCGCTTCCCTGAAGGAAGCAGCTTTTTTCCGTTATTAAATTGAAATTTTCACTTCCGCGTTCATACCTGGAAGAACTTTATCTGATGCATCATCAATTGAAATTTTCACCGGTACTTTTTGCGTTACTTTTGTGTAGTTTCCTGTATTTTGAGCAGGAAGCATAGAAGACACTGAGTTGGTTGCGCGGCCGATTGCTTCAACATGGCCTTTAAAGACTTTACCTGAATCTCCGTCCACTGTAATGTCAACGCTGTCTCCTTCTTCAATATCACCTAGGTCTGTTTCTTTAATGTTTGCCGTAATATAGATTTTAGATAAATCAGCTGTTTGTGCTAATACATCGCCAGCTTTTACTAATTGATTTTGAGATGCGTTGTTTTTAATAATTGTTCCGTCAATCATAGAAGTTACGTCTGTTGATTTGTCGCCTTCTTTTAAGCTTCCAACAGAATCACCTTGAGAAACACTGTCTCCTTCTTTTACATTCCATTCGCTTAACTGACCGTTAGCTGAAGCAATGACTTGCGAAAGCGGTGCTTCTACCTGCGCTTCATCTGTTTTAACGTAATTTGCTTTTTCGTAGAAATAATATCCACCAAAGCCTACTAGTAATAAAATCACAATGATTCCAACAATGTTAGTAACCAATAAACGACTTTTACTCATCGGAATTCCTTCTTTCTATAGTTAGTATATTATATAGATGTTTCTTCTGTTTGAGGTGCCGGCAGCATTTTTCTTTCTTCTTGCGGCTCAGCTTCTTCTTGAACCTCTTCTTTTTGAACAAGAATTCTATTTTTACCGCTCCACGCTTTACTTAGTGAAGCAATGAGCATGATTACGCCTAAAATACCAAGCAAGAAAAATAAGTTGTGATACGCATGTAAAATCGATGCTTTTTTAGCGCCTGCTACAACAGCCGTCACAGCCGATGTTTTTGCGTCTGCTTGACTCATCCCCATACCCATATAGCGTTTAATCATTTCAGACAGCTGCAGCTTCACCTGAGGATCTACTGAGCTAATTTGTCCTCGGAAATCTTCATAATAAATCGCGTTTTGTCGAACAACAAACCATCCTATTACAGGTGCTATAATGGCTCCTAGTAAATTTCGAATGGAGTGCAGTGAAATCGAACGCATCGAAGCTTGATGTAAATCTCCGGCTAGCGCCGCTCCTAGTGCACCGGATACCAGTGCCATACTAACACCCATACCAAAGAGCATAATGTGAACATATAAACTGACTAGTGATGTATCAGCTGATACGTTTACCCAGCTAAATCCTACAATGACAATGAGAAGTGATCCAATCGCTCCAAGATAACCTGGACCAAATTTATCATACAAGAATGTTGTCGCAAATGCTGAAATCAGTACCCCAACAAAAAAGTATAAATAAAAATAAGAAAGCGTGGTGTACGATGCATTTTGCACATTTTGCATGACGCCATTAATACCTGCGATTGCTAAGATGTATGCCATATGACCGCCAATTGCCATAATTGTACCTGCAACTGGTTTTACGGCTAGCAGCGATTTTAATGGTACTAACGGATTTTCAGCCGCTAAATCAACTAAAACAAAAATGACAACTAACCCTGCTGCAGCTAGTAAGAATGGCCACACTTGAATAGAAGCGAATCCTTCATATCTTAGTTCATACAGTGGATATACTAGTAAAATCATAATAAGACTAAGGATAAAGATACTTTTCTTATCTACTGGACGCTCTTCTTGCTGACTTGGATCGTGAGCAGGCAATACCTTATATCCGATAAACAGACAGACAAGAGAAGCAAGTATTCCTAGAACAAACACCCAGCGCCAATTGTCCATGCTAAGAGATACAGCGCCTAAAAAGGCTCCAATTGCTGTTGAACCGAAGAGTCCGCCGATCGCTAACACTAAAAAGAAGTTTCGGATTTTATTGGGAAACGAAATCAGCGCAGCTGGAATAATGGTTAAAAACAACATTCCTGAGCTTAAGCCTTGAATCAGACGACCAAGGGATAAAAATGCCACATTTTCAGAAAAAACGTTGATAATCGAACCTGCTAAAAAGACTAAAACGAACGTTAAGTATGCTTTACGCACGCCATATTTTTTCGTCAGCATCGGACCAATTGGTACCCCAAGTCCAAATGCCAAATTAGAAATAATAGATGGCAATAGTAAGCTTTGTGTACTCGCATCAAATCGATTTTGAATCAATACTTGATTGACCGTGTAAGATAAATTCAAAAAATACTGAGGGCCAATCGAAAATAGCGTTAAAATCGCCATAATTAAGTATTTAGGTACGCTTAAACCTTGTTTGTCGGAGGCTACTGCTGGATTATTCTGACTCATATTTATTCCTCCTTTTATTAAATTCTTTTCATATGACTAACAATTCCTTACATATTTTATCGTACAAGTTGTATCATGCAAGTTATAGCAGCACTACATATTATACATCTTTTAATGAAGAAATCAACTTCTTTGTTCCAACTTAAAAAGACTATTTTTCAATAGCCTTTTTGTTTACCTATATGTATTCGCTTTAACATCCATTGCTGCGCCATTTTTTAAAATTATGATTCAAGCGGGATAAGCTTTTTTCCAGTACTAAAATCTCTTCTTCCGACCAATCTTCTAACACTTCAGCATAGGCCTGTTTACGCTTGCTTTGTACATGCTGCAAAATATCTTTTCCTGAATCCGTCATTTCAATTAAACTAATTCGCCCGTTTTCTGGACTTGGAAAGCGGCGAACAAACTGTTTGGTTTCAAGCGCAGATACTTGCCGGCTAGCTGTAGATAAGCTCAGCTTTAAATTTTCAGCTAATGCATTAATCCCGAGCGGACTGCGCTGATCTAGCTCGCTTAACAGTAAATATTCAGAACGGTCCAAGCTTCCAAGCTTGGGACTGTGCGTCGTTGTTAGACGAACAAGCAGCGCAATTTCGTGCTCAATGGTTTGCAGCGAGTCTCGCTTCACCTCTGTCTCCCCCTTTATCTCCTAGAACATTCTGTACTTTTCGATATGTTTACTATACCGCAACCGTTCGCGTGAACCAACCTTTTTTCCGTTTTTCTTCTATTATATAGAAAGAAATCATAGGTGGGGTACATTTAATTCTAACATCACGGGACAGTGGTCGCTTCCCATTACATGCGGATGAATAGCAGCTTCTTGAATCACGTCTTTGATTCTCTCTGATACGATAAAATAATCAATGCGCCATCCGATATTTCGTTCTCGCACTTTGTTCATATACGACCACCAAGTATAGGCTCCTTCTTCATTTGGATATAGATAGCGGAATGTATCAAGAAATCCGCTAGCAAGAAGCGTCGTCATTTTCCCTCTCTCTTCTATGGTAAAACCAGAATTTCCTCGGTTTGACTTTGGATTGCGCAAGTCAATTTCTGCGTGGGCTACATTTAGGTCTCCGCATAAAATCACTGCTTTACGGCTATTTAATTTGTTTAAGTACACGAGCAGAGCATCTTCCCATTGAAGCCTTTCTTCAAGCCTTGCTAAGTCTCTTTTAGAATTTGGCGTATACACATTTACTACATAGCATTGTTCAAACTCGAGCGTAATAATACGTCCTTCGTCTTCTGATTCTTTATCCACACCGTATGAAACGGATAAAGGCTTTTGCTTTGTAAAAACTGCCGTTCCGGAATAGCCTTTTTTCACGGCATAATTCCAGTACTGATAATATCCTTCTAGCTGCAAATCAATTTGTCCTTCCTGCAGCTTCGTCTCTTGAATACAAAATACATCCGCATTCACTTCTTGAAAATAATCTAAAAATCCTTTTCGCACACACGCGCGAATGCCATTTACGTTCCACGAAATCAACTTCATAAACTGTCCACGTTCTCCTCACTCGATTTATGTATCAGTGTTTAGTGTAGACAATTTCTTGCATGAGTTCAAATAATTTAAAGCGTATACTTTTCTTTTCAAGGTATTCCTGATATTTCTTCTTATTTTATTTTCTGTACCTCAAACACTAGATACAAGAGGTGAAACATAATGTCAACAAACAACACGTATGAAAATAATGAAGAAGTTTCTGTTGTTTCTAAAAAAGAAGAGCACCCTACTAAAGAATGCGAAACACAGAATCAAACGGCGCTTACTAAAGAAGATTTTTCTTTAAATGATTCTGCCATTAAGCACTTTAGCAGGTAATTCATAAAAATAAAAACCCGTTAACTGGTAGCAAGACTTGTTGTACAAAGCTCTTGCTATCCATTTCTTAAAAACAAGGTGATCATATGCTAAAAACCATTCAAATGATAGAAGCCATAAAAAAACATTCTATGCCTTTTGCTGATGTCGATGACTTACTACCGCTCATTAACACAGCAAGCCGCGCTCAATACGTACTTCTCGGAGAAGCATCTCACGGCACATCTGAATTTTACGAAATTCGGGCAGCTCTTACGAAAGAATTAATTCATCATCATGATTTCTCCTTTATAGCAGTGGAAGGAGACTGGCCTTCGTGTTTTGAAGTTAATCGCTATATTAAAGGATATACAACTCAGTACGCGAATGCCGAAGATGTCTTAAAATCTTTTAACCGCTGGCCCTCATGGATGTGGGCTAATCAAGAAATAAAAGAATTGATTGAATGGCTTCGTGATTATAACAACAACTTGCCAGCACATCAGCCGAAAGTAGGTTTTTACGGCTTAGATGTATACAGCCTGTGGGAATCGATGGAAGCTATTATTGAGTACTTAGAAAACAACCACGCTTCTGATGCAAAGAAAGCGAAAAAAGCCTTTGAATGCTTTGAACCTTTTCATCGCGAAGCACAGATGTACGGAATCTCTTCTGCTCTTTACGGAAAAAACTGCATGGTAGAAATGTTAGAGCTTTTACAAACCATTCAGCAAAAAAAAGATACCTATACTCATGAGCCTGAGGCTGCGCTTAGTATGCAGGTAAATGCGCTGGTAGCAAGCAATGCTGAAGCTTATTATCATACGATGATTACCAACGACAATGAATCGTGGAATATTCGCGATCGTCATATGGTAGAAGCTTTAAAATATATTCAAGCTTACTACAAAGAAAGCGCTAAAGGCATTGTATGGGAGCATAACACTCACATCGGAGATGCAAGAGCAACGGACATGAAAAGCAGCGGCATGGTGAATGTAGGTCAGCTTACCCGTGAAGAATACGGACCGAAGCATGTTTACGCCGTCGGATTCGGAACTCATCACGGCACGGTCATTGCTTCTGATAGCTGGGGTAATCCTCAGCAGGAGTTAACCGTTCCTCCAGCTATAGAAGGAAGCTGGGAAGATACCATTCACCGAGCAGGTGCTTTTGATCAATATCTCATGTTTACAGAGGAAAACCGAAATTTTTTCCATTCAACGATAGGCCACCGCGCCATTGGTGTTGTATATGACCCAGAGATTGAACAATACGGAAATTATGTTCCTTCTCGCTTGTCAAAACGATATGATGCTTTTATTTATGTAGAAGAAACACATGCTTTATCGCCACTCATCTTTTAATTAAATAAGCGGACTTCCAACGAAGTCCGCTTGTTTTTTATTGTAAAAAGCTACGAATCGTATCGGTCACGAGTGCGTGATCTTCTTCTTGTGACATTCCTGATACGGTGATGCTTCCAATTACGCCGACGTTTTTAACCGAAATCGGAAATGAACCACCTACCGCTTCGAATTCGTGAGGGTTCGCTGCATAAAACTGCGCGTAAGAACGATCTTTTAACTCGCAGTACAGCTTCATATAATACGAGCTGTGATGGTGGCGAAAAACGGTATTTGATTTTCGTTTAATCCATTCTTCATGATCCGGAATCGCCCCTTCCATCGCATGATGAAAAAGTGTTTGACCATTTCGTTTAATATTTACTGTAACGGATTTTCTCTTACTTTTTGCTTCATTAATAATTGCTGTTCCTATCTGTAACGCCTGGTCATTTGTAAATTGATGAAAGATTAGTTCTTTTTCCTGTTGAACTACTTTTTCAAGCAGCGTCTCTACCGAATGATTACTCACTGTTTCTCGCTCCTTAGTTAAAATAAACCGCTCGTTTTTCTTTGCTGCTTTCAAAGGCCGCTTCAATAACTTTAACCACGTCACGAGCTTCTTCTGCTGAAACCGGGAGCTCTTCTCCTCGAAGCAGGCTATCGGCAATTTTTTGATAATACGTCACATAAGAACCGTGCAGCGTTTGAATTTCTTTCGTTTCGCCTTCGCCAGTTGTCAGCTTTCCGTAGTGCTCAGGGCTGTCGGCTCCCCACGTATCATCCACAGGCTTCTTGCCGGCTCTTAGCATATCTTCTTGACCGTCAATGCCGTATTTAATATAGCTTGCTTTTGTTCCGTGAACTTGAAAGCGCGGCCCGTTGCTTGGCACAATGGCACTTGAATGTAAAATAACGCGAAGAGAACCGTATCCAAGCACTATGTGGAAGTAATCATCCGTACGTGCATGATCTCGCTGACCAAATACATCAGCTTGAACAAATTCAGGCATTCCAAAAAGATGTAAGGCTTGGTCAATTAAATGAGATCCCAAATCGTAAAGCGCTCCTGATCCAGATCCTTCATTTTCTCTCCAGCGGTCTCGAACAGCTGGACGATAGCGATCAAAATGAGCTTCATACATTTTAACGTCGCCTAATTTCCCTTCTTCAATCAGCTGCTTTACCGTCAAATAATCATTATCCCATCTGCGGTTATGATAGACGCTTAGTTGAACATCCTGTTCTTTTGCTAATTGAATTAATTCATTTGCTTCTTTTTCCGATACGACCATCGGCTTTTCAACAATTACATGCTTGCCTGCGCGTAGTGCGTCTTTCACCATTTCATAGTGCATGCCGCTAGGCGTTGTAATAATAACTAAATCAATGCTGTCATCTTCTAGAAGTTCAGATAGAGTGCCCACTACTTCAACATCCTCTAAGTCACTCTTTACTTTTTCAGGATTTGAACTCATTACTTTTGAAATATGAAATTCGTCTAACACGCTTAAAAGCGGCGTGTGAAACACTGTTGCTGAAAATCCGTATCCTACTAATCCTACTTTTATTTTTTTCATCGTTTTTCTTCTCCTTTATCAAAATCTGTTACGATAAGCTGCACTTGATTTTGCTCTATTTTTTCTTTTACATCCGCTTCTGGCGCTTTATTTGTAATTAGGATATCAATGTCGCTCATATCACATACTCGATGTAAAAATTCACGTTCAAACTTCGTATGATCCGCAAGCATAATCACTTGTCTTGCGCATTGAATCATTTGTCTTTTTAAAAACGCTTCTTCTTCACTTGGAGATGTAATACCATCTGCACCAACGCCGCACGTACCTAAAAACAGCTGATCTACTTTGTATTCCTGCAACGTAGAAATCGTTCTTGGCCCGGTGACGTTACGGTTTTTCCCGTTAAACTTGCCCGGCAGCAAAAACGTATCACACGTCGTATATTGATCGAGCAAATCCACATTATCAATGGAATTTGTAATAACGGTTACATGCTTTACATCCATATACTTTGCCATCAGCGCGATGGTCGAAGACGTATCTAAAAGCACGTCATACCCCTCCGACATTAACGCAGCTGCTTCTTTAGCAATTTGTTCTTTCGCTTTGGTAGGCGTTCGCTCACTGTAATCGATGATATGACTTGACGATAGCGTCGCTCCGCCTTTGACTCTCATAACCTCACCGTGTTCTTCAAGCTTGACTAAATCGCGTCTCGCCGTATCTTTTGAAACGGTGAACATATCGCAAATTTCGTCTAATGTAATCGTGCGGTGTGTGTGAAGGTATTCAATAATCGCACTCATGCGCTGCTCTTGATACACCCGAATACCCTCCTTTTTTACTTTGATATGAACTAATTGTAGCGCAAAGAAAAGTTAAAAACCAGTAAAAAACTTAAAATAATTAAGTTTTTTTCGTTTTTAAATTAAATTATAAAAGTACACGAACGTCTTTTGGAAATAACTATCTTATTTTGGATAATACTTCTTTTATATCTGATACCCTTTCACGCTTTTCACTAATCGCTTATAGATCAGACTTCTAGCAAACGTATATGCAAAAAAAGCAGGAATCGTAAAGATTCCCGCCTTTTCGTTACATCTTATGTTCAAGCGCTTTGAAGTTTTCTTGAAATTGCTCCAAGCGAACAAGTCCTTCTTCACGAAGGCGTTTATTTTCCTCTTCAATTGCTTTTGTTTCCTGCATTCCTTTCATAATGATATTCCACGTTTGCTCCATCGTTTCTACTTTTACGCTAGGGGCACCGGACATTTTAGCGATTTTAACACTTTGCTGTGAAATATTTTCTGCATTTCGAATGAGCAGTTCATTTGTACGTTTGTCTAATTCGTTCATCGACTCGGCTACTAAATTTTGACGCTTTGCTGCGATTGCGTTAATAAGTCCATTTTTAAAAATAGGAATCGTTGTAATAAACGCAGAATTGATTTTGCCGATCAGCTTTGTATTTCCTCGCTGCAGCATGCGAATTTGAGGAGCAGATTGATAAGATACTTGTTTTGCCATTTCTAAATCATATAATCGCTGCTCCATCAGCTCAACCGCATTTTTTAAGGTTTGAAGCTCCATTGCCGCCAGCTGATTTCCACTCGACGCTCTTTCTTCAAGCACCTTTAGCTCTTGTTTTAACTCTTCTACTTTCACTTCGCCCGCTACAATGTATTTTTCAAGCTCCATATAATACTGATAGTTTTGCTCGTAAAGCTGTTCAAGTGTTGTGGTTGAGTGCTTCATTTCGGTTTCATATTTTGTAATTTCAACATATACTTTATCAATTTCAGAGCCCATCGTCTCATATTTTTGAAACAGCTTGTCTACTATTTTTTGACCGCGTTTAAAAAGCTTAGAGAAAAACCCTTTATCTTCAACAAAATCCTTTGCATCAAATTTATCCATAATCTTTCCAAGCTGCTTTAATAATTGACTTGATTCTTCCATGCTAGACGATTTAATTGTACTAAGCACTTTTCCGGAAAAAGAGGAAATTTCATTAGCTGTTTCTTTCCCATACTCAAGTAAAGCCAGCTGATTTTTATAATCAATTTGTTCTGCCAAGCGACGTACTTCTGGCTCTTCTCGCAGTTTTGCTTTTACTTCGTTAGGCTTTGTTTCTAAAACTTCTTCGGCTTCATTTAAATCTAAAGGCTGTAATTCGTTTGGTGCCATTTAAAAACCCTTCTTTCTTTAAAAGATTCGTTTTAACCATTTTTGAATGAGCGACGGCTCTTTGAATTCTTCATTAAAGCTAATATCTTCTAGCCAGTGCATATCGAAATATTTTTCTTCGACAAACGCTTCTATATCTATTTGACCGGTCGGATTAAAAAGAACAATATCAACGCCAAATTCATTTAACAGAAGCAGTAAAGCTGCATCTTCACGCGTAAACGCTTCATGTTCATTTCCGTGATAAATAATAAGACGGGGTACATGCTGCGTATAATCAAACTTTTGAAGCATGCGAAGCACGTTGTTTGGAAGCTTCAAAGACTGATTAAACAAGTACATTTGATGCTGATACGCATCTTCATGATCTAACCGAAGAAGCTTTGAATGTGCACAGTATCTGGAAATGGCTGCAGCTAGCCCTTGCTGAAGCCCGATAGGCAGTTCTTTATAGCGCCACCAGTTGCTTTCAATCATTTTATCTGGACTGAGCGTCCCATCACTTCCGAGAGCGCCTTGGTAGTGAAAGTGATTATTTCCTTCTATCTTTTTGACAAAAGGAACAGAATCAATCGTCAGAGCTAACTCATTTTCCGTTTGCATGAGCTCATGCACTTTGCTCCAGTACTCTTTTCGGTTTTTAGAAATACCAAGTACTTTTGAGAATAGGACCGGCACGTGTACATATGGCTTTGACACTTCAAAATTAGGACGAATAAACGCCCGTTCTCTCATTAATAAAAAGATCTCATCATACGTCGTTTTGAGAGTAACTGAAGTTGGAAAATACGAACGAAATTGCCAAGGTTTATACAGCAGGGACTCCTCTGAATGAAGCACTTGCTCAATTTCTTGAGAAGCCCGAAATGCTACCGTACCTTTTCGAACCGGTTTATCCGTTGGAAAAGGAAAAAGCGAGCTAGTAGAAGGAAACGTATAAACCGTTGTTAAATGTTGATTCTTATCTACTTCTTTTAAATTATCCTTTCCCTCCGGATGAAAGGTAAGGACGTCAAAACCTAGTAAAATTAAATAAGAGAGAAAATACTGCTCGCTTTTATTCGCATCTCCATACCACATGATGCGAGGCGCGTGCTCAGGAAATGCTTTATCGACCATCCAAGGTTTTACATGATTCCACTGCCACTTTATTAAATCGATTAATACGCGTTGAAAATGCCCGTCCATAAAGCCCTCTGCATGTTGTTCTTTAAAACACGTTAAGGTTTCAATAAATTTTTCGCGTACTCTTCTATGTATAGCGGGATTTTCTGACTTCACGATCAGCTTTTTTCCTTCTAAAAAAGCAAACAGTCGATTGACAGAAAGGCCGCATTCTTCTTGATTAATTTTAAGAATCGTTTGTACTTCTTTTAATCTATCATTTGAAATGGACTTATCAAGCTTATCGTGCAGGACAAGGATCGATGATGATGAATGCGCGAGTTCATAAAGAAAGGATGCGTACTCGTCCGCATCAAGATGGGTGCCTACATATCTTCCCGCCACTTGTTTATAGGAAGTTTGCTGCTCATTTTGTATAAAGTCACCTCGCAGAGAAACATCTTGAGAAAAAAGAGAAGTTCCATCCTGCTCGTTAAGATTAATGATATGAGGATCAATTAGTTTACTCACGCCTTACAGCTCCTTTCTTTTCAGACATATACATGCTAAAAAGAAAGGGTACTCGTTAAAGCACCCTTTCTTTTTCATTTATCCCATGCCTTTTTTATACGGATAATCCGTAGTTGCGGCAAAGATCGGCCAAGCCACCGGAAAATCCGCTGCCAATGGCATTAAACTTCCAGTCGTTTCCGTGCTTGTATAGCTCGCATACAACGACAGCTGTTTCGATTGAAAAATCTTCGCCTAAGTCGTAACGAAGCACTTCTTCGTTTGTTTCAGCGTCTATCAGACGAACAAACGCGTTGGATACTTGTCCAAAGTTTTGTCCGCGAGCATCTGCGTCGTGAATCGTGACGCTGATTCCGATTTTTTCAACGTGGTCAGGAAGAAGGGAAAAATCAACGGCTATTTGCTCATCGTCTCCATCTCCTGCACCCGTACGGTTGTCACCGGTATGCTCCACAGCGCCATTGGGACTTTTTAAATTGTTGTAAAAAACAAACTCCTCGTCATTTACAACCTGACTTGATTTATTGGCTAAAAATGCACATGCATCTAAATCGAAATCATGAGATCCAGCATATTTGTTTGTATCCCATCCAAGGCCTACTATTACTTTTGTTAATCCTGGGTTGGTTTTCGTTAGGTCAATGCGCTGACCTTTTGATAAAGAAATTGACATAAAAACATCCTCCGTACGTTTTCTTGCTTTAATAATTAGGCGTTTAGACCAAAGTCGTTGACAAGTGCCGCTAAGCCGCCTTGATAGCCGCTGCCAATAGCATTAAACTTCCATTCTCCGCCGTGTCGGTACAGCTCTCCTACTACAACGGCTGTTTCGATCGAGAAGTCTTCACCTAAATCATAACGAATTAACTCTTCGTCATTTGTTGCATTTAAAATACGAACGTAGGCATTGCTTACTTGGCCAAAGTTTTGACCGCGCGCTTCCGCTTCATGAATCGTAATGGTAAACGCGATACGTTCAATAGATTGAGGCACATTTTTCAAGTCTACTTGAACCTGCTCATCGTCTCCTTCACCTACGCCTGTACGGTTATCTCCGGTATGCTCAACCGCTCCGTTTGCACCCGTCGTATTATTGTAAAAAATAAAATCAGATTCTGAAGCGCATTTTCCCTCTTGGTCTAATAAAAAGACAGATGAATCTAAATCAAAATCGTTTCCACCGTCATACTTATTTACATCCCATCCAAGACCTACTACTACGTTTGTTAATCCTGGATTCGTTTTTGTTAAATCTACTTTTTGTCCTTTTGAAAGATTAATAGCCATTTCGTTTCCCTCTTTTCAAGCTGTTTATTTTGTATATTTATTTGCAATTTCTCCTAATCCAGTATCTCTCGTTGCATCTCCAGTTGCTGAAAACTTCCATTCGTTCCCGTCTCGGTAAATTTCACCTGCAAATAGAGCGGTTGCTCCTGAATGGTCTTCAGATAGATTAAAGTAGACAAGCTCTTCGTTTTTAGCGCTGTCTACAACGCGAATAAACGCATTTTTAATCATACCGAAATCTTGGTTTCGCTCAACACACTGATAGATGTTGACCACAAACACAAGTTTATGTACGTTTCCAGGAACCTTTTTTAAATCAACAAAAATTTGTTCATCGTCTCCTTCACCTGCTCCGGTAAGGTTATCGCCTGAATGCTTAACGCTCCCGCAGTTACTGTGACGATTTCCAAAATACACAACGGCTGAGTTACTTACAAGCTTATCGTTTGAATTTAGCATAAGAACAGATGCATCACAGTCGATACTTGGTCCGTTTCCTCCGAAACCAAAAAAGCTGCGTTTTTTTACAGGATCCCATCCTAATCCAACTGTAATAGAAGATAGGCCTTCTCTTCCTTTTGTTAAATCAATTTTTTGACCTTTTTGTAGATTAATAGCCACTTTTATTTACTCCTTTACTGTAACGAACATATTCTATTTCAGGTTCTATATGGCTCTATATCATAGCGCAGATAAATGAAAAAATAGTGAAATTTTTATACCACTTTTAACGTTTACGTAAATCTTCTTTTCATGGAAAGAATACCACAATTTGGTGATTGTTTCAAAAATTAAGCGGTCTGTTGTGACATAAATTAATTGATTTAAAGTTTGAAAGTGAAGATAATCTACTAAAAAAGACTGTCTCTAAACCGGAAATCCGAGTTATGAGACAGTCTTTTTTGGCTTATTGAGCTATTTTCAAAGTAGGTTCTTGCTGTTCAGCTGTTTTAGCAGCTGCCACGTTTTGAATACGGCCTTCAGCTTTGTATTCAAACGGGCTCTTGAGTGTTTTAATATAGTTTACCGTTGCTTGTAAATCTTCTGGTCCCACTTCCATATCTGAAGAAAGTGCACCAATACCGTATTTTTCATTTCCGTACATATAGTTATTCACTACTACCGTGTATTCTTTTTCTTTGTCAACTTTACTTCCATCTGGAAGCGTAATATCGACTACTTTATTCGTGCTTCCATCCCACGTATAGTTAAAGCCTGCAATATGGAAATCTAGTCCGGATGATGTAATCTGGTTATTCAGCACCGTTTCTAAATCCGCTCCGCTTAGCTTTACTTTATTTAAGACGTTGCCAAACGGCTGAATCGCAAACAAATCACCATATGTCACGTCACCTGCATCAAGCTGTGAACGAACGCCTCCGCCATTCATTAAAGCAAAATCTGCGTTCATTTCTGCTTTCATGCCGTCAGCAATTAAGTTTCCAAGCGCGATATCCCCTGTTGCTCCGCTAGAAGGATAGCCTTTTGCCAAATCTGTAGATGACTTCCCAACCACTTCTGCTTTAATAGGCGCTGCTAAATCTTCGTACTTTTTCATAATACTTGAAACTTCAGGATCTGGCGTATAGTCTTTTTGATATACGGTCACAATTTTTGCATCTTTTTTCACGATGTCACCCGTATTATCGATTTCAACGTCTACGTCAGAAAACGCTGAGCCGTATGAATAAGCTTGAACAATTAGTTTGTTATCTACTACTTTGTTGTTGTATACGTGATTGTGAGCTGAAAAGATAACGTCAACTTCATCGTCAACTTTTTTAGCGATATCTGCTGCATCAAATTCAGTAGGAGTTCCGTTTTGATTAGATGGATTATGAGCAAGTACCACAATTGCTTTGATACCTTGCTTTTTCAGCTCTTCCGTATACTTATCAATCGCTGCTGCTTCGTCCGTAATTTTTAAGTTTTCATTTCCTTTACGAACAATCATGCTTGGCGTTTCTTGTGTTACAACGCCGATGAAGCCGATTTTCTTGCCGCCTACTTCTTTTATTGCATAAGGTTCTGTAATTAATTTATCAGTTGACGTATCATAAGCATTTGCCGCTACTACTGGGAAATTCATGCCGTCGTATCCTTTTGTTCCTTTTGGATGGTCTCCGCCTTCAATCATACGGTGAAGCTCAGCGATGCCTTCATCAAACTCATGATTTCCAAGCGTACCTACATCAAATCCAAGTGATTCCATCACTTCAACCGTTGGCTCGTCTTGAAACAGCGCTGAAACTAACGGGCTTCCGCCAATCATATCTCCAGCATGAACTAAAAGCGTATTCGGATTTTCAGCTTCTTGTTTACGAATAGCTGCTGCTGTATATTTCATATTTCCAGCTAAAAGCGCTTGGCCATTTGAATTGATTTTTGTATCTGTATCGAGCTGACCGTGCAGGTCGTTCATGCCTAAAAGCTGAACCTTTGTATTATCTTTTGATTCGCCGTTTAAATTAATTTTGTAAATGCCGAATCCTTTGTCATCCGTTTTATTTGTATACGTAATGTTGCTTCCTTCAGTTAAATAGCTTTCTCCGCGCGGTGAGCTTGTGAACGTCACGTTAGCCGTTCCGTTAATTGGTGCAATGGACCAGTTATCGTCAGCTGTTGGTGTAATTTCTTTTTGCTCGGTGATGTAGTCCATTAGAATTTGACGGTTTTCATCCGCTGAATCCACCACAAGCTCGCTTCCTTTTAGACCAGGGAAGTTTCCGCCTCCGCCAGCCCGGTAGTTATTTGTCACAACGATAAACTCTTGGTTCGGATCAACCGGCTTGCCGTTATACGTTAAGTTAACAACACGGCTTGAATCTCCGTGAATCACGTTTCCATTCACATCGTATTTTGCTGGTTTTGTGACGTCAATTTGGTATTGAACGCCATCGATTACGTCGAAATTATAAACAGGAAAGCTTGGGTTTAATAATTCCTGCTCTTCTGTTTTATTCGGTGTAATTTGATTAAACTTACCCGCAGACATATCAATCCAGTCTTTTACAACAGAACCTTTTACTTTAACCGCTTTTAACGTGTTGTCATATAGATACAGGTCGCCAGCGCTTCGGATCGTTAAGTCACCTTTTTTAATTTCCGTATATTCATCAACGCCGTTTCTTCCTGCTTTAAAAGGTGCTCCAACTGATAAAATTGGAAGGTCTTTGTATTCCGGCTTATTTTGAGAAACATATTTTTCTACGTAATCTTTTTGTGCGTTTGTCACAACTTGAATAGATGGATCATCCTGCACAAGAGAAAAATAGCTGTGGATATCATCGGTCGTTTTACCGATTGGTGTGTTCACGTATTTAACCGTTGCATCATGATCTTTTTGAACTGCTTTAACAACGCCTTTATCCGGTTCTACCGTACTTTGCGTAACCGTTTTCCCTGACGCGTCTTTTACGTCTTTATACGTTTCACGCGTGGACGATTGAGAGCTTACTACTTTCCATTTTCCTTTTTCTTCTTTTAACGTTAAGTCGATTAAACCAAGTGACCCTCCGCCGTAACCTGCTTGAACAGCCGGAACGCCGTTGATCGTTCCTTTTGCATTATCAACTCCAGGAAGAGGTTTTTTATCTGCTCCAAGGAACAAACCGTCTAGCGAAGCTTCTGTTTTAGCAGGGAAGACTTTATGCGTGTGTGAAAACGTAATAGCGTCAATGCCTTTTACTTCACTTAATGAATAAATGACATCTTCCGTGTTTTGCTTGTTGCTGCTAAATCCAGAGTGAGCCATTGCAACAACTACGTCTGCACCTTTTTTCTTCATTTCTGGAATATATTTGTTGGCTGTTTCCACAATGCCTTTTGTAATGACTTTTCCATCAAGGTTTGCTTTATCCCAATCGTTAATTTGAGGCGGCACAAAGCCAATGAAACCAACTTTAATGGTTCGTTTCTTTCCATTTTCATCGACGACTTTTTTATTCATAATTTTATAAGGCGTAAATTTATTTTTATCGTTTTTCGGGTTGTTGTCATGATCATCAACGTAGACATTGGCATTTATGTAAGGAAAGTTTGCGTCGTTATACGCTTCTGTTAGGAAGTCTAATCCATAGTTGAACTCATGATTTCCAAGCGTTGCAATATCATAATCCAGCTGATTCATTGCTTTAAATACAGGATGAACTTCCCCTTTTTTCAGCGGGTCAATCTTAGCTTTGTACGTGCCTAGAGGCGTTCCTTGAATGAGGTCTCCGTTATCTACTAATAAGCTGTTTTTTACTTCTTTTCGAGCGTTTTTGATTAAGGTAGCGGTTTTAGCTAAACCCACTTTGTCGTAAGAGGCATCTTTAAAATAATCATAGTTTAATAGATTCGTATGAACATCGGTTGTTTCCATCAGGCGTATGTTCACAAGCGCATCTTTTTTATTATGGCCTTGATGCTTGCTTTGCTGTGAGCTTTGTCCAGGATGACGTTCTTCCGCTCCTGCCTGTGTAGTTAAAAGAGGCATAGATAATAGAGAAAGTGCCAGTGATGTGGATAGGATTTTTTTCGTTTTACTACTTTTGTTCTTTTTCATCTACCATTCACCTTTCAAGTAAGTTATCATCGCTATAAATCTAGCAACTGTTCAAAAATAGTATAGCAGAAAAGATTTATAAAGGATGTAAATTTTTTGATTTTTTAGTAAACCATTTGTATGCGTTTTATTAACTTTTTGTAAACCGAAAAAATTTTTTTAGTTTCTCTCTTTAAAACCAAGGACTATAGTTTTTGTTAATTGGATGAATCCTCCTTTTTAAATGAGTCTTATTACCTAATGAATCAACGTTCCCACGCCCTTTTTTAATTCAAAAAAAATTCATTTCAAGGGGTGTGTATATATGTACTATACATAGGATATGAAAAGCAGACATTAAGTTTGTCACAGCTTCTAACAAAATTTCGTAGATATAAAAAAGAAAGAAAAGGTTTTTGTCTTCTAATAAATAGATATATTTATATAATTTTACATTTACACAAGGAAACGAGGTTGAGTCATAAGACATAACTACATCAAACCTACGTTTACCTGCAAATAAAAAAATCCGAACGAAGTTGATTCTCCATCAAGAATCTTGATTCATCGTTCGGATGTTCTTTAGTTAACATAATTTTTTCTCAGCCGCGTTTTCTTACTGACCTAATTCTTTAATTTGTTTCATAATACTTGATACATCTTGAATTGATTGAAACAATTCACTGTTTTTTAGCGTTTCTGGATTGAAGCTCCCATCCTTTATATTGGCTTCATACGCTTCAATTCCACTAATGATTTTTTCGTTTTGTTGAACAAGCTGATCGTGCATATCAGAAGCGATGTCAGGAGCTTTTGTTTGATTAAATTCTTCTGCTTTCCCTTTCATTTCCTGCAGCTTTTGCTCTAGCTTCTTTATTGCCTCGTCGTCATTAACAGCTTTTTCCGCTAGAGGCGGTATTTCTTCAGCAAACTTTTGTGCTTCACTCACGTAATCTTTCGCATCATTTGCGTAGTTCAGCGTACTGCTTGTATCTTCAAGAAAAGAACAGCCGCCGACCATAAAAAGAACAGCAGTTGATATGACTAGCATCCATTTTTTCACTTAGCACTCAACCTTTCTTATTTTCTTTTCTACTATCTTCTTTTCGATTTTCGTTTCTTTAACTCTTTCATAATAATGGGTACAGCTTTTTTTATTCCTTTTTTTACAGCGGGGCTTTTTAACAGTCTCGATAGTTTTGACATTTTCAAGCTCCTCTCTCATTTTGAAATAACAAAAAACACCTTTACCACATGTGGTAAAGGTGTTTGTATCCAGACCTTTACCAATGGTAACATTGGCAAAGGTCTCGCTAACAATTTGCATTGTCAATAAAGCCGGAGATAATAATCTCGAAATGACGACTTTACTGCAAGAGCTACTCCCCTTTGAGCAAAACAGCATTTTTTGTTAATACAATCATAACGCACGTTCCTGATTATCGTCAACTTATACGGAATTAGTACACGTCTTTTTTGATAAATACCAGAAACGACACGAGCAGCCCGGCAAGTCCCCAAATGGTTAAAACACCCAAGGAAAACCCTAATGTCATTCCTTCAGTCGGAGGAGCTGTGCCTTGCAGATAAGAAGTTAAATTTAAATTAACCATAAACAAATACTTAGCTGAATGCCATGAAGAAACCATGCTGCTTAAAATTGTACCTGCAATCAAACAAGCAAGCATCACACCCATACCTGCAGCTGTACTTTTAATTAAAACAGACAGCATAAAAGCAAGCGTTCCAACAACTAGTGAGACAAACCAAGCAAGACCAAACTCCATTAAAATATATCTCCACTGCGAAATTAAATGGACGTCCGCTGTATTTAAGTCATTTCCCTGTACGCTAAACCCCGTAAGAATCGGGGCTGTCCAGCCTTTAAATCCAAATACAACACCAGAAATGAGGTACGACAAAACGCCAAACATTAAAATTAAAAACGAGACGGACATGACGAGCGTGATGTATTTACTAAGCAGGATTTTCCACCGTTTCACAGGTCTCGTCAACAATACCTTGATGGATCCCAAGCTGTACTCTGAAGACACTAAATCCGCTGCAATAATCATAATCATCAGAGGCAGCAAAAGCTGAATGGCGTTTTCAATGAACCCTCGCACAAACGTTGGCGCTCCTGGTTCTGAAGGATTGATATCGTTATCTAAGTAATACTGCTGCTGCGCCACGCGAATTTCAAGCTGCTTGCGCCAATCATCTGAAATTTGGCTTCCGCTCAGCCGGTTTTGCGTATCGATAATTTCTTGCTGCAGCGTACTGCGCCAATCGGTCGTTCCTAGCTTTTCTTGAAGGCGCTGCGTTTCGCGAAGCTGAGCATAGGTAAACATGGAAATCAAAACTCCCATGATAAGCGTAACGATTAACAGGCGCTTTTTTCGAACGAGCTTGATCATTTCATTTTGAACCAAACTAATCAATCGATTCGCCTCCTGTCATTTCGATAAATAAATCTTCAAGAGTTGGAAGCTTTCGATTCATTTCTTTTACCGTTACTCCTGCTTGGATGAGCTGTTTGTTCCACTCTCCCACTTCAGCTTCTTCATAAAACGTCGTGACATACTCCCCCTGCACTTGTACAAAGTCCGTCACTTGTTTTAAAACGTCTATTCCTGCGGGCTGTGGATCTAGCTTCCACAGTAAACGCTCTTGCTGAGTTAACAGGGTCTTCACCGATTCTGTGTGAATAACTTCTCCTTTTGCGATAATCGCTACTCGGTCACACATTAGCTGAATCTCGCTCAGTAAATGACTGGATACTAAGACGCTTAGACCTTCACTTTCAGCTAAAAAGCGAATAAATTTACGCATATCCCGAATCCCAGAAGGGTCTAGTCCGTTCGTTGGCTCGTCTAAAATAAGTACTTTTGGTTTTCCGAGAAGCGCTTGCGCAATTCCTAAACGCTGCCTCATACCTAACGAATACGTGCGAACTAAATCGTGGATACGCTCTTGCAAGCCAACTAATGCCACAACTTCATGAATGCGTTCTTCCGTCATAGAAGGAATCATGCGTGAAAAGTGCTGCAGATTTTCCCAGCCGCTTAAGTATGGATACAGCTCAGGATTTTCAACAATACAGCCGATATGCTCCATCGCTTTTGTAAACTGCTTCGATACGCTGTATCCACAAATATAAATGGAACCAGCCGTCGGGCGAATCAAGCCGACAAGCATTCGAATCGTTGTCGTTTTACCAGCTCCATTGGGTCCTAAAAAGCCGAACACTTCGCCTCTTTTTAGTTCAAAATCAATATTTTTGATAATTTCTCGTTTTCCTATTACTTTTTTCAGTCCTTTTACTGAAAGCGTTACTTCACTCATATCATTCCCTCCCTTACCACGTAATGAGCGATGCTACACGTTCTGCGATCAGCTTGTAGCCTTTTGCATTAGGATGAAACTTATCGGTATATAAGTAGTCATCTACCTTTAGCTGAAACAAATCAAAGGTCGGAACAAAAACAGTTTGCTTATAATTAGCACTTAATTCACTGCTTTTGTAATTCCATTCTCGTACAATAGCCGTTGTCGTTTTTGCATCTTGCAGGTTACTAAACGGATTGTATAAACCAATCAAAAAAATCGTCGTGTCTTTATTTGCCGACCGGATACTTTTTAAGATGCTGTCTACGTTTTTTAAATAGTCATTTTCTAGCTTTTGAATATTGTTTTTATTTAAATTTTGCAGCGTTTGTCCGCCTTGAAATAAGTCATTTCCCCCAATGGTGATCAGCACGGTATCTGCCGACTTAATCTGCCGCTGAATTTGCTGCTGCTTTACTTGACTTGCCAGCTGCGAAGACGTTTGACCTTTTATTCCAAAGTTACTTAAGAGAATTTTCTTCTTCGTTTTTTCTTCAAGATTATCTTTTAAATACCCAACGTATCCTTTTCCCGCTGCGTCTCCTGTTCCTCTTGTCAGGGAATCACCTAAAGCGACAATCGTATAATTCTTGGTGCTTTTGTTACTGCTGCTTGTTTCTTGCTTTGGCTTTGGCATTTCTTTTACAGTAGCTTTTGAGGCGCTAACATAATCATAAATAGACATTCCAAGCCCCGCTGCAAACAGCAGACACGAAATAATCGAAATAAAGGATACAATCCATACCCACTTTCCTTTCGCTTTCACTGGCTGCACTCCTTTTCGTCTTTTTAGTTATCTTTTTTTAGAGCTTCAACTGTTTTTAGTAAAGCGGACCAGTCTAAATGACCCCAGCCATTTTCGATTCCTTGTTCATAATGACCTTTAACAAGCTCTCCTAACGGAAGCGGAGCGGACACTTTTTTGGCTGCATCAATAGCCAGGTTTACATCCTTTAGTCCAAGCTCCAGCTTGAATCCAGCGGGATCAAAGTCTCTTTTAGCAATTAAATTGCCGTAATTTTTATACACAGGAGATGCAAATAAGCTATTAACCACTTCAAGAAACTGCTCCGCTTGCATGCCATACTGCTCTACCATAACTACTGCTTCAGAAACAGCTTCTAACATCGAGACTAATAAAAAATTATTGCCAAGCTTAGCTACATTTGATAAGTAAGGCTCGTCTCCTACAGTGAAAATAGTTTGACCAATCGCTTCAAACAGCGGCCAAACGTGCTCTCTTGCTTCTTTATTACCTGCAACTATTACTTTGAGAGCCGCAGCAGCTGCTGCGTCGGGGCGACCTAAAACAGTCGCTGCAACAAAATGCTGTCCTGATGCAGCATGTGCGCTTGTTAATTTTTCGGATAAATCTACGCTAATAGTACTCACAGAAACGTGAATACCGCCTTTTTGAAGGCCTGCAAGTATACCGTCTTGTGACATCGTTACTTCTTCTAAAGCCTCGTCATTTGAAAGAATTGTAAAGACAAGATTTGCTTCTTGTGCTGCTTGAGCAGGTGTCTCCACAATCTTTGCTCCTTTTTTCACAAGACTTTCCGCCTTCGCAGCAGTCCGGTTATAAATCACAAGTTCATGACCCGCTTTTATCATATTTTCCGCCATCGGTAATCCCATATTTCCTAAACCAATTAAACCCACTTTCATCTTTACCACTCCATTTCAGCACTCAGTATGTACATTTATACTTGTTTTCTACCTTTAGAAAAACCATATTTTCATTATTATATAACTACAGGAAAAGCGAATACAAAGAATAGCCTTTCTAAAATGTTCAAAATATGACATTTTTTAGACGTGTCTTATGAAAAACTTGTCAAAAAAACACGGATACTTTTTAGATAAAGCGCTTGCAAGCATAGGAAATTTCTGCTAAGATATAAGAGAATTATTTTTGTTCGGTGGGGATGTATGAGTATTGTCACTTTTCGTCTTTAGATTTGAGCAAGAATAGTACCACAATGTGCGAGTCCGCACGAGGAGGCAACAATTATGGAACAAGGTAAAGTAAAATGGTTTAACGCAGAAAAAGGTTTTGGATTCATCGAGCGCGAAGGTGGAGACGATGTATTCGTACACTTCTCAGCAATCCAAAGCGAAGGCTTCAAATCTTTAGACGAAGGTCAAGCTGTAACATTTGACGTAGAACAAGGTCAACGCGGACCTCAAGCTGCTAACGTTCAAAAAGCATAAGAAACACAACATATCAGAAACAGATCCTTTAAAGGATCTGTTTTTTTGTGTACAAACATAAAAAAGCCCTGTTTTTCAACAGGGCCAGTCGGTACAAATACAGAAGTAAAGTTAATGGTACTCTTAGTATAGCACAAGATCATAACAATCTATACGAAATAATAAAATAAAACTTTCATCCGGTACGTTTACCTATGTTTATAGCTATTCCAGACTCTCTAGGGCGCTCGCAAATCGTTTGATTCCTTCTCGAATGACCTCTTCTTCCCCTCTGCCAAACGTAAAGCGAATAGCTCCGCTTTGAGAACTCAGCACGCTTCCTGGCACAAAAGCCACACCCCTTTTAAGCGATTCTTCCAATAGACGATAGTCATCGACCGGCTGATTCACTTTGCACCATAAGTGAATCCCGCCTTGAGGTGAATTAAAAGATACTTTTGATCCGAGCAATTCGTTCAGACTCGACGACAGGGCATACTCTTGCTTTTTGAGCTCTTGTCTAAGCTTTTCAATATGCGAAGAAAACGTAGGAGAATCTAAGAATTGATAAGCAATCCACTGCGGAAAGATGCTGTGGCCAAAGTCAATTTGCTGCTTAGCGTCTGCCAGGCGCTGAATCACTTGCTCTGGCCCTACTATCCAGCCAATTCGAAGACCCGATGCCACGATTTTAGAAAGCGAGCTGATATAGAGGACATTTCCGTTCTCGTCCATGGATTTCAGCGTTTGATGTACATTTCCGTCAAATGCCGTGAGTGAATAAGGATCATCTTCAATAAGCGGAATGCCGTATTCTGAAGACAGCTCTAAAAACCGCTTTCGGCGTGCTTCTGATAACACAATACCGGTCGGGTTTTGATAATACGGATTTAAAAAAACCATACGAATACGATGCTTTTTATGTAATTCTACTAAGTCCTCCGGGTTGGCTCCATTTTTATCTACAGGCAGCAAAAACGTTCGTAAACCTGCTGATTGAAAAAGCGGCAGTGAATAGCTATAGGACGGATCTTCAATCGCTACTGCATCTCCTGGTTTTAACAAACACTGAACAATCAAATGAAGTGCTTGCTGTGCACCTGATGTAATTAAAATGGAATTAGCATCGGTGGAGATTTTTCGGTACTCATGAACATGAGCAGCAATAGCGTCACGCAGACGTTCATTGCCGTGAGGATGATCATAGCCTAAATGCTCATTAAACGGCATGCCCGCTAATATTCGCTGAAAATCTTCATTTGGAAATAAGCTAGGAGCTAATTCTCCGCTGGCTAAGTTTACAAAATCTGTTCGCAAAGCTTCGCTTCTTATTCGCTGTACGAGCGGTAAATTAGGCAAAAATGAACCGTCTTCTACATATCTCCCCCAGTTTGGAATACGTTTACGGGAAATCCCCCAGATGCTCGAACTAACTCGCGTGCCGCTTCCTTTTTTACGTTCTACGATTCCAAGTGCCTGCAGTTCTTCATAAGCAGCTACTACCGTGCTTCTGTTCACATTTAGCTCAGCAGCAAGCGTTCGTTCTGATGGCAGCATAGAATCCGGCGGAAATGCTCCCGACGAAATACAGCTTTCAATATATTCTGCAATTTGTTTATAAATCGCTTTTTTGCTAGCGCGATCTGGTCTCCAGTTCATGCGGCGTCAGTCCTTACATTTAAACTTTCTTATTAGTAGTTTATCCTTTATCTCTCTTATCTTAAAGCAGTTTTATAAAAAAAGACCATCCAATTCGGTATTATTTTGCTCATCCACTTTACATAATAAATATGATATTACTACTTTTCATTTGCTGGTATTTAAGTTTACATAATAATTTTATAGTTAATTAAAATACATTCACCATTCCAACAAAAAAATCCAAACGAAGTTGATTCTCCATTAAGAGCTTCAATTCATCGTTCAGATCTTTAAATACTTTCGTCACAGCCTCTTTTTTATAGAGGCGGTAAATCTAGCTTGCCTTCTTGAAACAATTCTTTCACCATATGCTTGGCATAACCCGTTGCTTGCCCTAACGTAATCTTAGCTGGCATAGGCGCTTCGTTTGCATCAACGATTACATCGATAATACACGGCTTGTTTTGTCGAACAGCACTTTCAAAAGCCGGCAGCAGCTCTTCTTCTTTTTCAACCCGGTAGCCAACACCTCCGCAAATGTCTGCATACCTAGCAAAATTCGGATTTGTTAAGTCTGTTCCGAATTCAGCATTTCCCATTACTTCTTGTTCAAATTTAATCATACCGATTTTATGGTTATTAAATAGCACCACAACTAGCGGAAGATTGTATTTAACAGCTGTAATAAAATCTGCCATCGTCATCGCAAAGCCGCCGTCTCCACAGACCGCAAACACCTGCTTCTCGGGATAAGCAATTTTTCCAGCAAGTGCGCCCGGCAGCCCGCATCCAAGAGTCGCTAGCCAGCTTGAAATCACAAACTGCTGATTTGTCATACGAAAATGACGCGCCATCCATACTGTGACGTTTCCTACATCTACGGACAAGACCGCGTTATCAGCCGCTACGTGCTGAAGCGCTCGAATCACTCGCTGTGGCTTGATAGGTAGACTTTCTTTTGCTTCTTGGGTATCAAGCTGACTCCACCACTTTTTCATACGTTCTTGACTTTGCTCTAAAAACTGGCGATGCTCTGAGCGGCCAACGTTTTCTAAGAACCACTGAATGGTTGTTTTTGCTTCTCCTGCAAGCCCTGCATCTACAGGATATCTTTTGCCAATTTGTGCAGGATCAATATCAATATGAATCGTTTTCGCATGCTCTGGCAAAAAGCCTGTAAACGGATAGGACGTTCCAATCATGATGAGCGTATCCGCTTCTTGCATCGCTTCATACGCTGGCTTTGTACCGATTAATCCAAGTCCTCCGAGACAATATGGATGTTCATCCGGTATTGCGCCTTTTCCAGGAAGCGTAAGAACAATAGGTGCTGCGATTTTTTCTGCAAACGCAAGCAGTTCTTCTCTCATTTCATGTGTGCCGCGACCAGCTAAAATAACCGGACTTTCTGCTTTACCAATCAAATCTTTTGCTTTTTCAAGGTCTTCTCTGTGAGGAAAGACGTCTTGTTTAACGATTATGCTTGATGTTTCCCGTGCTTCTGATCCGACTTCAAAACGAGGGATATCATCGGGAATAGTTAACACAGCCACACCTTTTTTAGCATAAGCTGTTCGAATCGCTTGATTAACAACAGTGGGAAGCTGTTCAGCGGACATGATTCGCTGGTTATATACAGCCACGTCATCGAACATTCGCTCTAAATTAATTTCTTGAAACGCATCGCTTCCGATGAGATCGGACTCCACTTGCCCTGTAAGTGCTAACACGGGAGCTTTGTCTAACTTTGCATCATACAAACCATTCAGTAAATGAATCGCTCCCGGTCCGGCAATAGCCGTGCATACACCGATTTTACCGGTTAGCTTTGCATATGCAGCCGCTGCGAGAGCTCCCGCTTCTTCATGCCTCACTTGAATAAATTTAATTTTATCCTGGGCTTTGCGAAGCGGTTCAATAATTGAATTAATGGAGTCTCCTGGCATGCCGTAAATATGATCAACGCCCCATTCAATTAACAGTTCAATCAGTTTTTCCCCTGCTTTTTGTTTAAACATATGACTGACCCCTTTCTTCTTATATATAGAGATAGTGTGACCTGATACGCTCTTTCTTACTTATTTTCACTCGTATAATTTTCGTTTTCTTTCATTGAATGAATGAACCACTTTCGTTAAATTTTCTTCATTCCTTGCAATTATCATTAACTTTTGCTATTCTATAAGAAGAATTATTTTTGTTCGGCAACAATCGATAGGTGAATACTTTCGTCTTAAAGATTTTGATCATGAGCAAGGATAGTAATACAATGTGTGCATAGCACACGAGGAGGCAACATTCATGGAAAAAGGTACAGTAAAATGGTTTAACGCAGAAAAAGGTTTCGGATTTATCGAGCGCGAAAACGGCGACGATGTATTCGTACATTTCTCAGCAATCCAAAGCGAAGGATTCAAATCTTTAGACGAAGGTCAAGCTGTAACATTCGACGTTGAAGAAGGTCAACGCGGACCTCAAGCTGCTAACGTTCAAAAAGCATAAGTAGAAAAAGACTCTGATTTCAGAGTCTTTTTTTTATGTAGAACCACGCATAAAACCTTTTTAACGTGCAGTTTGTACACGTTATTATAAATAATAAACTAAAAAAGTCTCTTCATCCCGAAGAGACCTTTTGTGGAAGAAATAGTTGAAGAAATAAAGTGTGGATGTTGCGTCGTCCTCATTTTTTAATAATTAGCACCAGCCGCCGCCGAAGCAAGAAGCGCCGATGATGATTAATAAGATGAAAAGTACAATGATTAAAGCGAAACCGCCGCCGCAGCCACCGCCGCCATAACCACAACCGTATCCGTAACCTCCGTAGTATCCCATGTGTTTCACCTCCATTTGCTATACTTTAAGATATGTGGATTTAGTTAAATTGCTCCTAATAATTCCATAGAACTTTTGAAAATGTTTGTCATACACTAAAAATACTGCGTTTTTCAAACATGCCCCACAAAGAGATAAAGCATTTGATTTTATGGGCATTTACTCCTCTTTTCTTTATCTTTTAAAAATGTAATCGCTCCCTTTTTCATGAATGTACACCGTGATGAATACCTTTAGTTATGTACACTCACACGGGAGGGATTTAATATGTTAACACTCGAAATTTCAAAGCAAATCGTTAAAAACGTCTACCCTATTGTCTTATCGAATCGCAGTAAAATCTTTCAAGAGGAAGTGAGCGTCGCCGCTTTGCAAGACTACTTTGGTCTTGATCATGCCTTTAGCGTGTATGCAGCTGCCACCATTATTTATCAGCTAGAAGCCGACGGGTATGTTTCCAAACCTCTGAAGTGCAATGAATACAAGCGAATTTTGCTCAAATAAAAACAAGCATCCCCGCAAGGATGCTTGTCTTATTTATAGCTATACCTGTCGAATAACTGCTCGACTCTTTTGTGGTAATCGGCAAGGTAGTCAGAAAGCTCAGTTTTACTCAATTTATTTGCCTGCTCTTCAAATAGTGACAGCAGCGAAATTTTAATCATTGCCATTTCCGTTTCCGAGCGATTTTCATTTCGCAAATCTTTTCTTAAATTCCACAGGCTTTGCTCCATTTCATGCTTTAATTGTTCTAGTGAGTGTGGTTTTTCAGATCCGGCACGAATGTCTTTTTTAAATCCACTCATCTTATCACTCCTCGCATTTGCACCTGCTAGATAGTATCTAATGTATACTATACCATAAATAACTATACGAGGCTTAAGCATGCCTTTTAAGCAATTGGTCACAAAATAAAAAACATCTCTTTGGATGTCTTTACGTTACCTTTTATCTTACTTCGTCTTCTTCACCTTTTACATATTTAAAAAATGAATCAATCATTTCGTTTAAAAAATCATTGCGATCTTCAAAATTCATAATTTCTAAAAATTCCACAATATCCTTATCTAAACTAATAGAAGCGGGAACATAAGCAGCCGCTTCCCTTCTTTGCGGGAATGGAATCACATTATTTTTCTTCTTCATAAAACACCGTCCTTTTTCTGTGCTTTACTAGTGTAAGCTTTCAAGGAACGATTTGCAAGTCCCTCTGATGTAAAATTTTATATAAACATTCTTCTGAAAAGACAGGGTATATCTTTAGCTACTCAAGTAAGCTCATTTGACATTAGCTTTTTCATGTTCTGGCGTCATATTAATAATTCGCCGCTGTTTTCTCTTTTCCTTTTGGCATCTTTCAGCAAATTTAAACACAAATATTTTAAAAGAGGTTTTTATTTCCTTCGTATAGGCTAAAGAAAGGAAACAACATTTTTATATGGAGGGGTTACAAATGATTGCATTAACTGGGAAAGTTGCGCTTGTGACGGGAGCGGCGTCTGGAATTGGACGTGCTTCAGCCATTACATTAGCTGAACAAGGAGCGCGCGTTGCTCTTTTAGATTTAGACGAAGAAAAACTACATGAAGTAAAAGAGACCATCATGTCGAGCGGCGGAGAGTGTATAGCCATTAAAACAGACGTCTCCGACTCTGAAAGTATAAAAGAGAGTATCGAAACGATCAGCAGCTTATGGAGTCAATTACATATTGTTTCTATTAACGCAGGCATCAACGGTACGTTTTCTTCTATTGAAGAACTATCACCAGAAGATTGGACAAAAACGATTGATACAAATTTAACAAGTACTTTTTTAACCGTGAAGCATTCTATTCCTTATTTGAAAGCTCAGGGAGGAAGCATTATTATTACTAGCTCAATTAACGGCAACCGTACATTTTCAAATATCGGCATGAGCGCATACAGTTCCTCAAAGGCTGGCCAAATGGCGTTCGGCAAAATGGCAGCTCTTGAACTTTCTACATACGGAATACGGGTAAACGTCATTTGTCCAGGAGCAGTTGATACAAATATTGAAAGCAATACATTCCGTCAAGAAGACAAATTAAAAGAAGTCGCGATTCCAATTGAATATCCAAATGGCAATCAGCCGCTTGCTAAACGCTCAGCTAAGCCCGAAGAAGTAGCGGAGTTAATCTTCTTTTTAGCTTCTGACGCGTCCAAACATATTACCGGAAGTGAAATGTTTATTGACGGCGGAGAATCGCTGCTGTAACGTACAAGCCCCTGCATTATCTGCCAGGGGCTTGTTTTTTGCTTTTATGAACAACGTCTACTCCACCCGAAGCGGATATAATGCTGCCTGTAATCATATCTGAGTTTTCATCACAAAGAAACTCAATAATACGCGCAATGTCTTCTCCTGTCCCTGATCGGCCGACAGGCGTTTCCTTGTCTTCTAGTAATCTTGCTTTTATAATATCATTTTCTTTCATGTCTCCTACAATATCTCCGGGACAGACCATATTGGCCGTAATCCCGTATTCGGCTACTTCTAGAGCAAGCGATTTGGTCAGAGAAGCTAGCCCTGACTTAGCGGCACTAAAAGCCGCACGGTACATCCATCCAGGGGTGTGCTCTACATCTTGAAAACCGTATGTAATAACCCTTCCAAACTGCTGTTTTTTCATAATAGGAACAACCGCTTTTACAAAATGAAAAACGGAGCTTAAATTCCCTTCCAGCATTTCATACCATTCACTATCTGTGTACTCTATTAATTTTTTTCTTTCAAATACATATGGACCTGCATTATTAATTAAAACATCAATACGTCCAAATCGTTCCATGACCTGGGCAACGACATGTTCAATATCTGCTTTACTCGTTATATCTCCTTCTACAAACTGTACGTTGTCTTTATATTGATGCCATTCTTTTTGCAGTTCTCGCACTTTATTTTTATCACTTCGAAAATGGACGGTAACAGAATACTGCTTTTTTAAAAACTGTTCTGTTACCTTCTTGCCAATACCTTTATGACCCGCTGTAATCAATGCATGTTTCATCTACCTTCACCTCTTTCACTCTACTTATCTACTATATATTAGACAGCTCCTTAGTTTCTCCTTTACTAACAAAAAAAAGCCCTTGACGAAAGGGCCTTTCTTTTACGGTCTTAACAAAATTTTCCCTGTACTTTTCCGGCTTTCAAGCAGCTCATGTGCTTTCGCTCCGTCTTTTAAGTCAAACACCACGGGATCGGTTAGCACAAGCTGACCTTTACTAATCCACTCAAACAGCTGCTGTGAACGTACTTTGCGTTCTTCATATGACACAAGCACGTTCCATAAGTCTCCGCCTGTAAGCGTTTTAGAGGTATCCATCAGCATACGCGGGTCGACCGGGGCCGGATCGCCTCCTGCCATTCCGTAAAATACCACGGTTCCGCCTGTTTTTACGGCTTCAAAGCTTTTTTCTAGCGTAACCCCTACAGATTCGTAGGCAACATCTGCGCCTCGCTTCGTTACTTTTTTCACTTGTTCCACCCAGTTATCTTCGTATAAAAAGACATAGTCAGCGCCTGCTTGAGCCGCTGCTTTTGCTTTTTCAGAAGATGACGTTAAGCCAATAACCTGTCCCCCTAATAGCTTAGCAATTTGAACTAAAAGCTGCCCTACGCCTCCAGCAGCTGCGTGAACAAGTACATAATCGCCCGACTGAATGCTGTAGCTGTCTTGTGTTAAATAGTGAGCCGTTAACCCTTGCAAAAGCACAGAAGCAGCTGCATCAAACGAAATATCGTCAGGTACAGCAATTATTTTATCTTGTGGCACGGCAACAAGCTCTGCATTTGCAAAAGGGACATCAGCAAAAGCAATGCGGTCTCCTACGTTAACATGACTTACTTCTGCTCCTACTTCTTCTACCATACCTGCTCCTTCATATCCTAAAATATACGGAGGTGTACCCGTTAAGTGATAGTTCCCTTTTCTTCGGTACACATCCGCAAAATTAAGTCCAATTGCTTTTGTTCTTACTAGTACGTCTGTTGGACCAATAGAGGGGTTCGGTATATCTTGATAGTGAAGAACGTCAGGTCCTCCAAATCTTTCAAATACTAATGCTTTCATATATAAGTTACCTCGTTTTCTTTATGTATTCCCTTTCATCGTAATTCAACGAGATAACAAACACAAGTTTCTTACTCAGCAAAAAACGCTTTGTCTCATGAGGAGACAAAGCGTTTTTTCAATTTGTTTGCGCTACAGCTTCTTGCATTGTTCCATTTTTTTGATAAGACATATGAAAAGAAAAGGCTTTTTCAAGAACGTGCGGTGTTTGTCCGCCTCGCGTGAGCGCTTCTTCGTAATACGCCATAAGCTGGTCGCGATACATTGGGTGGGCACAATTTTTAATGATTCGTTTTGCTCGTTCTCTTGGAGCGAGTCCGCGCAGGTCTGCGTATCCTTGCTCTGTTACAATCACATCAACATCGTGTTCCGTATGATCAACGTGCGAAACAAACGGCACTATGCTTGAAATATCACCGTTTTTAGCAATGGATTTTGTTACAAAAATACCAAGGCGCGCATTTCGGGCAAAATCTCCTGAGCCTCCGATTCCGTTCATCATTTTTGTTCCCATCACATGCGTGGAATTGACGTTTCCGTAAATGTCTAGCTCTAGGGCAGTGTTAATAGAAATCAGTCCTAAGCGACGAATGATTTCGGGATGGTTTGAAATTTCCTGCGGGCGAAGAATGAGCTTATTTCGATAGGCTTCAAAATTAGAGAAAACTTGTTCCATTTTATCTGCTGAAAGCGTAATTGAGCAGCAGGAAGCAAACGTAACTTTTCCTGCGTCAAATAAATCAAACACAGCATCCTGCAATACTTCTGAATACACCTCTAAATCATGAAACTCTGAATCTAACAAACCGTGGAAAACGGCATTTGCCACAGATCCAATTCCAGATTGTAAAGGAGCAAGCGATTCAGTTAATCGCCCTTCTTTAATTTCTTCACGTAAAAATGAAATCAAATTTTGAGCCATTACAACCGTTTCTTCGTCAGGTGCTACAATCGTAGACGGTGAATCTAGCTGATTTGTAAATACAATACCCTTTACTTTATCTAAATCAATTGGTATGCCTAACGAACCAATACGATCATCAGATTTTTTCAAAGGAATTGCATCTCGCTGTCCTTGAACGCCCGGATCATACAGATCGTGAATACCTTCTAACAGCTCTGGCTGCGCTGTGTTAATTTCAATAATAATAGATTTTGCATGTTCGGCAAACACCATTGAATTGCCAATTGACGTTGTTGGAATCATCATTCCGTCACCTGTGATAGAAACCGCTTCCAAAATAGCGAAATCTATTGAATCTAACACGCCTGAACGTACCCATTCAGAAGTATGCGATAAATGCTGATCAATAAACTGAAATTCACCTTCATTAATTTTTTTACGCATGGTAGGGTCCGCCTGAAAGGGCAAGCGTTTATTTAACATGCCTTTTTCTGCAAATAGCTTATCCACATCTGACCCAAGTGAAGCACCGGTATACACGCTTACTTTTATCGGTTCTGTTTCCGCTCGTTTCGCTAGCGCAAACGGTACAGCTTTGACATCCCCCGCGCGTGTAAAACCGCTTAGACCAAGGGTCATTCCATCTTGAATCCAAGATGCTGCTTCTTCAGCAGAGACAATGCGATTCTGTAGTGCTTCATGCTTAATTCGACTGCAAACGTTTTCCATTCTGTTCACTCCTTGTTTTTGCTCTTTTTTACCATTTTACTGTAAAGCAAGCGTCTACAAGAGTTTTTGGAATGAAATGGACAAAAATAGCGATAAAACAGCATATTTGATGATAATTAAGCAAAATGACGGTTAAAACCCAAGGAGTTTTCGAAAATAGCTGGCGTACGACTGACTGACCGGAATTTTTTCTCCGCTGCTCATTACTAGTAAAAAAGTTGAATGTGTATCAGGATAAATTTCTTGAATTTGCGTCACATTGACGATAAAGGAACGATGACAGCGCACAAACTCTTCTTTTGGAAGCACATAATCAAATTCATTTAACGTGTATTTATGCGTACCCGTATACTTCTGTGCGTACACATATGTTTTTCGGTCACGCGCTTCTACGTAGATAATTTTTGAGAAAGGAACCGGTATCCATCCCTCGTTCACCTTTAACGTCACAACTGACTTTCCGCTCGTTAACGCAGGAAAAATCGCCGTCACGCACCCTTGCACCTCTCCTTCGTCTAAGAAAGGCACGGCCATGCCGTAGTAAGGCGTGCCAAACACGTCTCGGTGAATAAATTCTGATACTTTTTGCTTTCGTTCTAATGCTTTATATGTAATCGTTCCTTTTTTAATTTGATCTCCAGGGCTGATTTTTAAATTAATTCGTTTACTTGCCCGGTAATACACGTACGTTTCTAGATCTGAAACGGCAATCGACGCTTCATCAGAGAACAATTCGCTGATAACGTCTAATAATGCTGAAGCTTTAAATGGTTTCATCTTTTCACCTTCTTTTGTCTAGTCAAACACGCTGCTTCTTTATTGTAGCGCAAAAGCAAAAGCTAGTGGGAAAGAAGCATGGAATTTATCTTTTCAACTGCATAAAATTTCTATTTTTTCACAACATAAAACAATGAAATGAAGGAAGGGTGAAATGTATGGGCTATGCTGAATCGACGTTTCGAATCGCCTGTTCATTTTTTGTGCTGCTTCTTTTAACGCGGCTCATGGGAAAAACAGAAATCAGCCAGCTAAATGTGTTTACGTTTATTACGGCGATTACGATTGATAATATTGCTTCTTCCCTCTCCACTGATAAGCGAGTAGAGATTGATAAAGGAGTTTATTCACTGTTAGGATGGACATTTTTAACGATCGCTATGGGCTATCTTGGAATGAAATCGAAAAAAGCGCGCCATCTTATTACCGGTGAGCCTAAAATTGTGATTAAGCAAGGGAAAGTGATGGAAAAGGCATTAAAACAAGTCCGGCTAGATATTGAATCTCTTTTAGGCATGCTGAGGCAGCAAAACGTATTTTCCATAAAAGATGTAGAATACGCCATATTAGAAATCAACGGAAACCTTTCCGTTATGCAAAAACAAGATAAAAAGCCGAACTCGTGGTCAAAAACGCTTTTATTTCCCACTTCAACGGGCGTTATTTACGATGGAAAAGCGAATGAAGATGCCTTGAAGGACCTGCATGTAGATAATAATTGGCTGCATAAACAGCTAGAAAAAGCGGAAGTTAACTCAATTGATGACGTCTTTTACGCTGAGGTCCAGTCCGACGGATCGCTTTACATTGACTATAAAAAAGACAAATTTAACTCATAAAAAAAATCCGTACCAAAAGGCACGGATTTTTTATTAGCTTGCTTTTTTCACACGATTTGTAATGGTATCTTCTTTTGGTGATGTTTTACGAATAAAGAAGGCTAAAACAAACGCTATCACACTTAAAATCGTTGCAATCATAAACGCATCGTTAATACCCATTGCCGTACCTTGATTCACAGCTTCAGCCATACTGCCTTTATCTGCCGGCAAAATTTGCTGATTCGTTACGATGTTTTTCACGTGTTTTTCACCTTGATTCATCATAATAGATACAAAGAACGCCATTCCTACAGCTCCAGCAACCATTCGCAGCGTATTAACCATCGCTGTGCCGTATTTATTTAAGCTAAGCGCAAGCTCATTTAATCCTGCTGTAAATATTGGCATCATGAGCAGCGACATACCAAACATACGAACAGTATAAACAATCATTACATACATAAATGTTGTTGTTGTTTCAAGTTTTGTTAGTTCATATGTTGTCACAACGGTAATCGCTAAACCAATAACAGCAAGCCATCTTGCTCCAAACTTATCAAACAGACGTCCTGTAATCGGAGACATAATCCCCATTACAATTCCCCCTGGCAGTAACAGCAAGCCTGAAAGAAACGGTGAAAAACCGCGTACGTTTTGCATATAAATCGGCATTAAAATCATACCTGAAAACATTGCCATTGTTACAATCACGTTAATGATTGTTGTTAAAGTGAACATACGGTAACGGAAAATACGGAATTCAAGAAGCGGCTGATCGATTTTTAACTGACGGAAAATAAAGAACAGAATTGAAATACCGCCTACAATGAACATAGCTAATACTTCAGTGCTGGTCCAGCCCTTTGTACCGCCCGTAGCGAACGCATAAAGCAAGCCGCCAAATCCAACTGTTGACAAAATAACGCCAAGCACATCTAGCTTAGGTCGGCTTGTTTCCGTCACGTTTTTCACTAAAATAATAGCCGCAATTACGTTAATGAGTGCAATTGGAAACATCATAAAGAATAAAACGCGCCATGAGTAGTGCTCAACTATTAAACCAGAAAGCGTCGGCCCTACTGCCGGTGCGAAGTTCATCGCTACACCAAAAATCCCCATCGCAAAGCCGCGTCGGTCAGGCGGGAATAATGTAAAAATAACGTTGGTAATTAACGGAAATAAAATCCCTGCTCCTGCTGCTTGCACGACGCGTCCCACTAAAATAACGGAAAATGTCGGTGCAATACCGCAAAGCAGTGTTCCTACTGTAAACAGCCCCATTGCTGTAATATACAGCTGCCTTGTAGTAAATCGATTCATTAAAAATGCTGTAATTGGAATAACAATTCCGTTTACTAACATAAAGATGGTTGTTAACCAGTTACCCGTAGCCGCCGTTACATGGAAATGATCCATCATTTGCGGAAGCGCAATGTTAATCAGCGTTTGATTTAAAAAAGCGACGAGCGCTCCCATTATCATTACGCCAAAAATAGACCGAGTTCGGGCTTGATCGGACTGTTGTGTTTGTGTATTCATTTTAACAAGACCTTTCCCTTTAAAATTATCTGTATGTAAATCTTCAGATGACAACCAGGTTAAGAATATATTTTATGTGTTCATTCTATTAATTTATGTCACGAATATTTAATGAACTTAATTATATACCGGATAAATATATCTGTTTCCGAAATATTTGTCAACAAATATGATCATTTTCGTAAAACTTTTCCATCAGTATATATAAAGTAGTATACCCTTTAATGAAGAAAAAAATGAGAGCCCTTCAACGAAGGCTCTCATTTCCTTAAGAAATACTTATTTTAAGATTTGAACTTTTACTGTTTTTCTTCCCCATTTTAACGCTTCTTTTTGAGAAGGAAGAAGAACGTCAATTTTATTTCCTTTAATCGCACCGCCCGTATCAGCTGCGATTGCCGTGCCGTAACCCTCTACGTATACTTTTGAACCAAGCTTAATCACTTTTGGATCGACAGAAATCACTTTTTGATTTGGATTCTTTTTCAAGTCAATTCCAATCGCTGTTTTTCCGCTGCAGCCTTTGCAGTTCGCTGTATACGCTGTTGCTGTTACTTTAAATTCTTTCACAACGTTTGAAGACTTCGCAGGCGCTGCTTTAGCAGGCGTGCTTGATTTTGTTTGAGATACTTTTAATACTTGTTTCGGATGAATGCTGTCTGACTTTAAGTTATTCCACTGTTTCAGCTGACTAACCGATACTTTATATGTCTTTGCAATTTTGTATAGCGAATCTCCGCTTTTTACTGTATATGTATTTGTTGCAGCTGATGCACCACTTGCCACTCCGAACAGTGACATTAGAACTAAACTGAACGTAATCATTGTCTTTTTCATGTAATTAATTTCCCCTTTATCTACCAATACATAAAAAATAACACATGAATATTACAGTTATATTTCAGTAACATGTCAATAGTTTGATAGTTTAGTTACAATAAAAATAAAGATTCTTCCTTTTAAACTAGTAAATTAATCACCTTTACTCTTCAAAAACATACATATTTAGGTATATGACGGTGCTTTTACACACATTTATAATGGATTATTTCATTTGTAACATTTCACTGGTTCTAGAGGCTTATACTTTGTTTTATATTGGTTATTTAGAACATAGTTTATTTAAAATTAATAAATGCGTTAAAGGAGCTTAATATAAATCACTTTTTACACCGCTGTTGCTTTCCGCAGGAGTCTTCTTCTTGCTCTCCAATCAACAGCTAGAAACGCATACATATATGGCCGCCATAACAATAAAAAATCCGAACGAGTTGGATTCTCTATCAAGAATCTCAATTCATCGTTCGGATCTTTCTTCCACTAAAATACTTTTATCATAGCCTTTTTATTTGAAATTAAGATGCCTGCATTACTTGTTAATATGGCTGCCACTGAAGCATTTTAGCTGCCTCGAACCTTTTTTCTACATTTGGCCAGTAAACTATTTTCCACCAATTATCAACGTACGGATCACGTTCATTTTTGTACTGCAAATAATAGGCGTGTTCCCATACGTCTAATACGAGCAGCGGAATCGTATCCCACTGCGTGAGAAGCTGATGGCGCTCAGCTTGCAGAACTTCGAGCTTTCGCGAACGCGGCGACCATACTAAGATAGCCCAGCCAACACCCTCTACTTTTTTTGCAGCTTGAGAAAAGTGCATCATAAACTTCTCATAGCTGCCAAAGTCTTTTTGAAGCTGCTGCAGCAGCTGTCGTCTCGGCCTCCCTCCTCCTTCTGGACTCATAATTTCCCAAAAGATTGTATGCAAGTAATGACCGGAGCCATGAAAAGAAGCTTCCCGTTCCCAATGTTTTATGAGGTCAAAATTGTTTGTGTTACGGGCTTGCTGAAGCATGAGCTCTGCTTTATTTAATCCATCTACATAGCTTTGATGGTGCTTGCTGTGATGAAGACGCATAATTTCCCGGTTAATATACGGTTCAAGAGCTGAATAGCTATAGCCAAGCGGCGGCAGCTCGTGCTGTCCTGGCGCTATCGATTCTCGCTCCCTGCCGTCGTCTCCGAGCCGCTCTTTTAAGACTTTATCAATATGCCGCACTGCATTATTGATTTCTTCTAACGTATATTCGTTGACATCTTCTTCACTTAAATATTCAAGAACGTCTTCTTGCGTGCGCGTTATATATGACGTTATATCTACTTCTGTAATGGCTTCTTCAAATACCGGATCACATACTTGTTCAAGCCAGGTCTGAACTTCCATCAAGTATCTTTTTCTCTCATCTTGATCGGCCATACTTTCCCTCCTTACACCTCATCTTCACTATCATATTCAAAAGAAAAAGCAACATAACTTCCTACTTGTATCTATTGAGTTAGAAAATTCGACATAAAAAAGGCAAGAGTTCCTTTAAGCTTGAACTCTTGCCTTTTTTATTATATTTTCTTTGCCATATTCACATAATCAATCGTTTCTTGCTTGCTAACAGCCGCGTGCTTCAGCTTTGGATTATAATAGAGCTCGACTTTTATATTATTGATTTCACAGTCATCTGGCATATCCTGCAAATCCGTTAAAAATGGCAGCAAGTGATTGTTCATATCGTATTCAAACGCCCCGTTTTGCAAGTAATACACCTTCGGCACATAGTTAATATGGCGAAAAAACTTCACTGCGTTAATTCGCTCACCGTATAAGGCTATCACTTCATCTTCTGTCAAGTTCGGATAAGATAAATTAAACACTTGCCGAACCGGCGTTTTCAGCCACTTGGTCAAGCAAGTCTGCGGATTGTTGACAAGCGCTTTTGCTCCTTTTACGTACCCCGCTAAAAACATCGACATAAAGCCGCCGCCTGATGATCCGTAAAACAGCACATTGGACGAATTCACGTGCACTTTTTTCATGAACTTTTCAATTAAAACGGCAATGTCTTTTAAATAAAAACGGTCGCTTGTCCCTTGTCCCCACGCAAGCGAAACCTTTCCTAAGTAAAGCGTAGGATCGTTATAATAAATAATGGAATCTTGGAATTCATTCATCCACGAATGGCGCTGAAAATAAGGAGGACCTGCCGGCATTTCCTGACTTGCCCCTCCTCCTGAGCCAAACACAAGCAAATGAGAAGACTCTTTTTTTAATCTCACTAAAAACTCAAACAACACTCCGTTCCACTCGACCGCGACTAAAACGGGCCTATTAAACGGCAGCTGAAGTTCATCTAGCTTTTTATACGTACTAGTTATTTTTTCATATTGATCAAGCAACAGCCCTGCAACTCACTTTCCTTAAAATGATCTGTCGTATGCGTCTGACATTGATCATGGCTCTATAAAAAAAGAACCTGTTACAGTGTATGAAAATCAGTGGACAAATGATTGTACATCTCATCAAAAAGAGGCCCTCACCACATTTCCGCCTAGGCTTCTGTCACGAAATACAACGCTTCACATACGATACAGCATCATAAAAAATTCAAGGATCGGAGCTGAAGACCGTTGTCAACGTCTTATATGGATTACAATAATCCAAACGTGCAATACTTTTCTGATGTGAATAAAAACAGACTTAACACGCGAAACGATCAAAATTACATTAACCGATTAGGTCGGGATGTGCTCAACACATTAGGAAATGTGTCGTTACTCGATATTTATTTAAGCAAAAGCCGCGTGGTCGAACCGCACTATCATCAAAATGCCGCTGAGCTTGTTTACTGTATTTCAGGTTCAGCCGTCGCTTCATTAATCAATCCGTTTAACAACGAAGTCACAAATATTCCGATTACTCCCGGTCAAGTAGCCAATATCCCTCAAGGCTGGTGGCACTGGGAGATTGCGTCTGAAGACAATACGCATTTACTTGCCATTTTTGACGCCCCTTACCCGGAATACATTTTTGGATCGGACATTTTAAATAAGACGCCTATTGAAGTCCTTGCTCACACGTATTGCTTAGACCCGGAGCAGCTAAAGAAAACGCTGGCTCCGTTAAAAAATCAAACCATCGTGATTGGACCAACGGACGAATGCGGAGAAAAAGAACAATATAAAAAGGAAAAACAAGCTGGCCCAGCCTACTATCACACTGCTCCTTATACGTATCCTTCGCCTCAGAATCCCTACTATCACCCTCAAAGCCCCTATCACTATCGGTACTGGTAGAAACAAAAAAACCCCGCTGCCAATGCAACGGGGTTTCTTAACGAATACATAACATTATTGTTCTTCTATATACGTGCTATGAAAGGCTGCTTCAATATATGCAACTTGGAAATGATAATGTCCAATTAAATATTTCACAATGTCCACCTGGTCGATTTTGCCGGGCTTATCGACCATCGCTTCTTTTACCATTTCTTCGAATGTACCTTGATCAAACTGTTCTTCATGGACAACAATTGTCTCAGAGTACATTTCGTCTTGTCCTTCTGAAATGCGATAGTAATACAATTTTTTCACCTCGATTTGTCTTAAGTGTATGTATACCCTTAACTACTCATTTTGAAACATTTTTTCAACGTTCTTTTTCCGCTTTACGATAGGCTGCGGCTTTTGCTTTTACAAGCAGCCTTGTAACCCAGTACGCCACTAACGTTATTCCTATATCAATAAGAAAAATATAAAACAAACTCATTCCTTTTTCTGAATCAATAAATTTAAAATGGTGTTCAAGAGGCGCCAGCCCAAATGAAAAAACAGCGCTCAGCAGAATCGTATACAGATAAAAATTCTTTTGCTGATTCGTACAATATTGATAAAGCAGCAGAAAGCCTACTGGCAAAATAGAAGCGGTAATATTCGTTGCGTTGGGAAGCAGCGGCGTTAAGAAAAACGTGTGCGTTAAATGACCGCTTCTCCCAAGTGCAATATCAATATATGCCCAGAGCATATGCACTGTGTAACCGAAGAAAAACACCTCAAAGATCCTCGTCCAATCTACGGTAAAATACAACAACACAAGAGGAAGAACGAGCGAAGCAAGTACCACCCAAAACTGCCAGTTTCCGAAATCTGAATACTGATGCCAATACGACGATAATAACTCCTGCAGCTTATCGCTTTGTTCATGTATGTTTCCCCAGTATCGTTCATAACTCACTGAAGTAACCTCCTATATAGAGTCTCTGCTTATGTATGTACGAATAAGCTCCATTTTATACAGAGAAACATGGAAAGCAGCCATTTATTGCTTGCCATCACCCAAATAAGTCACCGGGAGTTCATGTTCAATGATTTTGCTCGCTTTTCGATCAACAGCATACGCTTTTGCTGTTGATCTTGAGCTAACTGATGCGGATAGCTTCTCATCTTTAAAATGCAGCGCGACTCCGTCATCTACAGCATAGCCTTCTTTCATTTCTCCGCTTGCCATTAACTCATGATACGAAGGTCTTCGATTGCTTTCTCCGTCGTAGTGAGGACAGTTGCTGCCGGTTAAAAACCCTAAACAGTCGATTTTAGACAGGTTGTTGTTCATTGAATCAGTGACGCCTTCTTCAAACCAGCAAAGTGAACCTGCGCTTATTCCCGCTAAGATTATTCCTTTTTTATAAGCTTCTTTTAAAATTGTATCAAGTCCCCACTCTTTCCATAAAGAAAGCATATTCCTTGTATTACCGCCGCCTACATACAAAATGTCGTGCTCCATCACATATGCTTTTAAATTCATAAAGTTTTGAGAAAACAGCGATAAATGAGACGGTGTGCATACTAACTTCTCAAACGCTTCATAAAACCTTTCTATATAATTATCCGCATCTCCGCTGGCTGTAGGGATAAAGCAGATTTTCGGCACATCTGTATGAGCTTGTGAAAGTATGTATTGATCCAGCAGCAAGTTATCCGGCTCCATCGAAAAACCTCCGCCGCCCATGGCTATAATTTGTCTCATTTCAATCATTCCTTTCAAAAAAGTGATATAGAAAATGTAAAATCATACTATTTCTCATAGATGAATTTCCGTATAATGGAAGAGTGAAAAAGGTGGTGCAAAGCTTTTGAAAATAGTACGAACACTTTTACTAATACTAGGCATTTTTATTATTTTATTTTGTATTTTTGGCTATATCGATTATAACGGTCAAAAAATGGAACTAGGAGCCAAACAAGAAAAACACATTCCTTCTTCCATTAACACTGACGGGGGAACTATTACGCTATCTGCTGTCAGTAAAAAATACGATAAAACGCAGTTTGGCTTTTTTGTTATCCAAAACAATTCGACGCATACCTTAACAATTCCTTATGAAAATACGGCGGATCACTTAAAAGACGGAAAGTGGTACGAAGTTGTGCTAAACGGATTAGAGTTCCCTGATAAAACCATCACGCTGAAGCCAGGGAAATCATTCAAACTAGATATCGCAACTCCTAACTACAAGGTAGGAAAATACCGTTTTGTGCAGCACTTTAGAGATGAAAACGGAAAAGAGCATGTGTTAGCGGCTCCTTTTGAAATCGTTTGGCCGAGTCTTAAGAACGTTCTCGGGCAGTTTGATTAAAGGTAAAAAAGCACTTACCCGCTATGAGGTAAGTGCTTTTTATCAGTTCTGATTTAAAACGCGAAGCGTAACTTGCTTTGTTCCAACTTTTACCGTCTCTCCGTTTTTAATAGTTTCTTTCACACTGAGACTGTGCAGCAAAAGATTTTCTTGAAGTAGCGTTTCAAACTTCGCGACGGCTTCCTTCACTTCTTCGTCTCCGCTAAGCTCTAAATTAATACGTAAATTCACGGGTAAATCCAGCTTTTTACGATAATCTTGAACCGCTCGAATTACTTCACGAGCGACTCCTTCCTGCACGAGTTCTTCCGTTAACGCCGTATCCAACACCGCAGTATACATGCCGTTTGATGCCACTGCAAAACCTTCTTTTGGCACTTTTTCAACAAGTACGTCTTCCGTTTCAAGCGTTAGGTTCTCTCCTGAAGCAAGCGTAACACTTAGCTTGCCTTGTTCAACAAACTCTTTCCCTTTCTCTTCTGAAAGGTTTTTCAGCGCTTGGTTGACCTCATTCACTTGTTTTCCAAACTTTGGTCCAGCCTGTTTAAAATCCAGTTTTAATACGTATGAAACCAGTTTGTCGTCGTCTTGCTCCACGTTAAAGTTCTTTACATTAAGCTCATCTTTGATGACATCACGATATGCTTTCCACTCTACATCTTCTTCCGTTACCACAAGTGAAAGACTCTGCAAAGGCTGCTTTACTTTTAACGAATGCGTATTTCGGATGCTTCGGCCTAGTTCCACTACTTGAAGCACCGCTGCCATTTCTTTTTCCAGCTTTTCGTTCACTTTCGTTTGATCACATGCAGGATAGTCTGCTAAATGAACGCTTTTCCCTGTTAGATTTTCATGAACATCATCCGCAACAAACGGCGTAAACGGTGCTAATAGTTGACTTAATGTCACTAGTACTTCATGAAGCGTATCGTAAGCTGCTGCTTTTTCGCCGTCCATTCCTTCTGACCAAAAACGATCGCGGGAACGTCGCACATACCAGTTGCTTAGCTCTTCAATGAATACAGCGATTTCACGAGCCGCGCTTGTAAATCCGTAATCTTCAAGATGTACTGTTGCGCGCTTGACCGTGCTGTGCAAACGTGAAAGAATCCATTCATCCAATTTTGTTTTTTTTAATTCATACGTTTGCTCCGGATCATAGCCGTCAAGCTTAGCGTACAGCACGTAAAAGCCGTACACGTTCACAAGTGTATCAATGACTTTTGACTTCGCTTCTTGCACGACACGCTCTGAAAATTTCTTCGGATTCCAAGGTGCACTGTCTGCTAAAAGCGCCCATCTAAGCGCATCAGCACCAAATGTATGAATAAGATCAACAGGGTCTAGCGCATTTCCTTTACTTTTAGACATCTTTTGACCGTTTTCATCTAAGACGTGACCAAGAGACAAAACGCGCTTATACGGTGCTTTTCCTGTAAAGAGCGTTGAAACTGCCATCAAGCTGTAAAACCAGCCGCGCGTTTGATCAATTCCTTCTGCGATAACGTCTGCTGGAAACTGCTTTTGAAACAGTTCGCTGTTTTCAAACGGATAGTGATACTGTGCAAACGGCATCGACCCGCTGTCAAACCAAACGTCAATCACTTCCGGCGTTCGCTTCATTTCTCCGCTGCAGACCGGACACGTTAGCTGCACGTCATCTACATACGGCTTATGAAGTTCAATGCTGTCATCCACGGAATGAGACGCATGTTTCTGAAGTTCTTTGATGCTTTTTGGAGCTACTTGATGCTGACATTCTCCGCATTCCCATACGTTCAGCGGCGTTCCCCAGTAGCGCTTTCTGCTGATGTTCCAGTCCACCATATTTTCCAAAAAGTTGCCAAAGCGACCGTGCTTGATATGATCCGGGTACCACTTCACGCTTTCATTATTTTTCAAAAATTTTTCTTTTAACGCCGTCGTTTGGATAAACCAGCTTTCATTTGCGTAATAAAGAAGCGGCGAGTCACATCTCCAGCAAAACGGATAGCTGTGCTCATGCTTTTCTTTATGATACAGCACGTCTTGATTCGCTAAATAACGTACGATATCAACGTCGCAGTCTTTCACGAAACGTCCTTGAAACGGCGGCACTTCAGATGTGTACTGGCCTTTTTCATCCACAACATTCACAAATGAAAAGCCGTTTTCTTTTACAACTCTGTAATCATCTTCCCCGTAAGCAGGTGCTAAATGAACAACGCCCGTTCCGCTTTGGTCCGTTACATAATCAGCCGTTACCACTTCATGCCCTTTTTCCACTTTCACAAAATTAAACGGCGGCTCATACGACATTCCTTTTAACTCATTTCCTTTATGATGAGATAAAACGCTATATTCTCCTTTTAACACTTTGTCTGCGAGCGCTTCTGCCACTATATACACGCTGTCGCCTTGCTCGGCGCGAACGTAGCTCATCTCTTCATGCACCGCAAGCGCCACGTTTGATGGAAGCGTCCAAGGCGTTGTCGTCCAGCCCAAAAAATACTCATTATCGCGGTTTTTCATTTTAAATTTGACCGTTACCGTTAAATCTTTTACATCTTTATACCCTTGCGCCACTTCATGCGAACTCAGCGACGTTTGACAGCTCGGGCAGTAAGGTGATACGCGGTGGCCTTTATAAAGAAGTCCTTTATCATGAATCGTGCCAAGCACGTTCCATACACTTTCAATGTATGAATTCTCCAAGGTGATGTAAGGGTCTTCCATATCAACCCAATAGCCAAGCTGCTCTGTGAACGTGCGCCACTGCTTTTCATACACAAACACACTTTCCTTACACTTGTTGATAAAAGCTTCTACCCCGTATTTTTCAATATCATGCTTTCCTGAAATTCCGAGCTGCTTTTCAACACCGAGCTCAACCGGAAGTCCGTGCGTATCCCAGCCTGCTTTTCTGATTACTTGATGCCCTGTCATCGTCTTATAACGAGCCACCACGTCTTTAATCGTCCGGCCTAGCGCGTGCCCAACGTGAGGCAAACCGTTTGCTGTTGGAGGCCCTTCATAAAATACAAACGAAGGATACCCTTCTCGATTTTGAACCGACTGCTGAAACACATTTCCTTTTTGCCACTGCTGCTGGATACGCTGTTCGCGCTCTTGCGAAGACTCCCTTACATTCACTTCTTTCATGTGATACCACTCCTTTTAAAGTTAAAAGCACACAAAGAAACCCGTCCCTATGACTAGGGACGGGTTTTAACCGCGGTACCACCCTGGCTTCTATTGATCCGTTCATCAATAGCACTCAGCAACGTACAATCATACGCGTTCTTTTTAACGGTAGACTACCGTTCAAACTTACTTACAGTTCAGTTTGACTTCTCAGAGAGGATATTCCCCTGCAGCTTGAACACCGGCTTTCAGCTATCACCAGCTCTCTGTGGAACAAACTTGCAGGGTACTGATTCTCTTCAACGAATTTGTGTGCTTTTATTAGTAGCTATTGTATGCGGTTTGGAAGGGAATGTCAATGTTTTGAAATACTTATTGAGATCAAAAGGTTTAGATCTAGGTTATTTTGTTTCTGCACTTAACATTTGATCGATTTTATTACGCGCTGTTATCCCGTTCTTATCTTTCCATTCAGAAGTTCCACTGCTTCTTCGCTGTGTAATAAATATGGCTGCGGCTAAGACGGTACAGAAAACCTGGTCTTGTACAAATACATATCACGCATCTTTGCTTTCTAATACACGACTCGCATAAACATCGCGACGTTTACAATATAAATTATAAGACACTTTTTATAATCAAGGAAAAGTTAATATAAAAAGTAAAAATTTTTACTTATAAATTATTTTTCTTCTCTTTCCAGCGTAAAAGAATATCCTCATCTGTTTTTTGTCTTGAAGGATCCTCAGAAAAGCAAAAACTTATTGTAGTGTCATCCTTTAGTTTCTCAAATAATTCTGGTCTGAATATTGCTGCTTTTTGATTATTCTCAGGACTCCTTTGTCCTGATGTACCATCTTTTTTGGTTCCATTTCTTTTTACACCAATACAATAAATGCCCTTAGAAGAATCCGTATCCGTTTTATTCAAGTACTCTGTTATAGAACTCTTTAAATCTATCTCTTTATCAACTATTAATTGGTTTGGAATAAAAGTGGAGAACTGCTGTGTAAATTGTTGAATAACATCTCCCAAGTTTTCTTTATATTCAATTCCAAAAAATTTTCTAAATGATTTCATATCAGAGATATGTATCTTATACAAGTCTGCATAGGTACAAAAATTTTCGTTCCTCCCCCTCTTTTTAATAAACTCAAGCTTTACAATTGCATACTTACTGTCTTTCTTTTCGCGTTCTGAATAAACTTTCACTAGAACAATATATTCTTGCTTTTTGTACTGAAATAGAAAAACGTCTACAGCCCAATTTCGTTTTTTTAATTCATCTTTTATAATTTTCAAATTTTCTAAAGGTGCCTTTTGTTTATTCAAAATATTCCTCCTATCCCTTTTCTTAATTTCCGAAAAATATTTTTTATAATTATAAAAAAGAATTTTACAGAGTATATCAAAAAAATGGAATTTTATGAAGTCTAAACTTATTTTAAGATAAGTAAAAAGTTAAGACAAAACTAAAAGACATAAGCCTCTCCTAATACTAAACTCACATCCTATAAGCTTCCTGAAGAACTGATAGAAGAAATATTCATACCAACTCAACACATAAAATAAACATATACAGAATAATACCTCTGATAAAATTCGAAAGGAGAAATCACCTTTGACAAAATATAGAATTATGACCTTTGATGGAGGCGGTACTTTAGGTGCTTTAAGTTTACAGCTTTTGAATAGATTGACTTATCAAAACCTGAAGTTAATTAGTGAAACCGATGTTTTTTCAGGAAATTCAATTGGTTCATTTACTGCTCTTTCACTAGCAAGCGGAAGATCACCAGAGGAGACATTTCAGTTTTTCAAAGATCAAATCTTACCAGCGTTCAGCGTTTCCCGACCGGGCGGACCTGTCTTTAACCAGCAACTACCCTATTCTGGTTTTATTAAAGCCATACGAACATTTTTCCCCCGAGACCTTCGCCTTAAAGACTTAAAGAAACGAATTGTTGTGCCTGCCTTTCACTTGTTTGCACCAGAGCTGAATCGTTGGAATCCTGTGTTATTTCACAACTTTCCAGGTTCTCCTTATCTTAATGAAAAAGCGAGTGACGTAATCCTCCGGAGCAGCGGTGCTCCCGCGACGCAAAGAGCTTATCAAAACTACGTGGATGGGTATACGGTAGCAACTAATACCAGTACAGCTAGTATCGCGTTTGCAGTAGGGAAAGCAAAACAGCCGTTGGATCAAATTGCCGTATTATCCATCGGAACAGGTGAGCAGCCAACTCAATTAAGAAGAGATACAAAAGGATGGGGAATGGTGAGCGCCGATAACATACGACCTGAAGACATGGAAGACCTTCCGCCAAATTGGGGAGTACTTTTAGACCGGTCTCCAAATGAGCCATTGCTGCCGTTTCTTCAGATTATCTCTGGTGGATCAAGCTACTATGAATCGATGGTCAGCTCTGAGCTTTTAGGCGATCAGTTTTTCCGGTTAAATCCGCGGATTCCTAATTTCTCTAAAACGGATCCTTCAGTAGTGCCCGCTCTTATTTCAATTGCTAATAAAACTAATTTACGACCTGCGTTTCATTTTATCGAGAAAAACTGGAATTAATATGACCGTACTTTAGATTAATTTTTTGTTTCTATATGGAAGTATTTAAAATTTTATATAACAAGATCTCCACGCTGGCAGCGTAGAGATCACCCTAACCTCAATCACACCACCCAACCACAACAACCGCTAGCTCCAAAAAGGAACTACCGGTTGTTCATAATCTCTCAGAAACCGTTCACTCTTCCACTGGCTTCTGCTCATCTGTTAACGTATCAATTTTAGTAATTTGAAGTTTGTCTTTGCCAGCAGCTTTCACATGATAAATTCGTTCTTTTTTAAACTGCGTGCTCGCGTCATATGAGTCGGTGAACGTGTATACTTCGCTTGTATAAATGTCATAGGTTCCGTCGTTATGTGATTCTGTTTTTGTCACGAGAAACTGATCGTTAGCAAACGATACGTTTTTTCCGGCAAGTGATGTGATATAGGTTTTTAGCTGGTTATACACTGGCTGATCCGAGTCAATATAGGGCGCCATCCCACTAAAGTCTCCGCTGTTTAAGCTTGAAAAGTAAGCAGCTTTATAAGAAATAAAAAAGTTTTCAAGATCCGTTTTGCTTACAGCATCTGGCTTAGGCTGTTCATTTTTTAACGACTGCGTGCTGGCCGTAGCTTTTATGTTTGAGCTTGTTTCTACCGTTTGATTATCACGATTCACATATACAATTGTCAGTAATAATGCAAGGGCGATAGCGCCTCCTATTAAAATAGGAAAAGTGCGTCGTGATGATTGCTGCTTTTTGAGCACGGGAAAGTCTGCGTAGGATGGCAGCGTAACAGGTTCTATATCTACCTTTAACCGAGCTAGTGGCTTTAGCATCTCCGTGCTTTTTATACTGTTAAGCGGCTGAAGTGCTAAAAATTCTTCGTAGGTAACAATAAATTCGTTTACTGCTATTCCTTTATACATACCGTAAATTCGATTCCACAGTTCTCGACACCGAGTATCCTTTATATCTTCACTTAGTTCGTTAAAAAATGGTCGTGATTTTTTAATAAAAGCCGCTAACCACGTTTGATGAACGTCGACTTTGTGGACTGCATTTAGGTCGTTAAGTGATTGCTTTAACTTGGCGTGTTCATTTGCATCGTTTTGGCTAATGACTTCCATACTGCGTTGCGTTTCTTTCAGCACAGTAGAAAGACTCTTACTCATTTTTTCTTGCAGGGCATCAAACTGGCTGCGGATATCAGGCCAGTGAAGTTCGAGTAATTGTTTTTGTGCATTCGTGGCTTTTCGAATGCTTTCATTTAGCTCATGCTGCTTTGTGCGAAAGGCGGTTGCTTTTTGTTTGGTCACTACTTTATTTTTGCTTAGCTGCTTCCACTCTTGCTTTAAGCTCTTGTCTTCTTCGAGTACTGTGGCGGTCGCTTGTTTTACATGTTCATGCTTTTTTTGAAAGTCAACGAACGCCGACAAATACGTATTCCAGCTTTCCTTGATTCTTTTTAATGATGACGTGTTAGCGTGTTTTTCTGTTAGTTGAAAAAAGTCGTTTCTAAACGCTACCATATCAGCTTCAGAAATGAGTTCTTTTCCGAAAAGCTCTGTAACACTTCTATGTATACTTGTTAACTGTTGGAGCTGTTTCATATTGCTTTGACGCTTGTTTATGTACTCCGGATAATCGTTTGAAAGAAACGTCACCATTGTATATTCAATGTTGCTCATATTATACTCTGTCCGTTCTTTTTCTAGTTCGTCATACACTTTCTGCAGCTGACGTTCTACTATGGAGAGAAATTTTTCTTTATCCATCCCGTCTACTTCTTCTTTTAGCATGTTTAAAGATTCCGTTTCTCCAATAAGAAATGTTTTTTCTTTATATAGCTGTATCCACCTTTCTAGTAAATGTGCTGCTGATTCATTCCAGTGGCTTGTATTCATCGTTTGCTTCACCTGTTGTTTTTATTTTTATCCTTTTTTAACTATACAGGAATTGAGCAGAAATTCTATTACAGTTTTATTACTCTTGAAAAATCAGGTTCAAGCTTTCTAGAGCCGCTTCTAACGTTTGTTTGTCTCCTTGGTCGTCACTGTGTGCCACAAGCACTACGGTTGTAAACACTGCTTTCCATTTTGCCAGCCTATGCGTTTCTTCATCTACTTCTCCGTATTCTTGAAAAAAACGTGCTCTTCCTTTAGGAGGTAAAAAGCTGTAGGCAATCGCTAGGTCAACTGCCGAATGACCAATATGAACGTCTCCCCAGTCAATAATGCCTGAAACCATATTGTTTTGATCAACAATCATGTTTTTAATATGAAGATCTCCGTGAACTAGTACATGTTTTTCTTGATAGTGAATTTCTTGTATGTCATTTACATAGTCTTCGAGAATTTCTTGTTTTGAATAAAGACTACGCTCTTTCATTTGCTTGACATATTTCTCTAGCGCCGGCTTTCGTTTCATCATATCAAGCCGATTTAACTCATCAAACGGCACGCCGAGCTCTTGGGCTTTTAAATGAGGATAGTGATGTAGCGTACGAAGAAATCTTGCTAGTACAGAAGCGGATTGTATGCGCTCTTCTTCTGTTAATCTTGCAGGCGGAGTTCCTTGCACGTAGTGATAGCCCGTAAACGGCCAAGGATATCCTGCATTCGGCTTACCGAAAAAAATAGGCTCTGCAATCGATAGAGGCAATTGAGAAGCAAGGCTTGGTAAAAGCTGATTTTCTGTTCTTAATAGTCCTACTGCGAGTTCTCTTCTTGGAAACCGGAACACAAAGCGGTCGTTCACTTGATAGACCGTATTGTCAAAGCCGTAGCCAAGCAGCGAAATTGTAGCGGGCGCAAGTTCTGGAAACTGCGTCTCGATTAGCGTTTTGGCAAACGGTGCTGATACAATTTGTTCTGCATCCCATGCGTTTGGCACTGTGATCACCTTTCTTTAACGTGAAGTTTGTATGTTATGTAAAAGTATATTATAAATGATTTTGACCATAAAAACCCTCTGACGCAAAGCCAGAGGGTTTCAGTGAATATATAAATAAGATAGGATGCCTTAGAACGGCACACTACGCCTCTAAGTTAGTAGCCTACGGTACGTTTACTACTTAATACGTACACCAAAATACCTCATCGACTGTTTCTTCAACATGCTCCATCTTAATAAAGTTCAATAAAAGATCCGTTTGGTCATTTCCTGTATACTCATCTTGGTCAACATTATAAAATTGAATAATCTCGAGCTTGTACATACCGTTTTTAATATCAATTCTATACTTGGAGCAGTTTTTATCAGGCACTAACTGATCTTCAAACTGGGCGGCCATCGTAAGGCAGTCATAATCTACGAGATAAAGCTGATGATTGGTTACATTTATATAACCTGTTGCTTTCCTAAAGTATGTATCTATATCCGACTCTGTTCCAATCTTCACTTCTACGTTCCAAGAGTGTTCAATTCCTTCTTCTGTCATTTGACATACTAGGATATTTCTCTTTTTCATTTCACTGCCGAAGTGATTCAGAAGCTGGTCTAGCTTCCAATCCTCATCTACAAATGATTGGTACTCTTTTACATTTGCCACTCCGATAAAATTGGTATCGCCAAAATCCATAGAAAATTTCACTTTATCTCCTCCAAACTTTTGAGTAATTTTTATGATCCATTAACATATATCCGCAAACTTCTTACAAGCCTTCTCTAACTCTTCTTTTTTAGCAAGCTGACAAACCCACTCTTTAGGGATACCATCCAGCTGATAATACACCCCTGCTAGAGTACCCGTAATAAAGCCAATTGTATCGGTGTCTTCTCCTAAATTCACAGCGGTAAGTACAGCTTCTTCGTAGTCATCGCTTTGCAGAAAAGACCAAAGAGATGCTTCTAGCGAGCTGACGACGTATCCGGTTAACCCGATTTCATTTCTCGCTGCGTGCGGCAAGCTTAGGTTTAACACTCGTTCATACACAGAAAACTCTGCTTCATACTCCGTACCTGTTAACTGCTTTTGACAGAGATTTACCGCGTTTTCATATGCTTCAAAAGGCTCGTTGCCGTCAAGAAGACGAATAAGCAGCTCCACGTATATAATGCAGCCAAGCGTAGAGCGCACATGGCGGTGCGTGACGTGCGCAATTCTTTCTATTTCTTCTTTTCTTTTTGTAAAGCTAGGTTCATCACATAGTGTAAACGCAAGCGGAGCAATACGCATAAGCGCTCCGTTTCCGTTGTCGTATTCACCTTTTCCTCCCCACTCTCCTTTAGGAAGTCCGCTTTTATAGCGGCGAATCGCTTCGCTTGTAGCGATGCCTATATCAAACATTTCTCCGTACGGCGTCCAGTAGCCATTCGCCCAATAGCTCTCAAACTTTTGCATTAAATCATATTCATCTTGTTTTTCTAGTAGATTATCAATCAAGCACATCGTTAAAGACGTATCATCTGACCACGTTCCTTCAGGCTGGTTATACGTACCGTAGCCAGTCATAGCCGTAATTCGAAATGAATCGCGCTTTTTAAACTCAACTGGACCGCCTAAAGCGTCTCCGACAGCTCCTCCTAGAATTGTAGAAAGTACTTTTTTATGTAACGTCATGTGATCAGCTCCTTTCTATTATTGTAATTGTTTGATTTTGGAATTTGCAAGAGATCTCTTGCCTAGACGTTTTTTCTTCTTTTTACAAAGGAATTTACAAGCCTTAATCTAATTTAGTAAGAGGTAAAAAAACATGTGAGGTGTGGTAGATGATTCATTTTTTTGAATATAATTGGCAAGTGAGAGATGAATGGTTTAGCTGGTGTTATCAACTTTCTAGAGAAGAACTGTTGAAGAAGCGGATTGGAGGAATGGGCAGCATTTTACAAACTCTGTTTCATATTATTGATGTGGAAGACAGCTGGATACGCGCCATCCAAGGTAAACCAGATATCGTTCTTTCTTTTGAAGAACACGATACGCTCGAAAAGCTTCAAGCACTCTCTTCTGCACATAGACCCGAAATTGCCGACTTTCTAAGTCATTTGAATTTTCCCAACAAAAGGTACGTAACAGTCCCTTGGGATTCTACTTCTTACACGGAAGCTGACATTGTGCATCACATTATCATTCATGAAATCCATCACATCGGCCAGCTTTCTATTTGGGCAAGAGAAGTGAATAAACAGCCTATTTCTTCTCACTATGTAGGAAGAAACATAAAAGACATTCCTTCGTACTTCTCTAAAAACAATTGATCAACAAGAACAAACGTTCTATATTAAATATATGGAGGTGAAAACGACGAGACCTGAACTTATAAAAGACTTACCTATCAAAGACTTTACCGATTTTTACTGGCTCAAAACCGAGCTGCAGCAATTTTGCCGAGAAAACAACATGAGCCCGTCTGGATCTAAAATGGAACTTTCAAAAAGAATTGAAGTGTTTTTAACAACCGGTGAGACTCAACAATCAAAAACACCGTCTAAAAGACGCTCGTCCTCTAAAACGAAAGCGCCGCTAACATTAGATACCGTCATTGGAGAAAATCACCGCTGCAGTCAAGAAGTACGGGCTTTTTTTAAAGAAGCCATTTATCCTACGTTTCATTTTTCCACGTATATTCAAAACTACTTTAAAGAAAATGTAGGGAAAACCTATCGAGATGTGGTAAAAGCGTGGCATGAAGAAGAAAAACGTAAAAAGCAGCCTTCTTATCAAAAAGAGATTGCGCCTCAGTTTGAGTACAACCGCTTTATTCGCGATTTTTTTAACGATCCGAAAAACAAAGGAAAAAGCCGCGATGATGAAATTGCGGCGTGGAAGCATTTGAAACTTCAGCCTGGAAGCAATCAATACCGCTCTTAAATCAAACTCTACATAAATAAAGACCATTAAAACACCACCTCAAGAAAAGGTGGTGTTTGTGCACGCCTGTAGATTTCTTCACATACGCATGTGCTGTTTATTGCGGCGTAAAATCTTTAGCTATAAACAGACTCTTTTTTAATTAAACCAAGCGTCTGTGAAGTGGACGCATGAATTTCGTTAAAAAAGTCTGGATGATCAACTAACGACATGCCATAGGAAGGAATCATTTCTTTTATTTTTGGCTCCCACTTGTTCATGTTTTCTGGGAAGCATTTTTCCAATACTTCTAGCATAACGTGAACCGCCGTTGATGCACCAGGAGAAGCGCCAAGAAGTGCAGCAACAGAACCATCAGCGGCACTTACAACTTCTGTACCAAACTGAAGCGTTCCTTTCCCACCGGCTTCCGTGTCTTTGATTACCTGCACACGCTGGCCTGCTACAACGATATCCCAGTCTTCGCTTTTCGCGTTCGGGATAAACTCACGCAGTTCTTCTACACGTTTTTCATTTGATAACAGCACTTGCTGAATTAAATATTTTGTTAACGCCATTTCTTTGACGCCTGCTGCTAGCATGGTTAAAATATTATTCGGCTTTACAGAACTGATTAAATCCAAGTTTGAGCCTGTTTTTAAGAACTTTGGTGAAAAGCCGGCAAATGGACCAAACAACAGCGTCTTTTTATTATCAATATAGCGTGTATCAAGGTGCGGAACCGACATTGGCGGAGCTCCGACTTTGGCTTTTCCGTATACTTTCCCGTGGTGCTGCGCAATCACTTCAGGGTTATTGCATACCATAAATAATCCGCTTACTGGGAATCCTCCAATATGCTTGGATTCAGGAATACCTGTTTTTTGAAGTAAAGGCAAGCTTCCGCCTCCACCACCGATAAAGATGAACTTTGCCGTGTGGTACTCAACTTTGCCGCTGTTTACATCGGCGACTTTTACTTCCCACATACCGTCACTTTTACGTTTAATATCTTTTACACTTCGTTTGTAATGAACGTGAACCCCTTTATTCTTCAGGTGGTCAAACAACATACGTGTTAAAGCACCGAAGTTTACGTCTGTTCCTGAATCAATTTTAGTTGCGGCAATTGGTTCATTTGACGTGCGCCCCTTCATGATTAACGGAATCCATTCTTTTAGTTTGTCAGGACTGTCGGAATACTCCATTCCTTGAAACAACGGATTGTTTGACAGCGCTTCAAAACGCTTTTTCAGAAACGATACATTTTTTTCCCCTTGTACCAAACTCATATGCGGAATTGGCATGATAAAATCTTGCGGATTGCGAATCAACTTGCTGCTTACCAGATAAGACCAAAACTGTCTTGATAGCTGAAACTGCTCGTTAATTCGGATCGCTTTTGTTATATCTATAGATCCATCAGCTTTTTCTGATGTATAGTTTAGTTCGCACAGCGCAGAATGGCCCGTCCCTGCATTATTCCATTCGTTCGAGCTTTCTTCCCCTGCGTCTGCGAGTTTTTCAAATACTTTAATGTCCCATTCAGGTGCTAACTCTTTGAGTAATGATCCCAAAGTTGCGCTCATGACTCCGGCACCAATTAAGATAACGTCTGTTTTTTTCTGTACGTTGCTCATTATAACCTTCCTCATCCCCTATATTTGTAAAAAGATGTAGGCGCTCCTGCTTACGTAGTAAAAAAATTCAGGTGCGACCTAAGAACACACCTTTTTCTGTCTCACTTATAACTATATCACAGTATAATTGTCTGATGATTATAAACTATTCAAAAATGATAAAAAAGTGAGAAAATCGCCCACAAATTCCAAAAAACTTATTAAATTACGTCTGCATTTTCTTTTATTAGTAAACTTTTATACCTACTTCTAAGTGGCAAAGCATTGATTAATAAAATAACAAACTATTCCAAAAATTCAGCTTAAAAACCAAAATAACTGCCTTGAAAATTTCACCTACTATAACTATACTCATTTGAAAGAACAAACAGCACTATAATTAGAAATGCCTTCATTCTTTTTGACTAGTTATACGTAGATGTATTCATATATGTATAGAGCACCGGCTCGTCCAGGTGCATTTTTAGAAAAATAAGTATATATTGTAATGACTAATTTTCAGCTCATATTGCAAGTTACAATATCTATGTCATATAACATACCATGAAATAAGTGAATAAGTAAATGATTATTCAGAAATTTATGTTATAAAACCTAACATGTATGTTGACTTTTACATAGGACATACTTAACAGTACTTTACACGATTCCATTCCTTTGGAAAGAAACTTGATTTGGCTATTTTTCTCTTTCCATCAATTTCGACTTTGGCTTCATAAACCCCGTTTTTATCAGTTTTTTTCTCGGTTCCAGGAATAATTTTTCCACCCATCATACTTTCATAATGATATCCAACCGCTTTTCCGCGCCTATTAATTTCCCCATGATAAATATGTTTCATCGTTCCTGTATTATATTTACCTTCACCCTTAACCACCGCATCCTGATCATTTATCCCCTCAACATTAGCCCTACTACCCGACTCTTCCACTTTCTCCAACGCTTTCGACTGGCCTTTTGAAACGGTTCATACACCTTTTTCGACCAGTTGCTTGCTGCTTGTGTGCTGACGACATTCCGCATGTCACTCAATGTTTTGGTTGCTTTATGTGCAGGTACACGTGGAACGTTTGTTACTTTTGGAACGGATTTTACGGCGCCTGCGGGTTTCGCTCCTCTAATTATACTTTTATTATCAAAATTTCCGGACTACTTCACTTGTTATTTCCATGCCACTAAAAGACCTTTTTACACAATTTTTTTGTTAAAACGCATTCATTCTTTCTATTTCCAAATATTTAAACATGCGCTAGTATATACATAATATAAAGAGGAGGTTGAGTATGAGAGAAAAGCTCGTAAGACTCGGTTATTTACTGGGGTTGGCTCTTGTTTTGTCCGGCATTTTATATTTCTTTGCATCGAACTGGCAAGGCTTTGACCGCTATACTAAAATTGCGCTGAGTGTGGGGCTGATGCTGCTGTTTTACGGAAGTGCATTTGCGGTGCGAAAGCTGCTTCCTCAGCAGGCGTTTTTAAGTCACTGGACGCTTTTGGCCGGCGCTCTTTCATTTGGATTAAGCATCGCGCTTCTTTCTCAAATTTACAACACGCACGCTGAATCGTACTGGCTGTTTTTAATTTGGCTTGTGCCGGTTATTTTGTTTAGCCTCTTTACAAAGTATCAGCCATTTTACGTGTTATCGTTTGTTTTATTTCAATTCACCATGGCTTTTTTTATTTCACCAACAGGTGCAGTTTCACAGCGAGGCGAACACGAGACGCTTTTACTTTACGCAGGAATGGCGTTTGTGAACTTACTCATCTTTTGGATCATAAAAAAGAAACAGCGATCGTCTCCTGTGATCATGTATGCGGCGTTTTGTTTGTTTCACTACATTTTTTTAACTGTTTCCCTGCCGGGTTTCACAGGCAGCTCTAGCTTACGGATCGGTCTTATTATTTTTTATTTGCTGTTCTTACTAAGCTCCTTTTTTTATTTTTCAAAAGTGGAGCCGCAAAGGCCATTTTTAGGGATTTCCATTGTGGCATTTGCTTTATTTGTTATTGAACAGTTTTTCGCTTTTATTTTTAAACACTACGCTGAATGGTCGCTGTTTTTAGCGTTAGGGTTCGTGATTTTGTTTATTGGTGCAAGCGTATGGTTTGTCAAATGGCTCACTGCCAACACGTCAGCACAAAAAACCTCGCTCCGCGTAATCAAACGAATAGCGGTGATTGGGATTACGGCCATTGCATCGGTAATTGGCAGCAGCTCTTTAGGAGGACTTGTCACACTTATTACAGGAACGTATCCAACAAACGGAATGCTTGTGATTGGCGTTTTGCTGATTGTGGCATGTTATTTAATTAAAGCAGATATTCCAACGGTAAAATATACGCTTTTAATGATGGGCGTATTAATTAGCGGCGGCGCTTCTTTTTTTGTGAACGACATTCTGTTTTTTATCTACGTCATCGCACTTATAGCGCTTTTAGTATTCACGAAGCATACGCCCGTTCGCATGCTGCTTTTTGTGCTAGTGCAAGGGCTTCTGTTAATAAAGGTTCCCACTGCTTACTATGACACTATCAAAATAGATTATGTGCTGCTCGCTTTGTTTCTATTAAATGCCGCTGTGTACGCGATAAACGTACACCACGCGTTTAAAAAAGCAGCGCTGCTTCTTGCTTTTATCTTTTTACTGTCGCTGACTGAATTAAGCGAACCGTCTTTTTTAAATATTATTTACTGCACGGTGTTTTTTGTAATTTCGACTGTCTTTTTATTTGTGACGGTACGAAAAGAGCCAAAATATGATTTTATTGTCGGCATGATTTTCTGGTTTGTTTTTTTAGCGATGAAATATTACGACTTTGTGTGGGATTTATTTAATAAATCACTTGTGCTCGTTATTTTAGGTCTGATCTTTCTTTTCCTAAGCAGAAAATGGGACCTGTCAACGCCTGATCAGCCGCAGCCGTCGTTTCTTGACCGCAGTCGAACCGCTGTATGGATCATCATTATTGTTCAGCTTATTATGCTGGGCGGCATTTTCACTAAAAACGAAGTGCTTCTTCAAAACGGAAAAGAAATTAAGCTCGCTTTACAGCCGATCGATCCGCGCTCGCTGCTGCAAGGCGATTATGTTGAGCTGAATTACGACATTGCGCACGTTACCTTACCTCATGTGAAAGACGGAGAAAAAGTGAAGCTCGTTCTTCGCCCTAACAAACAAGGTGTGTATGAATACGCAAAAATCTACCAAGAGGATGATGACTGGAATAAGCCGTATGTTTCTAAAAAGAAAGACGTTGTGATTACGGGCAGCTATCACGACTGGGGAATTCAGTACGGAATTGAGCATTACTTTATTCCAGAAGGAACCGGCAGCAAAGTGGAAAGCGAAGCTCGTTTTGCTACTGTACGCGTTGGAAAAAATGGAGATGCGATCGTTACCAAAGTAGGCAAATAAAAAAAACAGCCGCTTCAACATTGAAGCGGCTGTTTTTTGTTTTAATTGATAAATACGCCGATGGTCATCGTTAAAATAAGAATCACAAAGAAAATAATGATTCCATAGCCAATCCATTTTATTCTTTTGGGCGCTCCGTTTACATTCATATCCGTTATTTTTCCTTCAATACGCTTTTGATGTTCAGTAACATCATTTATTCATTGTTAGGCGAAGTGATATTATCCTTCTTTTCCATTTAATCGTTTTCTTTTTTCTAACAGCTCTTCATATCTTTTTTCAAGCTGCTGCTTTTCTTTTCCTTCTGGCGTGATAGAAAGCTCGCTAATCACTTTTGTTAATTCTAATTGAAACGCAAGTTTCTCCGCTTCACTTTGCTGCTGTGACGCTTTTTTGCTTTTACCCGTGTCTTCAATCGTCGCAAGCTCCGCTTTGGACTGTTTTAACGTCAAAACATGCGTCGCAAGCTTTTTAACAAAATAGCGGTCGTGCGTCACAAATAAAATCGTCCCTGGATAAGCTTTTAACACTTCTTGAAGCGCTTCTTTTGTATGAAGATCAAGATAGTTGGTCGGTTCATCTAAAAGAAGAACGTTATAGTTTCCTAAAAAGACTTTTGCTAATGCCGTTTTGACTCGTTCTCCTCCGCTTAGCATCTCTACTTTTTTATACACGTCTTCACGTTTAAAAAGTAAGCGCGATAGCACCGTACGAATAAACTGCTCGGTGTACGGACTGTCTTCTTTAATGTTTTCTAAAATGCTTTTAGCGGGATCTAGATTTTCAAGACGCTGATGGAAAAAGCCGAGTTTTACAGGCTTCGCAACCGTGATGCCTTCTGCTCGCTGCTCAATCATATTCAGCAGCGTAGATTTTCCGGCGCCGTTTTTGCCGACAATCGCTACTTTCGCTCCTGGCTTCACACCGCCTTTTAGATTTTGAAACAACATATGATTACCAGCTGATGCTGATACTTTGTCAAAGCTCAGTACCTGCTTGCTGTGTACTTGGTGAAACTGCGACAGGTCAAAATGAATTTCTTCCATTTCTTTTGGCTTTTCTTTTTTTTCCAGCTTTTCAATTCTTGTTTCAATCGCTTTTGCGCTTCTATCTAGCTTCGCTTTTTGTTTTCCGACCGCTCGCTTATGAAGTCTCGCTTCAGAGTTGCCCATGCGGCTCGGCGCTTTTTTAAGCGACTTTGATTTTTGGCTTTTTTCTTCAGACGCCAGTTCGAGCCGCTGCTTTTCTTTTACATACTGTTCATATTCAAACTGCTGTCTTTCAACCGCATGTTTTTTTTGCGTCACATATTCTTGATAATTGCCTTCATAACAGTTAATTTTGCCGTCTTCTACTTCCCATATGGACGTACAAAGGCGGTTTAATAATTCTCGATCATGTGAAATCAACAGCAGACTGCCTGTAAAAGACTTCATTTCTTCTTCAAATTTTTCTACGCCTTTTACATCTAAGTGGCTCGTTGGCTCATCAGCTGCAAGCAGTTCCGCGCCGGATGAAAGAGCAGCAGCAATTTTCTTTCTTGTTTCTTCTCCTCCGCTAAGAAAGTCGGCTTCAGTTGGCACGTTCCACTGGCTTTTCATCTCAGGAGAAACGTCTCCTGTAGCTTGAACATCAAGCTGAGGAATCAGTGAGGAACGGCCATATGTTTGCACAATTCCTTGATCTGGACTCATTTTTTTCATTAAAATATGAAGCAACGTCGATTTGCCTTCTCCGTTTTTCCCCACAATTCCAATTCGCTCTCCGCGATGTACTTGAAGTTTCTCTGCTTGAAAAAGCAGGCGATCTCCATAGCTTTTTTCAATATTTATAGCTTCTAACAATAACATAAAAAAACCTCCCTAGGATTTCTAGAGAGGATTAGAGGTCATAATTAGGCATACGCAAATATGCACCCTTTTTATAGAGTAAAAAAAGGGAGAAATCACTTCATATAAGACATATAGAAATGGCACCTAAAAATGTACAGACTAATCCTATCTAGACAAATGTTCATTTAAAATAAAGTTTTAAAAGAATGTCTAAAAAAATAGGATTACTTATCCATTGTCTACGGTACCTTTCCTTTCTTAGTATAAAATGACTTGCTTCTTACAGTGTATGATGAAGTTTTTTAAATGTCAATATCGATTTGGATGATATTACCTTCTTTTCCTAAGCACAAAAGATCCTCAGCTGATCTCAGCTGAGGATTCTTTTATTACACGTATTGGTTCACTTTCCCTGTAAAATCAGGCAGCCACTCGCCGTGCGCTTCAATTAAATCATCGCACATACGAATGATGTCATCCATAGATAATTCCGCATTTGTATGAGGATCTAGCATCGCTGCTTGATAGATGTGCTCTCTTTTCCTAGTGACTGCTGCTTCAATTGTTAGCAATTGCGTATTAATATTCGTACGATTTAACGCCGCAAGCTGCTCAGGTAAGTCTCCTACATAAGTCGGCATAATGCCGCTTCGGTCTACAACACATGGAACTTCTACGCACGCTTTTGTCGGCAGGTTACTAATTAAGCCCCCGGTATTCAATACGTTACCGGCAAATTTAAACGGCACGTTTGTCTCCATTGCTTCAATGATTCTAGATCCGTACTCATGTGAACGTGTATGAGTTAACTGACTGTTGTTAACCATTTCTTCTCTCATTGATTCCCAATTGCTAATTTGCTCTTCGCATCGGCGCGGGTATTCATCAAGAGGGATGTTAAACTGATCAACAAGATTTGGATATTTATGTTTAATAAAGTATGGATGATACTCTGCGTTATGCTCAGACGATTCGGTAATATAATAACCGAACTTATCCATTAGCTCAAAACGCACCATATCGTGATGCTTTGTTCTTTGTTTTTCTTTTGCTAGACGTTTGATTTCTGGGTATAAGTCTTGTCCATCTCTTTTTACTTCTAGCAGCCATGCCATATGGTTAATGCCTGCGATTTTCTCTTGTATTCCTTCATGATCCATTCCGAGAGAATCAAATAAATCTTTTGTACATACTTGGACACTGTGACAAAGGCCTACCGTCTTTACATTGGTATAGCGCAGCATTGCACCCGTTAGTGTTGCCATTGGATTGGTGTAATTTAAAAACAGCGCATCTGGACATACTTCTTCAATATCTTTTGCAAAATCAAACAGGACCGGAATCGTGCGCAGTGATCTGAAGATTCCTCCAATCCCTACTGTATCTCCAATCGTCTGACGCAAGCCGTATTTTTTAGGAATTTCAAAATCAATGACGGTGCTTGGTTTGTAACCGCCTACTTGAATGGCATTAATCACATACTTTGCTCCTGTTAAAGCTTCTCTGCGGTTCAAATAGGCTTTAACCGTAATATTCACTTTATAGTTTTCTTTTAGATTATTTAGCATATTTTCCGAATCTCTTAAACGCTCAGCATCTATATCGTATAGCGCAAATTCAAAGCCAGCTAAAGCAGGCACAAACATGCAGTCTCCTAAAATATTTTTTGCAAAAACTGTACTTCCCGCTCCGATAAATGTGATTTTAGACATCGTCATCTTCCTTCCTCGTATTGGTTTTATCCTTTTACAGATCCTGATGAAAGCCCTGCAATAAAGTATTTTTGCAGCACTAAAAATAAAATGGTCATTGGAAGCATTGCAATAATCGCAGCTGCTCCTACTAAGCTAAGATTATTTTGATTTTCGGCAAAAAAGCTTGCTAACGTAACGGTTAATGTATGCATTTCCTTATCTTGAAGGAAGAAAATTGCAAACTGATAGTCGTTCCAAATATAGACGCTGGCAATAATTAAAATGGATGCAGTAACAGGCTTTAGCAGCGGAAATACGATTTTAAAGAAAATCGTTAACGTGCCGGCACCGTCAATTCTTGCTGCTTCCTCGAGCTCTTTAGAAATAGTGGAGCGAATGAAACCCGCATACAAAAAGATTGTTAGCGGCAAAAATGCTGCGACATTATTTAAAATAGCAATTTGGTATGTGTTCATCATCCCCATATTTACAACCATTTTGTACAGTGGAACTAATGCTGTTAGAGGCGGTATTACCATCACGGCGATAAAGATAAAATAGACGTACTTATTTAGTTTCGTTTGGCGGCGCGCTAGAGGATACGCAGCCATTGATCCTAAAAAAATAAGCAGAACCGCCGAAACGAACGTAATGATAAACGTATTCATAAAAGAACTGCCTAAATTCGCTTGCTCCCAAGCCGCTGTGAAATTTTCAAGGTGTATGCTTTTTGGAAATACCCATTTGGAACTAAAATCCCCGGTTGCTTTTAAAGAAGTCGTAACTAGAATATAAAAAGGGACAATATGAACGAGCGTTATACAAAGCGCTAGAAAGGTAAAAAATCGTTTTTTCCGTTTATTTGTATAGTCCATCACGCTTCTGTCTCCTTTCGTTTAAAGTACACAAGTGCTGATAAGCTAATGACTAAGATAATAAGCGCCATGCACACACCTTGAGTTGCTGCATAGCCGGCGTCTTGTCTTCTAAAATATAAGTCATACATAAAAGTAGACATCGACTGCGATGCATCTCCAGGTCCTCCTCCTGTCAGCGCAACAATGACGTCAAACAGTTTTAAACCCCCGATAATATTTAAAACGACGTTAATTGTAATCGAAGGCATAAGCAGTGGAAGCGTGATGTTTTTAAACTGCTGAAGAGCAGATGCTCCGTCAAGCTGCGCTGCTTCGTAGTAATCTTTTGAAATACTTTGCAGCCCTGCTAAATAAATAATCATCGCAATTCCAACGAATTGATACGTATTGACGAACACGATAATCCAAGAGTTAAGCTCCGGAGTTCCTAAAGCATTAATCTTCTCAAAGCCTAAAAATACAAGAAGGTCATTTAAAGCGCCTCCTTGGTAGGCAAAAAAGAAGTACCAGATATACCCCATAATAATTGGGCTGATAATAACTGGAAGATAGACAATTGTTCTTGTTACAGCTTTCATTTTAATGCTTTGATTCAGAAGCAAAGCGTATAACAAGCCAATAATATTTTGAAAAATAGTACTGCCTATTCCGTAGAGCAGCGTATTTTTTATCACAAGCCAAGTCGTTGGATCTGCAAGCAAACGTTTATACTGCTGGAGCCCAATCCAATCGTACGTTTGTGAAAATCCATTCCAATTAGTAAAGGAAAGTCTAATTCCGTTAATAAAAGGATAGATAATAAAAACGGTGATAATTACTAAGCCGGGAAGGTACATCCACCATAAAGAGGACTCTGTTTTTAATTTTTTCTTTCGTTTTTTCGTATCTCTTACTACAGAAACCGGCCCTTTCCTGACTAATTCATTCATCGTGTTCACTCCTATTTCAGCTTGTGTTGAAAAGATGCAGAAGCCTATCTCCCTGCTTCTCGGCGAACAAAGAACTTTTGTACACTATTTTATTGTTTACTGAGACGCTTGTACTCTTTTTCCATCTCTTTTGATAATTGCTTTGGCGTTAAACTTCCCGCTAGCAATTCTTGACCTGTAGAAGACATCACTGCCCACATGCCGCTTGGTAAATACTTTCGGTCGAAGTATGGCTCAACTTTAATATCGCTATACTTATCGTAGTATTTAGAGTAGTAGTTTTGGGTTTTATTGTTTGTCAGAGCCGATGCTGAAGACGTTCCTTCGGCAATCTTTTTGGCAACTTCCGGCTGTGACACAAATTCAATAAATTTCTTGGCTTCTTTAAGGTGCTTAGAATCCTTCCACGCAGCAAGAGTAAAGCGCTCTCCGCCAATCCAGCTTTGCGTACCGCCTTTATGAATAGCAGGCACCGGTACCGTTCCTACTTTTACTTCAGGATTTAATTCTGTTGCATCCGGTCCAAGAGATCCGCCCACAAATGTGAAAGCAATTTTATTTTGAGCCATTAATTCCGTTGCTTGAGATACTTTTGCGGTTAATACATCTTCATTCAGCAGCCCTTTCTTCTTCATTTCTGCCATTGTTTCCGCTAGCGGCGTGTAGTTTGACCAATTAAATGTTCCTTTTTCCAACTGCTTAGCGTAGTTCTTATTTTTTGCTGTAATAAGCTGAGGTGTAGCCAGCTGATCAAACACTTGAGCAATATTGCCGTTTTCCCCTCCTGGAATCCATAGAGGCGCTACTTCTCCTTTGCTCTTCTTTTTTACTGTTTCTAACGCTGTTATAAATTCATCCATTGTGTTAGGAGGCTTTATTCCGTATTTTTCTAACAGTGTCGCATTATAGCTAATTCCGTCTTTTGCTTGATTTAAAGGATACGCATACACTTTGCCGCTTTTATCTTTTAAAATTTGATTTAGCGCCGGATCCAAATGCTGAACCCAATCCATATCTTTTAAATCTGCTACATACTCACTGTAGCGAAGCTGAGACCAGCCGTGCGTATCAAATAAATCAGGCATATCATTTGCACCCATTTTCACACGAAGCATATCTTCATAGCCGTTACCCGGAAAATTCGCATCAATTTTAATATCTGGATTTTGTTTTTCAAATTCTGCAATCGCGTTTTGAAGCGCTTTTCTCTCGCCTTTATTACTCATCGTAGAAAAAAGCGTTAACGTTGTTTTCCCATTTCCGCCTGTTGCCGCTTCTTTATTTCCGCAGCCCGCTGCCACAACAGAAAAGACTAGTAATAGAACGAAAAGATACGTAAGCTTTTTCATTTATCTTTTTTCCTCCTTATACTCTATCAAGACATAAATAACTGAATATTCAGTTATTTGTACGTAGACAAATTCATTGCACAACGAAATAAAGTCACTTATAATTTAATCCTATACTTTTACAAAGGTTCAAAGAGTCCTAGAGATGAAAAAGCTTTTTCATTTACATACTTATCTGCCAATAAGTATGTAGTTTCTAGGGCTTTTTAACCTGCTTTTTCTATGGTTTTTTCTATTTTTCTTCCCCCTTATCACTCTTTATGTATGAATTCTTCTTTTCTATCACCCCCTTTCAAGTTATAACTTTTAGGCTACTGTTTTTTGAGTAAGGCTCCGCAGCTTTCACGATAAATTAATTTAGTCGGCACCATGACTTTTAAGGGAACGGATCTACCGCTTAACCGATCTACTAGCATTTTAACAGCCTGCCTTCCCATTTCTTCCGTATATACTTTAACCGTTGTGAGCGGCGTGCTCGCAAATGCTGCGATATCCACATCATCAAAGCTTACAATCGCTACGTCTTCAGGAACCTTTATATTTGATTGCTGCAAGGCACGCATTGCTCCTATCGCCATTGCATCACTTGCGATAAAAAATGCCTCAGGAAGATTTCCTTGCTTAATCGCTTGTCCCATCAGCTCATATCCTTCATTCATTGAATATTCGCCGACATAAACTTTCTCAGAATCGAGCAGGCCTTTTTCATGCATAACGCGTTCAAAAACCGTTTGACGCTGATCTTCAATAATAGAACTTCCGTTGATATAATGTTCTCTTTCTGTCCCTCCGATATAGCCAATTCTTTTATAACCGAGGTCAAATAAATGATTTAATGCATGTTTAGTAGCTTTCTCAAAATCAATCATGACCGAATCGTACAAATCCTCATCCGCTTTGTGATTGATAAAAACAATAGTATCTAAATGATTGCTCACTTCTTGAACCGTTTCTGGACTAACTCTTCCCACTACAATTACTCCATCAAGATCCTGCAGCAGCTCTTCTTGCTTCATGCCTTTTAGTCTAAATGACTTTACTGTAAAAATTTCTTTTTCTGCGCATTGACTTTCTATTCCATGGCGAATAGAAGAAAAAAAAGGGTCTACTAACTCTTCTTCAAGGGATTGAGCAAAAATAATACCTATCTTTGGAGCTTCTATGTCTTTTCCGTTTGCCGTTCCTTTTCGTATCTTCACGGGCGTATATTGCAGTTCCTTGGCTGCATGAAGAATGCGCTCACGAGTAACCTCAGATACAGAAAGCGTATGATCATTATTTAGTACTCTGGATACGGTTGAACTGGAAACATTAGCGTACGCCGCTATATCTTTTAAAGTTGCCATCTTTTTACCTCTCTATTATAATCTTCTATTTTTACTAAATATTTATCTCTTATATTGGAAGAATAGCACATTAATAAAACGCTTTCAATAAATAATTTTAAAATTTCAGTAAATTTATTAAAATATTCCCCAAAATTCTTCATTTCTTTTGTTAGTTCCGCCGTTAAAATGACAAAAATCCGCTATTACTACTTTGTTTTTATCACACCGCACTAAAACTTAAGTAAACTTTTAGTAAATATTAATTTTCATAAGAATTTGTTCATATTTGATATAAAACGGTTTGTTGGGGAAAATAAAAGGAGAAATACTGATAAGGAAAGAGAGAGCATATGATTAGCCAACATTCTTATTTTCAACAATGTCTGCCTGCCCTTCAACAATTACATAATATGAATTTCACGAAAGAACAGCTGTTGCAAAAAGACTTTTTAATCGGTCAAGAAAAGGAACTAAGCATGTACTACTCACCCCATAACGATTACATAAATCCAGAAGCTCATATTATTATTGCCGGCATCACACCAGGCTGGTTTCAAATGAAAACCGCTTTTAAACAATGCGTTTCCAGCCTGTCCCATCATCATCCGCTTGAACAAGTACTGTACGAAACAAAAAAAGCCGCTAGCTTTAGCGGAACGATGAGAGTAAATTTAATAGACATGTTAGATCGATGCGGCGTTCAAAAAGCGATAGGTATGGACAGTGCCGCTGAGTTATTTGCTTCACAGCGAGATATGCTGCATACAACGTCCGTATTAAAGTATCCTGTGTTTTACAAAGGAAAAAACTATACGGGTCATCAGCCGCCAATTGAACGATCAGCACTTCTTTCACACTATGCTTTTGAAGTGTTTCCACAGGAATTGAACGAAATAAAGAATCCGTGCTTAATCGTTCCGCTAGGAAAAGCAGTTGAAAATGTTTTAAGAAAACTTTCAAGTGAATCTTCGCTTTCTCAGCATACGTATTTATTTGGCTTTCCACATCCATCAGGAGCAAACGGACATCGAAAACGAATATTTGAAGAACACCTAAGGGAATTTACGGAAATTGTGGAGGAGTGGGCTGTAAACAGAAGGAGTTGAAAACGACCTTTAGCTCTTTCTGTTTGCAACATCTCCTTCTTTTTCTTCTAGTTCTCGTTCATTTTGCTCTTCATGAAACTCTTCTTCTGTTTGTGCAGCAAGATAGTCAAACGGCGTATAGTAATTACGAGGAAGCTTTCGGTGCCAAACTGTTTTAATAATAATAATCATCAGCGGAATACTCACCGTTAAAATAGCGACTAAAACTAGTAGCGAAAAAATCATAAATTATTTCCTCCTGCTTTATGAACCGTGCCTCCTGAAATAACAAAGCGGATCCCCTACACCCATCCACTTATATTTCATCTACATTCACTGTCATCAGTATACGGGATTCATGAGTAACAAAACCGTTCTTTTCAAAAAAACGTTCTGGTTTGCCTTGGCCTCTTTCAGTAGACATGTAGACTTCTTTCACTTCTTTTTGTATAAGTAACTCGTTAAGGAAAGATAAAAGACTCGTTCCTATGCCAGTTTGCTGAGTGTTGCTTAACACACAAATTTCATTTACATAAAACGTCTTATAGTTCGCCCACTGTTCTTCATTTCCTACTACAAATCCTACGAGTTTATTATTTTTACTGTGGAAGTAACCTATCCCTATGTAACCTGGAGTTTTACTGATATCGTATAAACGAGCATAAGCAGTGTTTATACTCCAAGGCTCATTCCACGGTGACCCACTAAAAACACTTGTATAGATGATTGCTGCTTCTTCTAATTCTTTATCCCTTAGTAAACGAACTTGACTTTTCATCATATTACTCCTTTTCCTATCAACTTTCTTGAAATTCATTTATATATAAAACATTCCAGTTATTGGTTAATTATAACATTTATAGACGTAGAACGACTAAATTAGTTATCGTTCTTCACTGTACTAGAAAAAGGAGATCCAATGTTAGGACTCCTTTTCTTAGATCAACTGTATTTCTTTTTACTTGAATTAATAGATGTATCTATAAAATCATTCACATATTCGCTCATTTCTCTGTACTTCGTCCAATGTAAATAGTGATGTCCTTGTAAAACAACTAGCTTTTGCGACGATACGTGACTTAATTGATTTTGGTAAAACGTAATATTTGATTTTCCCTCTTTTGGTTCTTTGTCTACTTTTCTAGTAAAAATCATTACGGGCGTCTTTGAAGGAAATGACATATCGAGAGTTTTATTTATATTGTTGTTCAGTTCTTTCGCTTCATCGATGACGTTTTTGTTGTAGCCTTTCCAGCTGGAGATTACTTTTGTCATTTTTAAATTTTTTGTTGTATACGTTCCTTCTTCGGCTAGCGGTAGATACTGATTAGGACTAGTAAGCAGGGCTAAGCGAGCAAGTCCACTTGGCGCTAAAACACTCATCAAACTTGGTATATTCGGCGCTTCTTCTTTAAAATAATCCAGCGCTTTTGGCAACGTAGGGTCTATTCCAATAACTGCTTTTACTTCATCTGGATATTTATTAGCGTAATACATGCTGTAAACGCCAGAAACTGAGTGCGGCATTAATATATACGGGCCTTTTATATCCGATTTTTGCAAGGCTTCTCTCATTTCACTTACACTATTTTCTACCGTTCGTTTTTTATTCGTAATGTCACTCCATCCGTATCCAAATGGTTCTACCACCACGACTTTATTATCCTTTGACAGTTCATTTACTAACGGTTCAAAATCCAGTGCAGGCGCAGTCGTTCCCAACCCGCTTAGTAGTACAATCGTATTTTCCCCTTTACCTTTTGTATATACATGAATATCTCTGCCATTAACCTCTACTAATTGACCAATAGGCGGATACTTTTTCTTTTCCACTGCCGTCATTACTTGATTCGTTACAACCCAAATGATGCATATCCCCAATATAGCTACTATCACATTTTGTAGAATTCTCAAGAACCTAAACTTTTTTTGCACGTTTACCTCTCCTTTCCGTAAGTAGCAGTTAGTAAGCCGACGAGAATGCTAACGAATCTTTGTAACTGCTTACTTACTATGACGCTTCAGAAAACGTTTAGTTCTATTTCCTATATAAAATTTAAAAGAATGATAGCAGCTTACTTCAGCACTAAACGAAAAAAAGGCCTCTTCTTATGGAAGAGACCTTTTACTATTTATTAAAAAGGGAATAATAAAAACTGTAACTCCTTCACTTGATTCCTAAGCGTATAACTGACGCTACGTTTTTAGCCGTTCTTTCAATATTTTCACCAGCTTTTTCTAGCGCTTCCGGAAGAGTCACTGCCCCAGGCACGACGCTGAATAAAGCAAAAATACCGTGTTCATACACAGCTTCGCTTCCCGCTCCAATGCTTCCTGCTATTGCGATCACGGGAACGCTATGCTTTTTTGCTGTTTTGGCTACGCCGATGGGTGTTTTTCCGTAAATGGTTTGACCATCTATTCTTCCTTCACCAGTAATGACAAGATCGGCATTTTTAATATAGCTTTCTAACTGAGTTGCTTCAATGACAATGTCTACACCTGGCTTTAACTCCGCAGATAAAAATGCCAGCAGGCCGCCGCCAAGCCCTCCTGCCGCTCCCGCACCAGGAACACTTTGAATATGAATATCCATTTCTTTTTCAATAACCGCTGCGTAATGAGCTAGATTACGGTCAAGCTGTTTAACCATATCAGGAGTTGCACCTTTTTGAGGGCCAAATACCGCAGATGCTCCGGTTGCACCCGTTAACGGATTGTCTACGTCGCACGCAACTTCTACTTTGACTTCAGCAAGCCGAGAATCGAAGTTTGTAAGATCAATAGCAGCTAACTGGTTTAAACTGCCGCCTCCTTCTTTTATTTCTGCTCCGTTAGTATTAAGAAGCTTTGCCCCTAAAGCTTTTGCCATACCGGCTCCTCCATCATTTGTAGCACTTCCTCCGATGCCAATAATGATATGCTTTACTTTTTGATCTAATGCTTTAAGAATGAGCTCCCCGGTTCCTCGCGTTGTAGTTATAAGCGGATTGCGTTCATCCATAGGAACTTGATGAAGACCTGAAGCGGCTGCCATTTCAATAACAGCCGTTTTGCCGTCTCCAAGAATTCCGTAAAAAGCTTCCACCTCTTTACCTAAAGGTCCGGTTACCTTAGCTTGTATAATTTGTCCGCCCGTCGCGTCCACAAGCGACTGAACGGTCCCTTCTCCACCGTCTGCCATAGGTACTTTGCTAATCTCCGCGTTGGGAAAATGAGTTTTTATTCCTTTTTCCAGGGCTTCACAGACGTGCAGAGCCGTTAAGCTTTCTTTAAATGAATCTGGCGCAATTACAATTTTCATCCGCAAACACTCCTTTTATTTTTAGCCGTATAGCTTTAATACACCAAATATAAGCGTGGATACAATTGCCATGATGAGTCCAATAAGCGATTCGTACGGTATTAATTTTAAGCGTTCTTTTATTTTCATATTTACACTTCCGCCCGTTGCGTGAAAAAAGCTTCCGTGCGGAAGGTGATCAAGTACGGTCGCTCCGGCATGAACCATAGCAGCTCCGGCCAAAGCAGAAACGCCTAGCTCTAAAATTGTCGATCCAAAAACTTGGCTTGCGACTGCTGTTCCTGCGGTTGTCGAAGCAGTTGCCGCTGACATAAAAATACCTGAAACCGGAGCTAAAACATAAGCTGGCAATCCAATGGCAGACAAGCCTTGAATAATCACGTCTTTTAGCTGAGAGTTAGCAATGATTCCTGCTAGTGTCCCCGTTCCAAGCAGCATAATGGCTACACCTGACATTTTCCCTAATCCAGAAATAGCATATGTATTAAGTTGTTTTCCTTTTTTCATCACAATGGCACCAACAATCCCTCCTACAGGAAGCGCAACCATTGGATCAATATTAAGATCAAAAAGCGGGCGTAGCGCCAGTAGCACGATGGTAACAATTGGTGCTATGATAGCCGTTAAAAACAGCGGCAAGCTGCTTGCATCCACTGTATCTATTTCTTCAGCTTCAACCATTGTTCCTTTTTTCACCAATCGTTTGGCTATTAGATAAGTGACCGCTACGCCAAATACAGCGGGAATAATTCCTGCAGCCATCACGGATGTAAGTGGAATATTGAATGCGTCCGAAGCAGCAATAGCGTTAGGATTAGGAGACATTAAATTTCCTGCCTTTCCTCCTCCAATCATTGCTAGTAAAATAGCAGGCTTTGACATACCCGTACGTTTAGCAATGGCTAAAGCAATAGGCGCCACTGTGATCACAGCCACATCAACAAACACACCTACTGTCGTAAGAATGAGTGTGGCTAGCGCTAGAGCTAAAAGCGCTTTTGTTTCCCCTAGTTTTTTTACAATGGTTTCTGCTATAACCGCTGCTGCACCTGATTCTATTAATACCCCGGCCAATATACCAGCTGCAAGAATTCGCAGCACTGCGGGAATGATGCCTTGTGCCCCTTCAATCATTAAAGTAACGGTATCAGCAATATTAACTCCGCCAATCAGTCCTCCAATTAAAGATCCGGCTATCATTCCGTATGCAGGAGCCACTTTCTTTAAGATTAATATAATGGCAATTACTAATGCACAAATCGCGCCTAATGCGCTTACTTGAACGTCCATAAAGCATCCCCTTTCTTGTTTCTTCTATCCCCAACGCTAATTGTAAGCGCTACCTTCAATTCTTTCATTAGTCACTTCAACAAAAAAAGACCTTGCTATCGCAAGATCTTTTATGCACGTGCACAATTATGAAATTTTAGATAACAGTAGCGCTACATACAGTTCGAGGAGGTCTTTTACTTTCCTTGGATCTTTTCCCGTGATGCTTTGGATTTTATCTAGACGGTAGCTTAGCGTATTTCGATGTATAAAAAGCTTTTTAGCTGCCGTGCTTCCTTCGCCATTTTCTTCTATGTAGACCGTTAACGTTTCGATAAGTTCTTTTTTCTTATCATATTCCTTTAGCTTTTTATAGTGATCCAACAGATCATGATTTTCTTGAAAACCGGCGCGTTGACGTAACAGTACGGGAATTTGATAATCCGCATAGCAGTAGAAATCAGCTTCTGGATGAAGCTTTGAACCGACCGCAAGCGTATCTTTTGCCTGCTGATAAGATACATGAAGGCCTTTAAAATCAGCTTGAAAAGATCCTGCCGCTAACTTACACACCATACCAGACGCCCGAAGCTGTTTTTCCAGCTGTTCCGCATAGCTGCTAGCGCTGCCTGTTTCTGTAGATTTTAATATGACCACTCCGTCTGGAAGCATAGCGTATAAGTCATTATTAGCTATGTATTTCTTTACAAGTTTCATAACTTCATGGCGATTGTCAGCTGTAACAATCACTGCCACTCGTGGAAGGTATAAATTAATATCAAAGCGATTCGCCCGGTCAAAAAATAAAGAGTCAAACGGATCTTCTTGTTGAAGAAGCTGATGAACCAGCTCTTCTTTTAATCGTTCATCCCATTGAATTTCCTCTATTAAAATCATTTCTTGAAAAATCATTTCAGCCGCCATGCGCACAAGCTCTCCGTAATTACGAATTTGTTCTGGCAGTCCTGTTAACCCCACGACTCCAACAATTTCTCCGTTAAAGAAAATAGGCAAATTCACGCCCGGTTTGGCCCCTCGCAGCGAGTCAGCCTGCTGCTGAGTGATTTCGTAGGAACTGCCGCTTTTTAATACCATTAGCGCTCCTTCGTGGATTTGATTCATTCGATTTTTGTCACCCGAACCAATAATGACTCCTTTTTCGTTCATTACGTTAATGTTGCAATCAATAATCTCCATCGTTCTACACACAATTTTCTGAGCTAATTCTTTTGTTACGTATCTCAAGCCTGCTCCTCTCTTTCTTTACATTCCCATCTTTTTAGTTTCTTTATCAAAGTAGAATGATCGATACCTAATTCTTTCGCTGCTTGCCGGAGTGATGAACAATGTTGGATAGTTTCTTTAACGAGCCGCTGTTCAAACTGCTCCACTTTCTTTTTTAGAGGTAAATAATCACATTTTTCATCTTCATTATAAGTATGAAAAGGTAAATGATGGGCTTCAATTGTTTCACCAGGAATAGACACAATCATATTCTCAACCATATTTCGAAGCTCTCTTACATTTCCCGGCCATTGGTACGCTTCTAGCATTTGCTTCGCTTTATTTGATATGCGCTTTTGGACGTAATACAAGCTGCAAAAGTAGGAAACGTAATGATCAACGAGTAAACTAATATCCTCTTTACGTTGAGATAAATGCGGAAGGGTGATTTCAACTACCTTTAAACGATAGTATAAATCTTCACGGAACCTACCCTTTTTAATAAGCTCTCCTAGATGTTGATTTGTTGCCGAAATGATTCGTATATCGATACTTTTTGTTTTAGTTCCTCCAATTTTCTGTACCTGCTTTTCCTGTAACACTCGAAGCAGTTTTACTTGCAAGGAAATTGGCATTTCACCAATTTCATCAAGCATCAAGGTTCCGCCATCAGCGAGTTCTAACAGTCCTATTTTCCCTTCTGTTCTAGCGCCAGTAAAAGCTCCCTTTTCATAGCCGAATAACTCTGATTCTAGCAACGGTTCAGGAATGGCTCCGCAGTTCACTTTAATGAAGGGCTGATTGTTTCTATCGCTTGAATCATGAATAAGATTAGCGACTACTTCTTTTCCCGATCCTGAGGGACCTGATAGAAGAATACTTGTAGGAAACGGAGCTACTCGTTTGGCTTGCTGATAAACCATGTTCATCCTATTGCTTTGAAACACTAGGGGCTGTTCCGACCCATTCACTTTTACAGCGTATTTATTTGCATTCATATGTGAAAACTCTTTTACCTTTAACAGCTCTTTTTTAACTGCGTTTAACTGTGTAATATCCTGTACAGTGGTAACAACGAGCTCTATTTCACCTTGTTTGTTAAACACTGGATTTCCTGTTACCATAACGTCTCTTCCGCTTGAAATCGTTTGCATAATAGAGCGCCGTTTTTTTTCTTCTAACACAAGTAGGGAAACAGATTGATCAATATATCCTTCATCTATAACGGTTTGCATATGCTTTCCTAATACGTTTTGTTTATTGGTTCCTGTGATTGTTTCATAAGCTTCATTTACATATATCGTTATTCCCTTTTTATTTACTACATATATTCCGTCCGTAGAGAATTCAATAATGGCCTGTAACGTTTCGTTCGTCAAATCTTTTTTTTCTTTAAAAGAAGTCATTATTTCATATTCCTTTCTTATGGTGAATTTCCGCCAATATACGGTGAAACTTTTCACCACTATCCATTCAATGTACAATAGGCTTTTTCCTTCTAAAAGCGGTGAATACTTTCAGCACATGGTTATAAAACTCCAAGGAAAACTGGGGTAATATTTACTTTTTGAATAATGGCATAGAAATTGCAGTTTAGTATGTTGAAAGAACAGGAGAGAGTCTCTCCCCCTTCTAAAAAGGATTATTCTCTCCAGAATATAGGGTAAATGCAGTACAGAGTCATTTTAAAAGTACAAATAAAAATCCCGCTACATTTAGGAGGCTATTGTATGTGTAATATTATTAAACCTAACTCAAAGCTTTATGTAATGGATAACGGCTCGATGCAAATGGATAAAAACTGGATGCTTGCAATGCATAACCCAGCAACTGTTAAGAACCCTCATACACCTACGGATTTTGTAGAGTTTCCAATTTATACTGTATTAATCGATCATCCGGAAGGGAAAATTCTGTTTGATACAGCCTGCAATCCTGAATCAATGGGACCACAAGGGCGCTGGACTGAAGCAACTCAACAAATGTTTCCTTACTCAGCTACAGAAGAATGTTATTTACCGAATCGATTAGAACAATTAGGGGTGGATCCTAAAGAAATTAAATTTGTTGTTGCTTCCCACCTTCATCTTGATCATGCTGGCTGCTTAGAATTGTTCACTAACGCTACTGTTATTGTTCATGAAGATGAGTTAAACGGCACCCTTCAGTCTTATGCACGCAATCAAAAAGAAGGTGCTTATATTTGGGCTGACATTGACGCGTGGATAAAAAATGACCTTCATTGGAAAACGATTAAACGAAACGAAGATACCATTAAACTGGCAGAAGGAATTAATGTCTTGAACTTTGGAAGCGGACATGCTTGGGGTATGCTTGGCCTTCATGTTCATTTGCCTGAAACAGGTGGCATTATCTTAGCATCTGATGCAATCTATACAGCTGAGAGCTATGGTCCTCCTGTGAAACCACCCGGTATTATCTACGACTCTCTCGGGTATGCAAACACGGTTGAACGTATACGCCGTCTAGCCTACGAAACTAATTCGCAAGTTTGGTTTGGTCACGATGCAAATCAATTTCAGCAGTTCCGCAAATCTACTGAAGGTTATTACGAGTGAAATCAAGCAACTGCTTAAGATAAAAAATTTTTCTATAAATTGGAGGGCAAACAAATGACCATCTCAAAACTAGTTTTCACCCCTCTCAGCTATACAGGATGGGGCTCACTTCAACAACTGCTTCCGGAAGTGAAAAAATATCATCCTGCTCATATTTTAATCGTCACAGATCCCGTGTTAAAAGACATTGGACTTGTAGATAAAGTGAGTGCTCCTCTTATCCAAAATGGGTATGAAGTAGATGTATACGCAGATACGGCACCAGAGCCGCCTTTAGCGCTTGGTGAAAAACTCGTATCTTACGCAAAAAGCCAAAAATTTGATTTAGTCATTGGAGTTGGTGGGGGCAGCGCATTAGATTTAGCAAAACTTACGGCCGTTTTAGCCGCTCACGACGGCGCTGTAGAAGAATACTTGAACTTAACTGGTACAAAACAAATTTCAAAAAAAGGTCTTCCTAAAATTTTAATTCCTACAACTTCCGGCACGGGTTCAGAAGTAACGAATATTTCTGTATTATCTCTTGAAAGCACAAAAGACGTTGTGACCCACGACTATTTGCTTGCAGACGCTGCCATTGTAGATCCTGAGCTTACGCTAAGCGTGCCTTCTAAAGTAACGGCGGCTACAGGGGTTGATGCATTAACTCATGCCGTTGAAGCTTATGTATCAGTAAATGCAAATCCAGCAACCGATGCCTTAGCACTAAAGGCTATACGCATGATTAGCTCTTCTTTAAGAACAGCTGTAGAAAACGGCAAAGATAAAGAAGCGCGAACTCAGATGAGCTACGGAAGCTATTTAGCGGGACTTGCTTTTTTTAACGCAGGCGTAGCCGGTGTTCATGCACTTGCCTATCCGTTAGGTGGACAGTTTCATATTTCACACGGTGAATCAAACGCCGTATTGCTTCCATATGTGATGGGTTACATACGCAGCAGCTGCGTGGAAAAGATGCGGGATATTTTTGAAGCACTAGGCGGAAACGCTACCTCTTTATCAGAAGAAGAAGCTTCTTATCAGTGTGTGAAACAGCTGCAGTCACTTGTCAAAGACGTGGGCATTCCTCAAACTCTTCGCGGATTTGATATTCCAGAAAGTGCCCTTCAAAAGCTGACAGGAGATGGCGTCCAGCAAAAACGAATTCTCGCTCGCAGTCCTTTGCCTCTTCATGAGAAAGACATACGAGCTATTTACCAATCGGCTTATGATGGCGCTATAGTAGAACCTCTACACTAAAGAACTCCCCCTTACCTAAGGGGGAGTTCTATTTATGCTGCTTTAGCCGTTGTACCAAAACGATTCTCTTTAGGGTCACTAGGCTGACAGAATAAGACAATTAGCCAAATACCGCCAATAAGCGGAACTAATGTAATGAGCTGCCACCATCCGCTTTTTCCCGTATCATGGAGCCTTCTTGCTCCTACCGCTAACGAAGGGACTGCAATCAATAGCGAGTAGATTACCGGCAGAAAAAGAGGCTTATCAATAACGAACTGAATGAAAGAAAGAATAAATGAAATAACAAAGTTGACCAATACAAACATCCAGTATTCAGTTCGGCTTGCTCTGCCAGAAAACGTCCCGTAATTTTTCAACACTTTTATGTACCACTTCATATGCAACACCCTCCTTTTTTAGTATAAAATTGTAAATTTATAGTTTATATATCCTTTTTATTCAAAAAACAAACCGTTAAACGAACAAATAACGACATTTTTTATACAAAAGAAAAAACTTCTTTCAAAAAAAGAAGTTTTCGTAATGTATTATGCTTTTCTATTTAATCAAATCATTTCGGTCTTCCATACTTGGCGGTTCCTCAAGCCACCCGTTTTTGGCCATGATTTTTCCCCCGTCTTGCCCGTATGTTAAAATGTCTTTGGCCGTACTGACAAGAGTAAGAGGAAGATCTCCACGTAAACTAAATGCAGTGCCTAGAGCGTTGCTTCCCAGCCCAAAACTGCAGAACAAACTCACGCAGTACATCATTAGTTTATCTGAAAAAGGTGCTACTTTTGACTCGGTCGCTTTCGCTCCCCACGTTGCAGGCGTCTGAATATCGCTCTCTAAAAGAATTTTGCTATAATCACTTACAATTTTCTTAGCCAGCTCTTTTCCTTTTACAAAATACTTCTTTACTTCAGGCTCACTTGCTACTTGAGCAAACCCTGTGATCATTTGCATGCCAAGAATGTTGCTTTCAATAGCATAATAAATATGCGCTACCTCTACAGTATTTAATGCACGTTTACTGGAAAATAAATGGAGGCCATTCATATAATCTGTACCTTCAGCAAACTTCACTGTTTTAGGTACTGAAACAGCTGGAGGCCTTGGAAGCACGTTTTTTTCCTGAAGATAATCTACACATTTGTCATAGCCACTTTGCGTGAAAGCGGTAAGCTCTTTATATAGAGAGATCATGTCTTTTCTGTAGGACATGGTTAAATGAAGCGTATGTAGCCCCATGCTAATTTCTTTTAAAAGGCGAAGAAACATAATATCAAACACTTTATCATAAAGCTTAGGAACACCGACATTTACGTCTTTTTCTGTGTATCCTACCGGTATGGCTGCCCCTTCATTTTTTAGAATCATTTTGATATCTTCAATATAGTTCACAACTTGCATATGCGTATCTTGCATAATTTCTTTTGCCCCGTCATCTTCTGCGTGCGCAATAAAATATTCTAAAATTCTTTGGGTCATTGTTTTTTGCTGATAGGTCATCCAAAGAGTAGCAATTTCACTTGAACTTAACGGTATTTCTTGACTCATGCACTCAACCTCCTGCTAGGGATACATACGTAAATCTTCATTTGTTCACGAGTGGGTATCTGTAATGAAGACTTTATTCTCGACCTTAACATTCCTCCCCGCAGCCAGATACACAGCTCTGTCTCTTCCTCAATTAATTCTGCTTCATTTACTATGCACAAATTGGAAGAATTCTATGTATTTACCCTCGCTTTTAAATGGAGGAAACAAAAAAAGCCCCCTCTCATTAAAGGCGCTTTTTCAAAGAAAACGTTTTTATTCCATCGTATCAGAAATTCTTTTGTAGCTTCCGCATTTTTTTAGATATTGAATAATATCTTGATCTTTTACACGTTGAATAGCTGATCCGAACAGTTCTGCTGCTACCTGCATACGTTCATGTTTATGTTCAATGGTCATAATATATCGAAGCGCATCCACAACCGGTGCATTGTGACGTGTACGACGAGTTATGTACTCGTGAATGGCTTCATTTAACCCTTCCGATTCCGCTTGTTGAAACTCAGGTTTTCTTACCGCTTGACTATATACCACTTTTTTGCCACTCCTTCTCCTCATTTTTAATCATTTTTATCTTTCTTTTATTTCCATTTCCCTAACAAAAGGGAAACAAAACATGCAATGTTAACTTTTTTAGAGTTTTCTAGCAGATGCATGATGCATTTAAAAGAACATAGGTTTGATCCTTTATAAGGAAACTATGATATATTTTTTGTCTACACAGACTATACACAGTAAGGAATGAGGTATTTAGATATGAATAAAGCTGAATTTATTGATGCTGTTGCTTCAAAATCAGAATTAACAAAACAAGACGCAAAAAAAGCGATTAAGCTTATAGCTTCAATAAAATCACAATTTTTTTAAAATACGTTGATTAAAAAAACACCCTGAGAGGATGTTTAATAGTTAGCTTGTAAAGCTTCACTCTTTTTCTTTAGTTTTTGACTTTCTTCTTCTAACTCAATAATTTTATTTTGGAGCTCTGTATTATCAAAGTCTTGCTCTAACTCTTCAGATAACTTTATTCGCTGTTTATGAATTTCAATTCGTTGTTTAGCAATCGCTTCTACTTCTTTGTTTAATTGTAATTGTTCATATGGATTCATATAAATTCCTCCCTTACTTTCACTTTCAACACAAGAAGACAGATTCCTTTAAAATAAAGTCCAGTGAGTGTTCCCTATAAACATGCTAATGGCCCCAAACGCACTAGCAATAAAACTAAAATTCCATACAGTGCGCATCCAAACTGCTAAAGAATCATATGTCTTTTTAAAGGCTACTTCACGCATAAAGATGAGATAAAGAACTGTAAACCCATATACACCAAATGCTACCCATTGAAAAGTTTCTTGAATTTGTGGAACTATTAGAACAACTGCTACTAAAGCTACGGTGAAAATGAGGTTCACAATCATAAAGAAGCTGACGAAACGCATCCACTTAAATCCCTTTTCGTCTAGTTCCGCAGCACCTTGGTTTTTTCGCTTTAATTCCTCCATTGTTCATTACCCCTAGTATTCAGTTTTATCCATTATAGCACGTTATCCTAGTGTTATTCTTAAAGTACTAGTATCGTTATGTTCAAATTTCAGAGATTAGACTCAAAGATTTTGAAGTTTTCACATTAGAATTTTATACAGGCTCAATCAAAATCTGTAGTTATCTAACATAAATAAAAGAGCAGTTTGCAAATGCAAACTGCTCTTTCGATGACCCGTACGGGATTCGAACCCGTGTTACCGCCGTGAAAGGGCGGTGTCTTAACCACTTGACCAACGGGCCAAGATTGTTTTTTAAGTTTAACTTAACGGTTTGTTATACTGGTGGGCCTAAGTGGACTCGAACCACCGACCTCACGCTTATCAGGCGTGCGCTCTAACCAGCTGAGCTATAGGCCCTTAATCCTCATATGTATCTAAAATGGCAGGGGCAGTAGGAATTGAACCCACACTGACGGTTTTGGAGACCGTAGTTCTACCTTTAAACTATGCCCCTATAAAAAGTAGCAGTCATGACGGGATCGAACCGCCGACCCCCCTGCTTGTAAGGCAGGTTCTCTCTCAGCTGAGCTAATCCTCCAAAAAAATCTATATAAGCGCTATAAACAGCGTTGTTTTCATTACTTATAATAGAATGTTCCAAATAAAAAACCCCTATGCTCTTTTACAAGAGGTTAATAAGGGTCCTTATCATTGAATTGCCTGGCAACGTCCTACTCTCACAGGGACAAAGTCCCAACTACCATTGGCGCTAAAGAGCTTAACTTCCGTGTTCGGTATGGGAACGGGTGTGACCTCTTCGCTATCGCCACCAGACCTGTATCTCAATAATTA
>NZ_JAPCIN010000017.1:0-47439 GCF_025910025.1 Priestia sp. JV24
TTGAGTCATAAACCCTTATAACAAAGGGCTTTGACCAAGTTAGCAACCATTTTTGGTGCCGATTTGATGCCGTAACTTAAAATTAGAGGTTTCTCATGAGTTCCCCGAACTTTTGAGAGGCCTCTTTTTTTCTGTCCTTTGTAATGTGTAAATAAACTTGAGTTGTTGTCTCATCGTCTGTATGGCCAAGACGATCCATGATTTGTAATAATTCAACGCCAGCTTCAGCAAGTAAAGATGTATGTGTATGACGAAGTGAATGTGGTGTTAAATGTTTAGTTATAGATGGCACTCTTTTTAGTACGGCCTTCATTCTGTTTTCTATGGTCTTGATAAAATGCGGATAACCAAAATAAGGCGCGTTCATTCTTGCAAAAACAAAATCTTCATCGTAGTATTCTTGGCTAATTTGCAATTTAATTTCGTTCTGACGGATTTTCTGTCTTTGTAACGTTTTAATTACTTCATCCTCAACAATAATCTTTCGAATAGATCCAGCAGTCTTGGGAGGAAGTAAATGATAATCTTTTGTATTATTTTTAGGATTGTAGTATGTCTTTGTTACATTTATTGTGTTTTCTACAAAGTCAATGTCTTTCCACTTCAGAGCTACTAGCTCTCCCGCTCGAAAACCTGTCCAGGCAAGTGTAAACAACATGGCATATGTTTCCTCATCCATTTCCTTTGCAGCGTCTAAAAACAACTTTAATTCATGCTTCTCAAGGTACTTATCTTCCACCTTTGTATTTTCAATGTCTTCAACAGTCTTTTTATCCTTTGGAATGAAGGCAAACTGTGAGGGGTCAGATACAATTAAATCTTGTTCCATTGCACGCTTAAAAATCATTCTGGCAGTACCATGAATACCTGAGATAGTATTGTGAGCCAGCTGCTTTGTATTTTTTAAATCAGTCAACATATTTTGATACATTTTCTTATTGATATCTTTTAATTTATACTGAGCAAAATATTGATTTAAATGACCTATTTCATGAAGACGAACTCTGACGGTACTAATCTTTCTACTCGTTAATTGATAAACTGACAGCCACTCCTCAGCCATTTCTTGAAAAGTAATATTTGTTTTTGTATCTAAATTTCGTACACCTAACTGATATTCCATTTCTTTAGCAGCGTTCTTAGCATCCTTTTGTTTTAGGAATCCACGCTTTACTACTCTACGGCGATTGCCAGTTTGAGGATCAATACCATTTTCAATAATGAACATCCAACGGTCGCCTTTTTTAGTTTCATATTTTTGGACGCGAGCCATAAAAATTCCTCCTTTGTATTAGAATGTATGTTCGTTTTTGGTTGTAAAAGAAAAGCCCACAGGGGCAGATTCTCTTAAATATTCAAACTATTAGAGACAAAAGCTTGAGAGATTTCAGAACACTTAAGGACATGTAGTTTCTCTTCATACATTTGCAATCTCTTATCAGCGAATTCACAAGTAACACCAAAGGTAACAGCAATTAAGTATATAGCTTCTTGTCTAGATCCAGGTATATCAAGTTTCTGTAACATAAAAGTCGGTACGCAAAAATGGTAAGCGAAATAATTCGCCTGGAACTCCTGTAACTGAAAGAAGGAACGTGGCATCAACATTTGATTACCAGCATGACGTAACTTGTGGCAAAGTTCATGACCAAATTCTTGCCATTGTTCCTCAGGAGTAAGTTTGCTATTAATAATGATTTCGCCTTCATATATACGGCTCGATAAGTTCCTTATGTCTAATGGTATCCTCAAACGCTCAGAAATTATCTTTAAATCTAGCTGGTCAGGGGAACGAATGCCTAGCTTTATATAAAGACGGTCAATCCAATCCTCTAACAAAGATGTTTGATATTTCATTAAAAATCCTCCGCAGTAAAACAATCATTATCTTTAGAAATCTACATGCCTAATCCTGAAATTTAAAAAGAAAGTAATATTTACCTTTCGAAATTTAAAGAAAAGACACGAATTCTAACGTGTCTGTGCAAAATGCCTAAACTTATTATAGAAACTCAATAACCTTCAAACTGCGAACCGAACTGCGAACAGCAAAACAATGCTGTAAGCCTTGATATAAAAGGCTTTTTCACTATGTAATTAACTTACTGGAAACAGTTCAGTGTACGAAGTGTGAACGAAGTGCGAACCAAAACAATAATTAAAGAATTAAAGAATAGGATTATATGCGCGCGTGATTTTATAACATAAATATCTTTTGGTCAATAAGAATTTATTTATCACGCTCTTTAATAAATTCCCAAAAACGAATTAATTCCTCAATCTTTTCGTCAGGAGCACTTTGTAAGTCTTTAAAGAAAATCTCAGTTTTAGGATCTAAGAATTTTCTCCACATAGCATCTTCAGATTTATGATGTTCATTACCCGTTATAAGATAATCAATTGAAACATCGAAGTATTCTGAGAGCTTTTTAACAGTTTCAAAATCTGGTTGACTTTCACCATTTTCATATTTCGCATAACCTTGACGAGATATACCTAGAAGATCAGCCATTGCTTGTTGAGTTGGTCTTCTTTTATCTGCTTTTCTCAACGCCTTTAAGCGATTGTCAAACATAAAAAGTCCTCATTTCTTGTGATCTGTATAGTTGAATTATAGCGCAACAGATAGTTGCAAAAAACATAAAGTAACTAAATGTTGCATTTTTTTATATAAAAGTGTTGACAGCAACCATTAGTTGCATATAGAATAAGAATCAAGAAAGCAACCATTAGTTGCAAAAGGTGGTGTAAGAAAATGAATTTATTGCAACAAACTCTAAAGGCTGCAAGGGAACAAAAAGATTTATCGCAACAGGAAATTGCAAATCAATGCACTGAGAAGGGTAAAAAAATCTCTCGCCAGTTCTACAGCATGATTGAAAATGGCGACAGAAGACCTTCAGTAGATGTTGCTAAAACTGTTGCTGAGATCTTGGGTGTTGAATGGACCATTTTTTTTGAATATAAAAGCAACTAATGGTTGCTAAAAACGAGGGAGGCGCTACTATGTCACGTACTATCGATGAATTAGAAATGGATTTATTCAAAGCTCGAATGGAAGAGTTGTTTCAAAAAGCTTATGAAAAAGGTGTGCAGGATGGGATGCAGCGTTTTTCCTATCCACCGACATTAAAAAACAGTGATATCGCTAATATCTTTCAAATTGCTGATTCAACTGTTGTGAAACTAACAGCGAATCCATCGTTTCCAAGGTTATCTAAAATTAAAGGTCGTTATCCAAGAGACCAAGTGTTTGAATGGATTAACCAAAATTCAAATTGGGTTAAACAAAACACTAATTATTTTAGTAAGAACGTTATGTAATAAAAGGTCTCTAGTATAAGGGTAACATGAAGCCAGTCATAAAAATAGGAACGAAATATGGCTGCAATATCAGAAACTTACAATTGAATATGACAGGGAGAGGTAGTTATGAAAAATAAAGCAAACCTGGGAGAAATGTTAAAGGAACAGGGGAAGACACAGGCGGAATTTGCAAATGAAATTGGCTATGATCAATCAACTATTTCCAAATGGGCAAACGGAAGTCGTGTAATTGCAAAAGAAGCAAAACCTCTTATAGCAAGAGGCATCGATAGTTTCAAGTATTACATCGGTACGATGAAAGAAACTGCAGGTATTTCATTAACTCCTTACATGAATGGAGATCGAATTCACAGGGATATTGCTTCTATGCGAATGCTTGTTGAAAAAGAACGTAGAGAAGCGATGGAGTATTGGAACAAAGACTTCTGGCACATACCAGCTGATCATGCTAATGAGATTGAACGTGAAGAAGTTAGGCAGTTCGTAAAGGAGTATTCAGAAAAGCTTGCAGCTGAATTTAATTTACTTGCTGTTGTATGTGAAAGATACGGTTTCTCCTTAAAACAAATTGATCAGCAACTAGAACTGACCTTGAAATCAAGGGGGCTAGTTAAGTGAGTGTACAAGCTTTAAATATATATGAGCGAGCAAGGGAGTTAGAAGAAGCTGGTTGGGCAGTCATTGAATCGATTGATTTAAACGCTGATATGCAGGAGTTACAAAAAGAAGCATTTGAAACAGTACTTATAACTAGGGAAATTCAAAAGCACTCATTAAGCCGCATAGAACAGATTGTAGCAGATATGCAAAGTAAGGGATTGGATGTTGATATAGTTCCGCGTTACCTCAAAAACAAGGAGGAGACAAGCTATGTATAAGTTGCCAATGATGAAAGCAAGTGAAGTTAGTAAGTGGTGTAAGACGTTGAAGGGTCATCCAGTTTTACTTTTAGATATTGAACGTAGAATTTGGCAAAACGTGAAAGTAAATAAAAAAACAGCTAGCTAATGGGCTTAGCTAACTGCTTTATTCGAAAAACATAATAAACTCGATAAGTAAATTATACCACATTACATAAGTGGGCGACAAGCATTGTTCTTGTCGTCATGGTCAGGAAAATCCTTTATTCATCGGTCCTTAACCGTAAAGGCACAACTCATTTTCCTGGTCATGACGGTGCGAATAAATAGCATCAGAAAGTAGGTGAATAACATGCACTTAGAACATCCTGAAATCACTCAAGTAAATCGTACAGGCTACCTAAATATGGTTGCTCAGTCTGAACATGCTGGCATTGATTATTTCGGAACTGAAATTCTTATTGGTGATGAAATCGTAACGGATGATAACACAGGGGAAGTAGTTTTAAAAGAAGATTTAGAAAAGTACTTGGAAGCAGAGTATGGCTTCAAATTTACAACTGCAAAATAAAAAGCCTGCACGGACCAGGTGCAGACTTCAGATTCACAAGAAATGTAATTACTTACAGTTTATAAAAAAACTTCATAAAAAGCAAATGGATGGTGAGATCAATGCAAGCTGAAATCTTAATACCTACCTCTAACATGAGTGAAGCTGAATGGTTGGAACAGCGACAAAAGGGCATTGGTGGATCAGATGCCGGTGCCATCGCTGGATTAAGCAAGTGGAAATCACCGATTGGAGTTTATCTAGATAAGATAGGCGAATCACCTTCTCAAAGTAGTAACAGTGAAGCAGCCTATTTTGGACACGTCCTTGAAGATGTGGTAGCACAAGAATTTTCTAAGCGAACAGGTTTAAAGGTTCGTCGCCGCAGAGCAATCCTTCAGCATCCAGAACATAGCTTTATGCTAGCTAATGTAGATCGATTAATCATTGGCAAAAAAGAAGGCTTGGAATGTAAAACAGCTAGTGAATATCTGAGAGGCGATTGGGAAGAGGAAGAAATTCCAGCTCAATACTTGATTCAATGTCAGCACTACATGGCTGTCACTGGCTATGAGGCATGGTGGATTGCTGTTTTAATCGGTGGAAATAAATTTGTCCATAAAAAAATAGAGCGTGATGAAGAAATTATTAACTATTTGATTGAAATTGAATCTGATTTTTGGAACAATCACGTGCTTAAGAAAAATCCTCCTGCATTTGATGGATCGGAAGCTTCAACTAATTTATTGAAAGTAATGTATCCAGAAGGGGATGTCAGCTTAGAGCCTGTTGAATTAGCTCCCGAAGCATCTGACTTAATTTCAAACTATGAACAAGCAAAAGTAGAAGAAAAAGAAGCTTCTGAACGTCGTAAAGAGGCTGAAAATAAATTGAAATCATTACTGGGAGAACGCGAAGCAGCATATGCAAGTGATCGTTTAGTTACTTGGAAAACCATTAGTAGCTCACGTGTTAACTCCAAGTTATTAAAAGAAAAATATCCAGAGGTGTATGAAGAAGTAGCTTCAAGTTCGTTATCTCGTAGATTCGGAATTAAATAAGGAGGACATAAAATTGGCCACTAACAATTCAGTTAAAAATCAATTAGCGCAACGAAAAAATAACGTAGCGAAAACGGAGGACACGGGTTTTCAAGGTCAGCTAGCTACAATGTTTAAGCAACAATTTAAAGCAATTACTTCTATTGCTCCCAAACACGTTACTCCTGAGCGTTTAATACGTATCGGAATGAATGCGGCAAGTCGTAACCCTAAGTTAATGGAATGCTCCCCAGAATCAATTGTAGGGGCTGTGGTTAACTGTTCAGTACTTGGCGTTGAGCCTAATTTATTAGGACATGCTTACATTGTTCCTTTTTTCAACGGATCAACAAAACGTATGGAAGCTCAATTTCAATTAGGGTATCGAGGTCTTATTGATTTAGCTAGACGTACAGGTGAAATCACAAGTGTGTACGCTCATGAGGTATATGAAGGTGACGAGTTCGAATACAGCTACGGTTTAGATAAAGATTTAAAGCATAAACCTATCGGTGAAGAAGATGAAAGTAAAATCACTCATTTTTACGCAGTGTACAAATTAAAAGATGGAGCTTTTGACTTTATTGTAATGAGTCGTAAGCAAGTAGAGAAGCATAGAGATCGTTTTACGAAAAGCCAAAAGAACGGCAACGTATTTGGTCCTTGGAAAGACCACTTTACTGAAATGGCCAAGAAAACAGTTCTTATCAAACTTTTAAAAACGGCTCCTATCTCAATTGAACAGCAAGAGACAAGAACAGTTATGGAAGGTTTACAATACGATAATTCCGTTAGCAAGGTCAAAGAAGGACAATTTGGCGATGGGTTTATTGATGCTGAATATCAGGTTGAGGAAGAAATGGAAAACAACCAACCTCAGCAAGAAACTCCAGGAGAAAAGCCAAGCGTCTTTGACTTTGGCGGAGAGGAAATCGATATCAAAGATGAGGATTTACCTTTTGATAAATGAGAGAAGAACGCATAGCATTCCCTCATTGTTACAAATTTTTAGCTAAGAGCAAAGAACAGTATGAAGGCTATATTCAAGGATTTCTTAATCTATATCATCCGCATCTGAAAATGGTGCGGATTGAAAAATACTATGTAATCTGCGTTAAGAAATAAGTAGGAAGGAGGACGTTGTTTTGGAAGGCTGGGTGAAGTACCATCGCAAAATTTTAGAAAATGATATCTGGTATGACGTTACAAGTTTTAGACTCTTCACTTATTTGCTCTTACAAGCAAGTCATCAGGACGGAGTAAAGATTAACGGCATCGAGGTAAATAAAGGACAGTACATAAGATCTTACTCCAAATTAGCAGAAGATCTTGCTTATAAAGAAGGTCGGGGCTCAAAGAAGCTTGCTAAAAGCACTATTTCAAAATCAGTTAAGAAGTTAGTAGACAGTCAAATGATAGAAACTAAAGATACCGAATATGGAACGTTATTCACTATCGTTAACTACTGTAAATACCAAGATTCAGGAAACATCATTGAACGTAATCAAGAGAAAGCTGGTACCACAAGTCCACCTGAAGAAATCAACGTTCCTGCTTTTGATCAAATAGAAAATAAATTCATTCAGCAAAGAGGCTCAGGTCTCAATATAAGTGCCTCAGACGCTCAATCAATTAACGAAGTGTTAAAGCTAGGTATTCCATTAGAAACGATTCTAGAGTGGATGGATACGATTTATGCGCACTATCTTAAAAAGAATAATGGACGGACAATTAGATCCTTTAAATATTACGAAGAAGCCATTAAGACTCAACAACAAAAGCTGCAGCAGCCTAAAACAAATGTTACGCCTTTTCCAAAGCCGAAAAAGGAAAACAGCATAGATGCACTAGCAAGGTTTGCTCAAAAGCACGGGGTCAAGTTAGGAGGTACACAAGATGGAAATACATGAAGCACTAGACATTCTGCAAAGAATAGCTGCTTCCTACACACAGTTTGATTTGACTGGTGAAATCGGAGAACGACGAATTGAGGTTTGGTCTTCTCACCTTATGAAAATGCCATATAAGCCAGTTTTAGAGCGAGTAAATCAACACATTTTACGTGAAAAGTTTCCACCAACTATCGCAGAAGTTTCGGTTAAAGTTCAAACAAATAATGAGTTCTTGGACGAGCAGTCTCAATGGAGAGAACAAGTCAAGCAAGAGAAGAAAGCCGGTAATCATAAGACATTTGTTGATCACTTGTCGCCAGAATTAAAGAAAAAGTACGGTTCCTTTTTAAGGAAGTGAGGGTGAAAACGTGGAGTATCAATTAGGGGTAGAAAATATCGAAGCAGAACAAGCCGTTTTAGGTTCAATCTTTCTTGAGCCAGATTTGTTAGATGAATCTATTTTACAAACACAGCAATATTCAAAAGTTTCGCATAGAGCCATCTTTAAGGCAATGAGAGAGGTTCAGGAAGCAAATAAACAAGTAGATATCGTAACAGTCGTTACCCAGTTAGGAGACGCTATTGAGCAAGTAGGCGGGGTTTCCTATCTAAGTGATTTAACAAATGCGGTTCCAACTACAGCAAACTTTAAAACCTATGAGCAAATGATTCTAGAATCTTATCGAGTCAGGGAAGCACGGAAATTAGGAGCCAAATTAGCAACTGTAACAAGTGAAGAGGAAGTACCAAACATTCTTCAATCATTAGGTGAATTACAAGATATCAAACGAAAAAAGAATCGTACGAAAAGCGATGTTCTAGCAGATATCTTCTCTGATATGAGTACTCCAACGCAAGGGCTCACAGGTATAGACACTGGATTAGATGACTTAAACCGCATGACTGGTGGTTGGCAGGGTGGAGATTTAATTATCGTTGCTGCAAGGCCTTCAATGGGTAAAACAGCATTTGCTTTGAGTTTAGCACAGTCAAATTGCGAAAAAGGCGGCGTGTCCGATATCTTCTCACTTGAAATGTCTGATACACAGCTAGTTAAGCGTATGTTGTCCGGGCTTGGACGGGTGAACGGCAAGAAATGGTCAAATCCATTTGAAGAATTTACGAATGAAGATCATGAAAATATGGCAAATGCCATTGGCCATTATGAAAAATGGGATATCAATATTCACGATGAACCTACCCAAACGGTTTACGACATTCGTTCAAAAATCAAAGAATCATTCAAGGAACATCCAGATAAAAAGCACTTAGTCATCATTGATTACCTGCAGCTTATTTCATCTGTTGGAAAGTTTGAACGGAAAGATTTAGAAATTGGTCATATCTCAGGCATGTTAAAGAAAATTGCTCGTGAGTTTAATGTCCCTGTCATTGCCTTATCACAGCTCTCTAGGGGCGTAGAGCAACGCCAAGATAAACGTCCGATGATGTCCGATATTCGTGAATCAGGAAGCATTGAACAAGATGCAGACGTTATCAGTTTTTTATACCGTGATGATTATTACAACAAGGATTCAGAAAATCCAGGCATTACAGAAATCATTTTAGGAAAACAGCGAAACGGTCCAGTCGGTACCGTACAAACGTTATTTAGAAAAGAGTACGGCCAGTTCCTCAACTTGTCAAAACAGCTAGAGGCCAAGATGGAGGCTGAGTTAATTGGATAAAAATCAGGTGTTTCAAGAAATGAAAAAATATTATGGTCAAACAGGAAAAGTTATGGATCCTCATGTGTTTCAATCACAGTTTTCAGGTTCTGTTTCAGCTCAAGAAGCAACATTAGGGATTTTGATGTTCGACCAATACTTAGACAGCGAGGTGAGAGGAAGTGGCTCTATTAGCTAAAGCAGTTCGGCAACGTCAAAGTTATTTAATTAATGAGTTGGTGCGATACGGATATTTTAAAACTTCTAATGGTAGACAGTTATACGAATTAAGCCTAACTGAGTTAGAGCAAGTTCATATTCAAGTTAAATCTAATTTCGGCAAGCAATTAGGAAATGGGGAATGATGAAATGATTGAATTCACGGTATATGGAGAGCCGGTCGCTCAAGGTCGTCCAAGAGCAAGTACTCGAGGCGGTTTCGTTAAAATGTACGATCCAAAGAAATCAAAGGATTTCAAACAGTATGTAAAGCTAGTTGCTTCTGAATATAAGCCAAGTCAATTACTTTCAGGTCCTTTACAGCTTGACGTGAAAGTGTTCAAACCAACTCTTAAGTCTTTCAGTAAAAAGAAAAAAATCGAAGCAGAGCAAGGTTTGTTACGTCCTATCAGTAAACCAGATGTTGATAACTATGTAAAAGGCATTAAGGATGCTTTAAATAAAGTCATTTGGAATGACGACAGCCAGATTGTTGATTTGCATGTAAGTAAATTTTATTCCGAAACACCTCGTATTGAAGTAGCTGTACAAATGCTTGAAGTACAGCAAGAACAAATGTCTTTACTATCAAACTAAAATTCTAGGAGGAAATTAATTATGTCATATGCAGAATTCAATCCAGTGGTAAAAAAGGTAAATCTTAAAGCAGACGGTAAAAAAGAAATCGTTCTTGAAATTGGTGATTCTGGTTTAGATGGAAAGCTTGACACATTGGCAAAAATGATTGGCTGCACGGTGCAATGCGCTATTGAGTCTCAAGTAGTCAGCTTTAACATCACATTAAATGCTCAGACAAATGAGCCTCTTAAAACATATAAAGTCGATAACAAAGGGATTGTATCGGAAGTCGAGCCAGCTGCTGAACAGATTGAAGCAGATCTTGGTTTACCTAAAGAAAAAGTGAAAACGGTAGAAGAGAAACAAGAAATTGAGTTGTCTGTAGTTGATGAATTTATCTCAAGTGGTCTTGCTCCACAATTTGAAACAGAATTTGCTTATGACATTCCTCAAGTCATTAAACGAAAAAATGACGGTGAAACGTATATGAAGATTGCAAATGAATTAAATATCTCCTCTGGAACCATTGTTGAGTTAGTGGATCAGTACCGTGCTAAGGTTGCTCCTTTAGCTGAGAAGTGGAAGGAATGGAAAGATAGCCAGGAAGAGCAAACTGAAACGCCTGCTGAAGCTAAAAAAGAAGTGAAGGAAGAGTTAGACCTTTCAGTCCCTGAAGCAGCATCAGAAGAGAAGATTGAAGAGTCTGACGATAATGCGGAAGATGGCGCAGCTTAACGTTATTATCGCTGATGACCGTCCCTCTTGGATTAAAAAAGAAGATGAGCTTGCGGCGTGCCAGACACGCTGCTCTCTTTTCAAAAAGTGTTCAACTCGATGTGGTACGGAATGCAAGAAGCTAGGTGGAGATGTGATACCAAAAGTTAATTTTCAGAGGAGGAAGGTGTATGGATCAAGCAACAATCTTTGATTTCCTAGAAGAAGTACCCGAAACGAATAAGAGATACTGCTTGTTCTTTCCAACAGAGTGGGGATGGCGTCCAGCGACTGCTAAAGTGGTTAAAGTTGATGTGGAAAATCGAAATGTTTTTTGCGATATAACTTCTAATATTATTGGAAAACAAAAGTGGTTGTACTGTACGGTATTAAGTTTTGATCAGTTTTATAAAGCATTTGAACAAATGAAAAAATCTTTGAATTTATTGGAGGGGACGAAATGACCCTACAAAACTTAAAGCCTGGTGAACTATTAGAGCTTCGGATAATTGGTATGCATGCGATTTGCAAGTTCTTAAGCTACTGCAGAAGACCTGCTCACATTCATGTTGAAGTTACACAAGTCCTTTTTGGAAATGTGAAAGTAGGACGTGAAGCATGTATTCCTATCACAAAATACATGGCTCGCTATAATCCACCAGGAGACGTTCAAGTCATTTTATCTAGTGAAGATCAGAAGTTAGCTGATAGGTTGATTCTGGCTTTAGAAAAGCAGCTGTTTGATTATCACGTTAACAAGGCACTTGATAACAGGGATAAGGACAAGTTCCTTGAATTGGTGAGGGGGATGAATGATGGAACGCTTAGAGCTCATTAAAAGAAGCACTGGTTTCACAGCAGAACATGGTAACGGCTTATACGTGGATGTTTTAAGCGCTAATGACTTCAATTGGATGATTCACAAGATTGAAAGTCTATCTGAAGAAAATAAACAGTTACAAAGAGCTTACGAGAGTGTATCTAAGGACCATCTGGAATTAAAAAGAAGCTATGCTCAAACGTCTCGTAAATTGAAGAAGAGCCGTGAAGATCGTCAGTTTGCTAAAAACGAATTAGATAAATTGAAAAGATTAACGGGAGGAGTATTGAAATGAATTTAACAAAGTTATTTGATATGCAGCGTGTACTTGATCAGCGCATTATGGATAAGCATCCTGAATTGAAAGGGCAGGATAACTTAGATTGGAAGGTCCTTGCTCTACAAGTTGAGCTTGGTGAATGTGCGAATGAGCATAGAGGTTTTAAAAAATGGAGCAATGACCAGGAGCCAAGAACATTTAAAAGGTTGAATTGTCCTGATTGCATGAAAAAAGGCTATTACAGAGGAAACCCTCCAAAAGATGAAGAGAAAGGCGATCATGGTCTAGGCAATCACTGGTACTTTTGTGATACATGCGCTGGTTATCTTGTAGTAGATAAAAACCCTTTGTTAGAAGAATATGTGGACTGCTTACATTTTGTCTTAACAATTGGGATTGAATTAGGATTTACCGATATTGAAATTTGGAGCATTCAAGAAGAAGGTAATACATCACAGTTTTTAAAATGCTTTGAAGCTATTAATTCCTTGTATCTTGTCTATAGAGTTGACGGTCAAGTTACTAAAGAAATATATGAAAATCTATTCGGTACCTTTGTAGAGTTAGGTGAAATGCTTGGGTTCACTTGGGAACAAATTGAACAGGCTTACTTCGAAAAAAATAAAATCAATCACACACGCCAAGAACAGGGATATTGAGGGGGATAAAACAATGGAAATCATGGTTGGCCAAAATTATAAAATTACATCGGATGCGCTTAACATCATCTTAAATAAAAAGTATTTCAAAAAGGATAAGGAAGGCAATGCAACTGAGGAATTTCTTTTCAGACAAATTGGCTATTACAACAGTCTTGATTCAGCGTTTAACGCTCTCATAGAGAAAGAAATCAAAGGTAGTGATGCAATTAGTCTTGATGAATTGAAAAAGCATGTAGCAGGCGTAAAACAGGATATCTTTGAGGCTTTGAAGTCGGTGAAGGTTGAAAGTGCGGTGAATGTGTAAAAGGCGGTTTGATGGCACACAGCTTAATGGGTTCTCCTAACGCTTCAATTCCAAACCCACAGCTGGACTTGTGACTTATAACGACTTAGCTTTAGATTGGCCCCATGCAGGGATAAATAAAAAAGACGCTCAGCCAAGAGCGTCCTTACAGGTAAAATAATTTTATAAAAGGTAGTTTCATTATACACTAGGTGGAACAAAAAAAGACCAGGAACATCTTCCCAGTAAACCTAATGAAATTATAACATGAGGAGGTATTTTCTGGTGAGTGTAAATACAGAGAAAATGACCGCTGAAATAGACTTGATGAACAATAAAAAAATGTACGTTGTAAAAGATGGCCAGCTAATTGAACATGATCTACCGGATTACGGAGAAACGTTAGTTATTACCCTGGGCGGTAAGGTCGATAGATTGGAAACTAAGACGAAAAGGAAGGTGTAATAATGCCAGTTTGTTATTATTGTGGATCTGCTAAAGTAGTATCTCAAAGACACGGTAAGCCAGCATGTGAAGATTGTCTTGAAGAGGAAGTGTATTCAAGTAAACGTTCAAATCAGATGCTGACAGAAGATGAAAAAGCAGTTCGTTTAAAATATATTTTACAAACTTTTAAAGAAGCATTTTCAGAAAAAGAATAACAAGCCTTAACGGAAAAACCGAGGGCACTGAGTAAGCAATAGCTTATTTGGTGTCCTTTTTATTTTATAAAAGGGGATATGGCCATGAATCCAACTCTACGTGATCAGTTGAATCAATGGAAAAAAGATAAAGATGTGGTTGAAAAAGAGAAAAAACGTAACAGTAGAAAGAAAAAATGTTATCAGAAACAGCCAAAACCTTATCAAAAGCAAGAAAAACGTACAGAAAAGCTTTCTACTCGTGATGTAATGGATTTAATGGGAACGAATCGCCAAATCCTTACAAGGGGCAAAGGCGGAGCATATAGACAAAAATAAGAGGGGGCTATGTGATGGCAGCAATACAAACTTCATTACTTCGTGATGTTGATGGAAAAGAAACAAAGGTAAACGTGGAAAAAGCATTTGCAGATTATCGCATGTACATGATGACTGTACCAGAAGATATTATGCCAAAGGTTACACCTAGCTACTCACTGGTACCGCCTAGCAATACAAATGCTTTTCATTCATCTACTGAAGATACTGCTATTAAAAGAGTCGATTACGAAATAAAAAGAGATAATTTCATGCAGCGAGTGCAACGAGCGGTGAACCGGCTAAGTAAAAGAGAACGTGAATTAGTCATTAAAACCTATATGACTTATGAAGACGTATATGCTTTTGATGTCTACAATGAAATGGGAATTAGCGAAGCAACTTATTATAGAATACGCGAGCAGGCTTTCTACAAGCTTGCCTTCGCTCTACAACTTCAAGTATATAAAGAAACCGAGACACCTGCCTAAGGGGTCTTTTTTATTTGTGAGAGAAACGTGAGAGGATTGTGAGGGAAAGACGAAAGATTATTTCGTTTTAAGGGTGCTATTATGGTATTAACAGAAAATGTTCATTAGAGAGATCTAAAGCAAGAATCATATTGCTAAGTAAGAGTACTTGCTTTAGATTTGAGAGTGATTTTATTACATCTCTTGTAATTTTGAAATCATATATTTTGTTATCTCCTCTAATTTCATATCGTTAGGGTTAGAAGAGATTTCTTCATTCACATCTTTATATGTAATTCTTTTGCCTGTTTGAATTTCTTCAACAAGTTTTGGAATTACAGAGCTGACAGTTTTGTAATAAACAAGATATTCTTTTTCATCTACAGTCACTATTAAGGTATTTACATTATTGTTATGCATCCATGCGCTCGACATTAGTTTCACCTCCTTATTTCAATTACAATATTCGACAATTAAAAGGTATTTCCTACTAATTGTTGATATAATTGGGAAGGGGGAGGTGATAAAAATGAGAGAAAACGAAGAATTTCTTTATAATGTTTCGTATTTACAAGAAAAGTTAGACGATGCTTTTAGTGACGCTAGGGCATCCTATAAAGTTCTTGAGAAACAGGATTCTGATTTGAGGTATCAATTGTCTCTAACTTATATGAATATGTCTTTTCAAAGTTATATAGAGGCTAAAAGAATCTATAAAGAAGCTCATTTAGAGCATCACGAATTCGAGGGTTTCTTTGAAGCCTATAAAAATTATAAGTTTGAGTTAAAACAAGTTATTATTGAAAAAGATCAAAATACCTCATGGCTATATTCAAGGTATGAAACCTTATCAAAAGAGAAGAAAGAATTAGATCTCTTTATTAAAGGAGTCTTTCAAAACAGTTAATGAAAATGGGGGATAACATGAGTACAGCTGGACGTTGGAGACGATTAGATCCAAGTGGGATTAATCCTTTATTAAGACCAGGTGCAATTTAATAAATTAGGAGAAGGACGCTGATTCATCGGTGTCCTTTATTTTTTTCTAAAATAAGAAAAATGTGTTAACTATTCCTTTCTGTCCGATATAATTGAGGCGGGGAGGTGATAACTATGGAAAGACAAGAGCTAGCTAAAAGAATAAGAGAGAGTGTTCAATCTATTGACCGAGAAAAGGTTCTTCAAACTTTTTATGCAATTGAAAGACAAATGCATATGTTTAGGGTTAATGAGATTGGGCTTCAAGCAACATACCCTAACATGAAATACGAGAGCGATCACTTAAAATTAAATAAATTCACATTGAATGGCATTTCTCTAGTATTTAAAGTAAATCAAGAGCAAGATAGAATCTCTGTTACAAAAGAATCTGAAGAAATCGTTGAAGAACTAGATGAGATATTCTCAGAAGATGGTGTAGCAAAATGTAAAGATGGGGAGTTCGATCCTGAAGAACTAACTAGATACTTAAATCAGTGTTTCGCTGACTTAGTTCAATAATTAAAGAACGAAAAGCATCCTTTCGAGGGTGCTTTTTTATTTGGAGGGAAAATCATGTTGGTAGCATTTGAGATTGTATTAATGATTGTTATGTTGATGTTGACAATTGGAGCAATAGCAGAGCAAAAGAAAGAGCTAAGAAGAGATATTCAATACATCCTTCTTATCGATACGCTTGTATTAACTGCTCTGTTTCTTTTCGCTAATTAGGTTGAACTTATAGTCAGCCTATAAGAGTGAGCCAAAGTTGAACTGAGGGAGTGTGAGGCATGATAAATAAAGAGATTGCAATTATAAGTGATGGTGGAAAAAACGAATGGATCTGGATGCCCGAAGGTACACTTATTGTTATGGATCAACCATATTTCTTATCGCCATTACCTAAAGGGACAAAGGTACTTTCTCCGAATGGAGCGAAAGAGCTGCTTGCTCAAAATAAGATTCCAACCTATAAGTGTAACGTTACAGATAAATAAGCGTTACAGCCCGTCATAACAATAACTACATTAAATGACCGCTGTAATGTTTCACTTGTAACGTTTAAATGTAACGCAACAAACGTAACAGAATGGAGGTGTAACGTTACATGGCACGTCAATCAAAAATTGAGAAATATGGGTGTGAAGAAATCGTTTTTGCAGGTCTTAAAGCTAATCCTCCTAAATCCACTAGACAGATTGCTGAGGAGTGTTCTGAACAGGCAGGAGTAAACATATCTCATACTGCTGTAGCTCGTTATATAGAGTCAACGAAAGACCAGGAGCAACGGCAAAGGAAAGAGGTCATCAAAGAAGATAAGCGTCGTGTTATGAAAGTGGTGAATCAGGAGTTTGATATTATCCAGCTTCAGTACAAGACGACTGAGAGGCTTCTTGCTCGCTTTGAATTAGTGGATGACCTACCCGAATACTTTGATCAGCGAATGGACGATTTAAAAGAGAATCTCCTATCCGCTCTTCATGAAGGAGGGGAGATTGACTATGATTACTTAGATGACTGGAAAGCTAGCTTCAATAAAGAGCTAAAGCGTAAGGTCTACGAGATAACCACGTTAAATAAAGAATTAAGGGAAAATACAAAGTTTCTCGTTGATTTAAGAGAGAAAGCTTTTGAATTCAGCTTAATTCAAGAGTATCTCTCTATTTTTATGGACAAATTCAGAGACGTGTCAGAAGAAGGATACGAGGTTGCTATTCAGCATTTAGCTGCTAACCCTCGTATGCAAAAGATTGTAGACCAGCATATGCAATTAAGGGGTGAAGCTTAATGTGTTAGGTAAATTTCATGATCGCTTACGTGAGCAAGCAACAGGCTTTGCTAAACGTAATGACCAAAAGCCAGAGGATGCTAAAACGCGTATTCAGAAAAGGATTTTTATTCGTACTAAAGATAAGAATGTCGTGAACTTGAAATTCAATCCTATCCAGTCTATTTACTGGGAGGAACGGACAAACCGTGACATTATCTTAAAACCACGTCAATTAGGATTCTCTACATTGATTTTGTCCGAGTTCTTTGACGATACGATTAATAATCCAAATACAACCACTGTTATTATTGCTCATGATTCAGAGAGTACTAAGAAGCTGTTTAATGCTGTTCAATTCATGTACAACAATCTACCTGAAGCAAAGAAGATGCAGCTGAATAACGGCAAGACAAAGCCGAAATACGGCAACCGAAAAGAGTTCTATTTTGAAGCGCTCAACAGCCGTATTACAGTTGGTACCGCTGGAAGTACAGACTTTGGACGGGGTGATACCATTCATAACCTTCACTGTTCAGAGGTTGCCTTCTGGCCTGATCCTGAAACCTTAATGACAGGGTTGCTTCAAGCAGTTCCTAGGGATGGCCGTATCGTTCTTGAAACAACAGCAAATGGTGTAGGAAACTATTTCTACCGTACCTATCAAGAGGCAAAACAAGGCGTGGTTGATTGGAAGCCTAAGTTCTATCGTTGGTTTGATCATCCCGACTATCAGCTATCTTTAGAAGGTGAGGAGTTCAAACCTACCAAAGCAGAGCAGCGTATTATTGAGCTCTACAGTTTAACTCTTGAGCAAGTGAAATGGCGCCGCTGGAAGATATCTGAAATGCCTGAAAAGGATGGGATGTCTAAAGAGGAACATTTTCTTCAAGAGTATCCAGAGGATGACCAAAGCTGTTTCTTAAGCTCAGGTCGTCCAGTATTCAATCTCAAGGATTTAAAACAAATGATTGAGGTTGCCAAGCAGAAGCCTTATACGACTCACTACATTGATTACGTGGATAACATGAATCATTCCATTGTTGAGCAAGATGAAGGCGAGCTATGGATTTGGAAAGAGCCAGATCCTAATGAGCGTTACTTGATTGCATGTGACGTATCTGAGGGGAAATCAAACGGTGACTATTCAGCTGCTCATGTATTTGAATGGTCGAGTGGAGAGCAAGTTGCTGAGTTATACGGGCATTGGGACCCGGATATTTTCGGCAAGAAATTAGCTGTCCTTGGCTGGCATTACAATACGGCAATGATAGGACCTGAACGTAATAACCACGGTCACAGTGTACTTAATACGCTTATCAATCAAGTTGCCTACGATAACCTTTATTATCACGTTGAATATGATTCAAAAACAGGGGAGGAAAAGAAAGAGCCAGGATGGCCAACTACCCCTAAGACTCGCCCTATTATGATGTCTGAATTACGAACCATTATGAGAGAAGGTTTAATGACCTTAAATAGTACTCGATTACTTGGTGAATGCTTTACCTTTATTGTGAATGACAAAGGTAAGGAAGAGGCGCAAGGAGGCTGTCATGATGATTTAGTCATGGCATTTGCAATTGGCATTCAATTACGTAAATACATGCCAGCTCCTAAATATGTACTGAATTCGTTTATCACAGGTTTTTCAATGAATGGAGGTGAGAATTAATGGGACTACTCGATGGATTCAAAGCATGGCGTGCTGAAAGGCAATTCAAGAAGTTCACTCGCAATCTTAGCCACTCAATCAATAGCCGCTTAGAAAGTGGTAGACAAACCCATGAGAAGTGGGAGAAGCAGTTTTCTTGGTATGAGGGTGTCATGATTAACCGCAATGAGTTCCGCAATAAGGATGTTATGGAGAGCCTTAAAATTATTCGTGACTTAAACCCAGACGCTTCAATGGCTATATGGAACTTTCTTCGCCTATCCAATACAGGACATGAGCTTGAATGCTTAAAGCCTACAGGCTCTAATGACAAGCAGGGGCTAGATTATATTAATGGTCTAGCAAAACGTGTAGGTGCTCTATATGGCGGCGGCATGGATCAACTGATTAATGTATTGAACCTTACAGGGTTTACACAAGGAGCCATTTGTTTAGAGGTTGAATTGAATGAGGGCTTGAATGATGTAGTAGACTTTCATGCGGTAGATCCTAGCACTGTAGATTTTCGGAAGGATAAGGAAACCGGTGAAGTCCAATTGGTGCAGAAGCAATCGGATGGTACATATAAGGTGCTAAACCGAGAGCAGGTATTCTATTTACCGTTTGATCCCGATATTGGAGACCCTTATGGTCGTTCTCCTATCCTGCCACTCTTGCAAATTGTCTTCTTTCAGGTTGAGGTATTGAAAGATTTAAAAGCGGTCGCTCATAATCAAGGGCATGCCCGTTTAGATATCTCTGTAGCCGAAGAAGCCATTCTGAAAAACATCCCTCAAGAAATTAAGATGAAGGGTGCAGAAGCTATTGCTAATTACGCTCAAACCTTTGTTACATCAATCGAAAATCGATTCAAACAACTGAAAGCCGATGACAATTTTTTTCACTCTGATTCTGTTAATGTTGCTATGGTTGGGGGTACCGCTGGTAAATCAATGGACGCCACAGCCTTAATCAATATTATTAATCAGCAACTAGTTTCTGCCTTAAAACAGTTACCTATCCTTTTGGGGCGTAATGAAGGTACTACAGAAACGCATGGTACTGTTCAATGGCAAATATATGTCGCTGGTATTGAAAGCATTCAGCGAGGTGTTAAGCGTGTTATAGAACGTGCTTATAATGTTGCGTTGCAAGTACAAGGTAGACAGAGTAAAGCTCGTTTAACCTTTAATAAACTTCGTACAACAGACCGTTTCCAAGATGCTCAAGCTGAACAAATAGAAACAAATACCTGGATAGCAAGGGTTATTCAAGGTTGGGTGGATAATGATGAAGCTTCAAATGCTGTTGTTGGTCATGATGCAGTTGGCGAACCACAAGCACCAGTTACAACATCGCCAGCTATTGCAAGGTCAAGGCGTGTGCAAGTCAAGCGCCAACCAAAAACACGAGCTGATGATACTGAAGATGAGTATGTAAAGGAAATGCAAGGTGATTGGGTACCTGAAGTTGCTGTTCTAACAACAAAAGCAGCTGATGATTTCTACAATCTGTTACAGAACCAAGTAGAAACATATATCAGTAGACTTGAGGAAGCCGACACGCCTCCTACGCGTGTATTGATAGATGTTCATAGGTTTATGTATTCAAACAATCGAAAAGACCTTTCAGACGTTCCTAAATCGTTCATTGATTGGATTAAGTCCAATATCTTAACAGATGAAGGCGAGCAATTGGAATTGTGGGATGCAGCAGGCTTTGATTGGATAGAGCAATCAGCCAAAATAGCAGGAATGTATAACATTATGGAAATTGATACAGAGCTTGTATTTGATGATACAGCTGATGATTTCTTGCGTTCCTTATCTGATCGTTCTCGAAGGGATGCTGAATTGATCCAAGGCGTTACTGATGAACATGTAATCATGGCATTGTGGGATGTTGCTTTTGAAGGACAGTACAGTGTGGCCAAGGCAGCTAATGCATTACGAGAAGACTTTGCTTTCTCAAAAGGGAGAGCAAGAACTATCGCTCGTACTGAAATGGTAGGAGCTGCAAGAACTGGTCAATGGCATTCTGATAAGCAATCAGGTATGGTCATCGGTAAGATATGGCGTTCTGCTCAACAAGACCGCACAAGGGATGGTCATAGAGAAGCTGATGGGCAGAGAAAAACATTGGATGAGCCGTTTTACGTGCAAAACGCAAACGAAGAGTTTGAGCCGTTAATGTATCCTGGTGATAGCTCAAAAGCTTCGGCAGATAACGTCATTAACTGTCGTTGCTGGTATAAACGTATCCTTGAAGGCGAAGAGGACCTATTGAAAGGATGATATTGTGGTAAACGAAAAATCATGGAAGGAATTTAAAGACAGTGGATTGCTTTGGTGGATTAATATGCTTCTCCATACTTTTGGCTGGGCAATAGTATTTGAAGTTGAAGGTGAAGAGATTAAACGTGTTTTTCCTGCCAGAGTAAAATTTAGAGGGTTTGGTGAAGAAGAAAACACTAAGGGATACCAAGAGATAAGCCAGTATTTAGCCGATAACGCTACTTTTTTAAAGCAAGAAGCTGATGAATGAGGACTTTGGAGGGAGGTGAATAACAAATGGGATCAGCTTTACATTTACCGGTGCGCTTACAAGTAGCACAAGAACAGGAAATCGATTTAGATGCAATTAACCGTCATACGCTTGAGCCTGTCACAGCCGATGATATCTTTACATTCTCAGGTGTTTGCTCAAATGATCGATTAGATTCTTATTTCACAAGAATGGACCCTGTAACCACATTAAGAAACTATGCTGCTGATTTAAATAATGGCGTGAGTTTGTTAGGAAACCATAATATCTATACAGCTCCTTTTGGACGTTCATATGGTGGTCAGTTAATTCAAGATGATACTGACAATGCAAATGCAGTTCGGGGCGATTGGTACATCCTTAAAGGTGTAAAAATCAATGGTGAATCTACAGACGATACTATACGAGCTATTAAAGCTGGTATTACACGCGATATGTCTGTTGGCTTTTCTGATGAGTCCTATCGTTGTGGTTCTTGTGGTCGTGATTTATGGGATTGGGAATGTCCACATATTCCAGGGCTAGAAGATGAACAAGGTCGAATGTCCTTTGCTTGGATTGAAAACGCTAGGCTTAGAGAAGTATCGACTGTATATAAAGGCGCTACACCTGGTGCTTACATCGACAAGGCGAGAGCTTATGTCCAACAAGGTGAATTAGAAGAAAATAAAATAGCGAAATTAGAGCAACGCTTCCAAACTCGTTTTGAACGAAAAGATGGCGCTGCTTTTTTTATGCCTAAAAGGGAGGATAACAAAAATATGAACTTAATTGAACAGGTTCGAAGCGCTCTAAAAGAAGGAAAGCTTGAAAAAAGTGCTGTTTATAATGTTTTATCGTCAGAAGGTGAAGTCTTTCGTCAACCAGAGGATGTTCAATTACGCAATGAATTGGGCGAGCAAGCCACCGTAGAAGGCGTTAAGCAATTGAAAGTGGAAGCAGAGCAAGGGCGCCAATATGCAGCTGATTTAGTTGATCAAGCTGTTGCGTCTCGCACACGCGCTCAAGGTGAAGGATTTAATGCTGAATCCTATAAAAACATGCTTGTACGCGCAGCTGACCTAGACTACATCAAGGATGAAATCAAAGCTTACGAGGAAATGGCAGAACAACGTTTTACACCAGGTCGTCAAACAAATCCTGATGACCCTAATCGTGGTCATGGCGCAGGCAATGAAGAGGACAACATCATTGTTTCAGAATCATACAAAGGAGATGAGAAGTAATGTTTAACAAAGTAGGCGGTATTGTACCAGATAGTTATGGATTATCCCTCACTGTTTTTGCGCAAGATGCTACATCTGAAAGCCCAGTGAAGGCAGGAACACCACTTAAATTAGCAACAACAGGTGCTTATCATGCAGTTAAATGCGCTGATGGTGATGTTATTCAATTAATGGCCAAGCATACTGTCACATCAAAAGAAGCTCCACTTGGTGTATACGATTATATCCACAAACGTAATAATGAGTTTCCATACACAGGTACCATTGCTGTTGGTGATTCAGTAGTTGCGAATGGCACTGGTGGCGTAAAGAAAGCAACCGAAGCCAATGGTTCTTATGTGGCATTAGTTAATTCAAGTAAAGGCACAGTAGAAGTTCTACTGCCTTAATGGAGGGAAAAGCATGAAATTTACAGGCAAAATTAAAAATAATCGTGGAGAAATTATTGAATTAAAGAATGGCTCAGAATTACGAACTGCTATGAAAGATTCGGCAGGAAAAGACGGCCGTATTGCTGGTCAAGCTGAAGAATTACTTAGCAAAAATAGTTCAGCTGCTTTCCGTTCTTACCTTGCTTCTCAAGGTGTAACGGTAAAAGATGCTGTTCGTGCATTGGGTATTGAAGACATTAGCTCTCAACAAGTTCGTGCTCTTTACCAAAATGACAATACAAAGCCTTTATTTAATGCTGTATTAGAGGATGGCTTTCGTGAAGGTTTCTTAGCTGGTGGACGTTCTGATCAATTAGTTGGTCAAACAATCAGCATGGATCAAATGAGTTACCAATACTACACGCTAGAAAATAAGGATAACGATGATCTAGACCTAAGCTTCATTGGTCAAGGTGCTCCAATTCCGGTTGTTAGTATCAAATTAGATACAGACCACACTATCTTCGTCTACAAGCGCGGTGGTGGTATTGAAATTACAGATGAAGCAAAAGCAATGCGCTTTGACATGCTTTCTCTGCACTTACGCAAACGCGGTGTGCAAATCGGTCGTACTGAAGAGAAGCTAGCTGTTCACCGTTTATTAAATGGGTACTTCAAAGATGGTACAGATGCAGCTCCTACGCTTGGAGTGAAAACAGCGAATGATTGGACTTTGGCTGATATTTGGTATGCAAAACAATTTGCTTATCAAAAATATGGCTTTAACTATACGAAATGCTTAATGAACTTGAAAACAGCAGAACAATGGGCTACTCAAAAAGAAGCCAACGGAAACTTCATTTTCCTTAATGAGCTGAAAAACGGAGATATGCCTGATGTGTTGGATTATCAGCCATTTATCTCTGAAGATATTCCAGATGGCCGTATGGTGTTAGTAGATCCTCAGTTTGCTCTTGCTAAATATCAATTCAAGCCATTCTCAGTTGAAAATGACCGTGATGTGAAAACGCAGGTTGAAGGTTCATATGCAACCGAAACATCTGATTACATTCCGTTTGATCCAAATGCACGTATGATCTTAACACTTGATACAGCTAGATCATAAGGAGGGATAACATGGCAGCCGCTAAAAAGAAAAAATATAAATTAAAAGACCCTGCTACTCAGTTCGCTGAGGTAACTAGTGAAGGGTCTTTTTCATTGGCTGGAAAGCAAGAGAAGGAGTTACCAAAGAATCCTTCTCAGGAGCTTTTAAAACGTATTGAAGCAGGTTTTATTGAAGAGGTGGAATAACATGCCTTATGCAACAGTTATAGAAGTGAAAGATCGAGTTTCTTTTGAAGAAATTGCGGGGCTTTCTTCTACACAAATACAAGGTTACATTGACCGTGCTACATCTTGGATTCATCGAGAAGCACAAAGGAAATTCAAAGATGAAACCGATGAGGACGTACTAGCTGACCTTCGCACAGCTACCATACTGCTTGTTGAGTTCTTGTGGTATCAGGATAATCCTGATATTAAAGAAAGCTCATTAAGCCCTATCGAAACAGAAAAGATAGGTTCCTACTCTTATACAATGAGGGATGTTCAAACAGTGGACTCCATCAAAGAGAGGGAATATGAAGGGACGCGAACAGGTATCAAAGAGCTAGATTTAATCCTTCAGTCTCTTAAACAGGACATTCCAACAGGCATTTCATTCTTTTCTATCTCAGGTCCTTCAAGTGGATACGATGTATGAGGTTCGAGCGTATTCTTACTCATCGTTGCACAATAGTTTTAACGGGTCAGAAGATAGGTGAAACCGAGTATGGCAAGCCTATTTATAGGGATGTACCTATTGGGAATGTTCCTTGCCGCGCTGATCAGATTAGACGGAAAGCTTCTGTCGATCAATACGGGGTAGATTTCATCATTGAAAACATCTTGTTTGTAGGCCCTGACAAACAAATCCCAAGTGATGCAAAAATAAAAGATATTCGGGACTTAAAAGATAGGCCGGTGTTGGATGGGGTTTATACTGTCGAAAAAGCACAGCCTATTTATTCTAAAGTACGTCTTCATCACTATGAAGTCACACTTCAAAAGGAGAGTGATGGAAATGGCTAAAAAGAATCTTAAATTTGATTTTAAGATTGATGAATCCATTAAAGAAGCGTTATCTCCTGAAAAGCTGAAAGAAGCGAGGAGAAATGCGGTTACTGCTGCTGGAATGGCGTGGGCAGATGAAACAAAGGAGATTGTACGAGAGGATGATCATATCGATACGTCCTTATACATTAACTCTATTGGGTACCTAACAGACATTCCAGCGCAGGACAAAACGGGGAAAGGTTCACGTACAGCTACTCAAAACGACGTTGTACATGAACTCATTGAAGGTGCTGACACAACTATCCTGCTAACAGGTTCGGGCGTCAGCTATGCTGAAATCCTTGAAAAGAAATATAACATTATGGCTCGTGGGTTAGACCGTGCTAGCGAAAGAATGGATCGAGTAGCACAGGTCCAAATCCAAAAGACATTAGGTTTATAGGAGGTACTCATGATTAAGTATGTAGATCCTATTCCTCCTATTCTTCGATTTTTTAAAAGTCGAACAGATTATCATATAGACGCTAATACCTTTCAATCAAACATTAGCGAAGGGTTATTGGTTCGTAGTGCTGGAGGTGTCGGGTTTAGCCGTATCCAGCTTATTTATCGTGCTTCAGAAGAATCAGAAGCAATGAACAAGCTTATTAATTGTATCAACTTATTAGAAGCTCAAGCAGCCTTTATACAGGGGTTACGTGTTGAGTGGTGTGAAAAGGAAGGTAATCCTATCCCGTCACGAGACGATGACACACAAAAGCCAGAAGCATGGTGCTATATGCGCTTAGAACATTTAGAAGCATAGGAGGTCATTTCATTGGCTGAAAAAAATGAAAGTAAGGCAAAACAAACAACTGAACGCAAGATCATCTGCAAAGGCCCCGTTGATAAAAACAACGGGGCTATTATTTTCCGCTTACCACCTGAAAGAAAAGGCGGTAAATCGTTTGATATCGTGAAGGGTCAAATCCTTACTGTAGGTGATGATAAAGATATTTCAGAAGCAACAGCAAATCAATTGCTAGACTCAAAAACTTGGAAATTTGAAGAGGTGACTAAATAATGGCCGATATTTATAAAGTTAATTCGAAGAATTTTGTTGGTGGTCCAGGTCGTTTAGTTGTAGCTGACATGAATGTGGCTGCTCCAGAAAAGATTTCAGATGTTATGGATTTAACAGATCCTTTTAACTTAAAAGAAGGATGGACAGATCTTGGTGCCACAAATGATGGGATTTCTATTTCTCGTGGTTGGGATACAGAAGATTTTGAAGTAGATCAAATTATGGGTGCCGCTGATACAGATGTTTCAAGCTTTGAACATACGTTAGAAACGCAATTAGCAGAGAATACAATTGAGAATCGTCAATTAGCTTTAGCAGGGGGATCTATTATTGAAACACCAGCCACAGTCGGCACAGGTCAAGTATTAGGCGGTGCTCTTGCAGCAGGTGCTCGTATTGTCACTTTATCCACTGCAGATGTAGCGTTTAAGACAGGCGGATGGTTACGTTTAGGTACGAATGAATTAATTAAAATTACCAAAGTTGATGGTACAGCTGTCTATTTAGAAACAGGAGTAAGTAAGGCTTATACAACATCTGATCAAGTCTATCCTGTAACAGAATTGCCTACAAAGCGTATTGGTTATGGAACGGTGACAGACATTCCATTCAAACGTTATGCGCTGATTAGCCAAAAGAAAGATGGTTCACTTTATATGGCAGTTGTTCGCAAAGCAAAAGTATCAGGAGATTCAAAAGAGCAATCATTCAATAAAGAAAAACGTGTTCTTCCATTCCAGTTACAAGCCTTCCCTGAAGACGGTATATCAAAAGAAGAAAACGTATATTACGAAATCGAGCAAGCAATTTAAGGGAGGATTTATAAATGGGTGTAGAGGCAAAGTTAAAAACGTTAGATATTCAAAAAACACTGGGTGAAGTTACACTTTCGGACGGGGAAGCACTCCCTGTCCCTAAGTTATCTATGTTGAAAATTATTCGAATCGTAAAATTTCTTGGTGTAGATGGAGCTAAGATTTATAGCCAAGCACGTGAAGTGTTAATTGATGATTCATACGATCAGATTGAGAAATACGCTGTAATTTTAGAATCAATTCAAGAATCCCAAGTTATGCGTATCTTTTCAATCATTCTTGATATCGAAGATGAAGAAGCGTTGGCTTTAGATATTAACGAATCATTAGATGTTCTGCTAGTTCTAGGTGAGAATCTAGATTTCGAAAAAACTTTTACTCAAGTCCGTCAGTTGATGAAGAAGCTATTCAACAAAGAGCTGCCGGACTTCAAGGAATTAATCGACAGAGCATTTCCGGAAGTGCCGATGGATCCAATGAAAGAGGAGACTTCGGAGGAAACGGAAGGGGATCAGGAAGAAGCTACAGCTTAACCTGGGAAAGCTTCATTGATCAAATCATTACTCAGATAGGGTTTGTTTCCTCTCACTACAATTACACGGAGGAATATGTGTTAGAACATACGCCTGACTGGATTCGTAGAAAGTATGAACAAGCCCAAAAAGAGAAATGGGAAGAGAGTCGTTCACGTATTACAGAAGGTGTAACTAGCCTAATGTTACTAGTAGATGGCTTATTCAATAAAGGCAAGGGCAGTGAAGAGATCCTTCCTTCCTCATATGAAAAAGCTATGGAAGCTCAGCAAAATCAAATCATTCAAAAAGAAGAGAACTTTGTCAAAGGTTCATGGTGGAAAAAGTCTGGGTAAACCAGGCTTTTTTTAGTTTGGAGGGAAGGAGGTAAAACATGTCTACAGTTGGACAGTCAAACATTCAAATTACTGCTGATGATCAACAAGCAAGAAGAACTATTGGTGGTTTCTTTAGAGGCATGGAAGCTCAAGGAAGACGTTTTACAAATCGTATGCAACGCTTTGATCCTTTAATCGGGGTAACGAACAGTGTGAAAAATACGCGTCAAACGTTAGCTGGACTTCAAGACGACTTCGAGGGGCTAGGTGAAGGTAAAACCTTTCAACGTATTACAAAGTCTCTCAATCGCGTTCAAAATGGGCTTAAAACAACAGGTCAAGTTAGTCAAAAAAGTTTAAAGGAAATGCAAAAGGAAATAGAGCGCGTTCGAAGTACATTGAATGAACTCGGGGATGACCAGCCTTTTGAAGAAATGAGAGAGGCACTTGCTCAAACTGAACGTCAATTCCAAAGCTTTCAATCGACTACAAGACGTTTTCGTTTTAACCAAATAGAGAATCTTCCTGATCATCTTAAGTCATTTCAACGGGAGTTGAATGAGTCTCGTCGCCAAATGCGTCAAATGACTCAAGAAGGTACAAAGTCACTGGATGATTTAGCTGACGCAGCTGTTAAGTCCAGTGTAGGATTAGAGAAAATCACCAGTGTTACGAAATCTGGTAAGTCTGCAATCAAAATCATTCAGGATTTAGGCGATTCTACAAAGGAAACCCAGCTAGCTATTTTAGGGCTTAATAGAAATGGTACCGTTAAAATCTCTACCGAAGAGACCACAAGACGTCTTGGACAATTTAAAGAGGAATTGGAAGATTCTAAACGCAAACTTGAAGCTCTTCGTGATGCTGGTGATTTTGGCTCTTATGAAGCTGGTATGCGTGTTGTAGAGAAGAAGTTGTCTGATGTAAATAGAGCAATGTATGCGGCATCTAAAGGCGGACAAGCTTATCAAAAGATGATTAACGAACTCGGTGTAAATACATCTGATACAGCGAACCAAGCAGCTATTGCTATGGAGGCTTATAAAGATCGATTTATTCGTTCAGTAGATATGATGAACGCAAAGAGTAACCAATCTAAAAAGATGATGGATATTCTACCCGAAGTCAGTCATATTCAGCGAGTAGATAAGTTCTTTTTAGGTATCGGTAATCGTCTTGAAGATATGGCCAAGAAAGGCACAGCTGCTAACATTGCTATCGACATGCTTGGAAAGAATGCTAGTATGAAAGACCTCAATGACCGTATTATGTTAATCAACCAAGGTTTAATGCGTATGAACCAAGTAGCATTAGGTCTAGGTATTGCCTTAGCAGGTTTTACTGCAGCAATGTTTAATGCGACTAAAGGTCCTGAAATGGCAGATGTCTTTGAACAACGTGGTCAATTGTTATTAGACTATCAAAAAGCTGTAGAAGATCGTACACAAGAAATTGTTGACACTTGGGGATTATTCGAAAAGGCAGAGGTAGAGAAAATCAAACCTGAAACCTTGATGAAAAATCTACAAGGGCAAGTCGATGTGATGAAGAATTGGGCTTCAAATATTGATAGTTTGGCTAAACGAGGAATTGACGAAGGGTTGCTTGATTCTCTCAGGAAAATGGGACCGGAAGCAGCCGGCCAAATCCAAGCGCTTACTAAAATGTCTGATTCTGAATTAAATAATTATGTTGCACTGTGGAAAGAAAAACATGCTTTAGCTCGTAAGGAAGCACTAACAGAGTTAGAAGGACTACAAAAAGAAACGTCTCAAAAGATCAAAGAGCTTGAAAATAGCTTAACACCTTTAGGTATTTCACTTGAAAAAGCAAAATCCACCTGGTTACAAGCATTACAACCATTCATAGATATTTGGGGTAAAATAGCCGCTAAAGTAGTAGACGGTGCAACGGCTATAGGAGAATTTGTTAATAAGTTAAATGAATTAAATCCTAGCATTACTGCATCAGCAGGGATGTTCTTGTATTTATTTAACGCAATCTCCTTAATTCTAGCACCTATGGCTATTGGGATTGGTCGAGCTAACGGTATGAAGGCAGCCTTTTCTGCTACGTTCTTAATCATTAAACCATTCGTTCTTGGTTTCTTACGAATTGCAGGAGCAGCTACAGTGGTTTCGGGTGCCTTAGTCTTAGTTGGCGGCACATTCATTAAACTGTGGAAGAACTCTGAAAATCTTCGGTCGGCTGTTATGAGTCTATGGGACACTTTAAAAGAAGCAGGAATTACAATTGCAGCTCCTTTTGTTAAAGCCTTTCAAATGATAAGCAAGGAAGTAACTGCTTTTCTTAATAAAATGGTTGGAAGCGATGCTCAGAACATGGCTTCTTTTTGGCAATCTATTGGTGACAAAATTGCTGTAGGAATAAATAAAATTCGTGATGTGATTCAACCTGTTGCAGAAAAGATAGCAAGTGTCGTAGATGCATTTGTTGAATGGGAAGGATTTCTGCCTGTTGTTGCAGGGCTAACAGCAGCATTTGTTACCTACAAAGCAACAGTAATCGGAATAGCAGCAGCTGTGAAGGCGTGGAACCTTATTCAAAAAGCTTCTGTAGCTACTATGGCACTTATGCGTGGGGCTATGATCGCGTATACCGTAGCTGGTGGAGGATTGCAAGGGATTCTTGCAGTTGTTACAGCAGCACAACGTGCATTGAATTTAAGTATGATGATGAACCCTATTGGTTTAATAATCGCAGCTATTGTAGGGCTAGGTGTAGCTTTTGTAGTTGCTTATAAAAAATCAGAGACATTCCGTAATTTCGTAAATAAATTATTTGATGCATTTAAAACAGGGGCTTCGGCTGTTTTAGGTTTCTTGAAAAACAACTGGCCGGAAGTCCTCGCAACGATTACAGGTCCAATAGGCTGGGCTGTTTATGCGGTCGTTAAGTACTGGGATCAAATTAAATCAGCTACCATCACAGCTTTTAATTCAGTTATCACGTTCTTTCAAGAATGGGGCCCATTGTTGTTAGCTGTTATTAGTGGTCCAATCGGATTAGCTGTTTACGCAGTAGTGAAGAATTGGGATGCAATCAAAAACGCCACAATAACAGCATTCAATGCAGTAACAAAATTCCTTTCTGATACATGGAATGGAATTAAGCTTATTACAAGCATTGTAGTTAATGCGATGGTTGAAGACGTAAGAAATCAGTGGAATCAATTCAAGAGCATGACCACTACCGCCTTTAATGCAGTGAAATCCTTCTTTAGTTCGGTCTGGAACGGGATAAAAAGCATTGTAAGTACAGTCGTAAATGCAATTGTGACCAATGTAAATCAACAATGGAATGATTTAAAAAGCTTAACTTCTACGGTATTTAACGGAATTAAAAGTTTCTTCTCGACAGTCTGGGACGGGATTAAATCTATTTTTACCACAGTGACAAGTACAATTTTTAACTCAGTTAAACAAAGTTGGGAAAATACCAAGTCTAACACAACTACTGTTTTTAATGCAGTGAAATCCTTCTTATCAAGCGTCTGGGATGGAATTAAGAGCGTAGTTAATAACGCTGCTAGTGCAGTTTTTAATTATGTTAAAGATAAATGGAATTCACTTAAAACAAGTACTACGAACATTTTTAATGATATTAAGTCATTCTTAACCACGGTATGGAACAGAATTAAATCATTTGTTCAAGATACAGCTACAGCTATTTACAACAAGGTTAAAACACCTTGGAACAACATTAAGAGCAATACTACATCCATTTTTAACGGAATTAAAAGTTTCTTAATTTCATTGTGGGATAACATCAAATCTCGTATTACTACCTCAGTTAATAATATTAAAAGTGGTGTGGTGAATGCTTGGAATTCAGTAAAATCCCAAACTACAACCATTTTTAATAACATCAAATCCAAAGTCACTGGAATCTTTGATGATATCGTATCAGCTGCTAAGAAGTTACCTGGTCGCATAGGTGATGGTATAAAATCTATGGCTTCAGGTGTGAAAAAAGGTGTTAAATCTTTTGCGAACGTCCTTGTAAAAGCTATGGGCTCAGGATTGAATGGTGCAATTGACGGAATTAACTGGGTACTTGAAAAGGTCGACGCACCAAAGATTAAAAAATGGACTGTTCCTGAGTATGCAAAAGGTACAGATGGACATCCTGGTGGTCCGGCAGTATTAGGTGACGGTAAGAAGAAAGAAGCTTACGTTACACCTGATGGACGAATGGGAATCTCACCAGCTACCGATACACTTTACAACCTTCCTGCTGGAACACGCGTGTTTGATGGAAACCAAACAGCTAAAATGCTAAAAGGTGTTCCTATGTATGCTAAAGGCATTGGTAACAAACTTAAGGATTTAGGTGGTAAAGCAGTTGATAAAGGCCAGGAATTATACGAACATGCAAAAGATAAAACGAAAAAGGGAGTTAAAAAAGCAAAAGACCTAGCACTTGATGTATGGGATTACATGAGTGATCCTAAAGGATTGATGAAGAAAGTATTCGGTAACTTTATCCCTGACCTTCCAAAGTTAGGTGCTTCTGCTGGGGATATGTTAAAAGGTGGTGTGAAGAAAGCAAAAGATTCATCCATCGAATTTATCAAGTCTCAATTAGATGCATTTATGTCTACTTCGGATGGTGGCGGTGATGGTTCAACTGTTGGTCCAGGTAGTGGATATGGTGGGATGCATCCATATGTTGAAGCTTGGTACAGAAAAGTAAAAGATAAATTCGGTCCTACGAAATTTATGGGTGGTTACAACAACCGTAATGTTCGTGGTGGTAGTTCAAAATCAATGCACGCATACGGACGCGCTTTTGATATCGGTGGGTCTGCTAAAACTATGTCTAAAATTGCTGAGTGGGCTCGCACACATATGAATAACCTTCAATATGCAATCTACAATCGTCGTATTGCAGGGCCGGGAATGGGTAGTAAATGGCGTAAGTATTCGGGTGTTAATCCCCATACTGACCATGTTCATCTAGACTTCATGACAGGTGGCGGTGGTGGAGGTAAGACAGGACCTTCAGGTAAAGGTGCTGAAAGATGGCGTTCTTCTATCAAGAAGGCTGCAGCACAAATGAAAGAAAAACTATCTGCTTCTGAATTGAATGGTATTATCGCTCAAATCTATCGAGAGTCTAAAGGTGACCAAGGCATCACTCAAGATCCGCGCGTTAATGATATTAATGCTAGAACCGGAAATTTGGCAAAAGGATTGCTTCAATATGTGCCGTCAACATTCCGCGCTTATGCATTAAAAGGACATACAAATATTATGTCAGGTTATGACCAATTACTAGCATTCTTTAATAATAAAACGTGGAGAAGAGACTTACCATATGGTCGTCGTGGATGGGGCCCTCGAGGAGGACGTAAGTACGAAAAAGGCGGTATCATTGATCGTGTTCAAATGGCTCTGATGGGTGAAGGTAATAAAGAAGAAGTCATCATTCCTTTAGAACAGTTTAAGGACCGTGCTATTAAGCTACTGATGTATGCAGCTGAAAAGCTTGGTTTTGATATGACAGGAATGTTTAATGCGCAACCTCAAACACTTGGTGCTAGCAGTTTCTCAAATGTTCAAAGCGCTATGACAACTATGTCTAATAAAGTCTCTCCTGAAGGTTTAAAGCTTCAAGGTAACTCAGGTCAAGTCATTGAAGTAGTGGTTCATAACCATACGGAACTTGATGGTAAAGAGCTTGCAAAAGGAAGCTATAAATACACGACTGAATACCAGGAACGAGATAAACGTAGTAAGAGCAGTTTCCAAAAAGAGAGGGGGTAAAAGCATGGATTCCAATTTTACATTTAATAAGCAAAGAAGAGATTACTTAACAGTCTTGCGGGGCAGAAAACGCCCTGCATGGGCTCCTGTGAAGCGAAATATTCTTACAGTACCCAATAGACCTGGTGGTTATCATAAAAGTACAGACGTCGATATACGAACATTAGAAGTTCCGGTTCGCATTAAAGCAGAAGACATTGCTGATTTACAGAAAGTTAAAGAAGATTTAGCTGATTGGCTTATAACAGAGTCAGTCGAAGAATTAACTTTTGACGATGAACCAGATCGTACCTATTTTGCAATGATAGATGGAGAACTTGATTTAGACGAGCTTGTAGACAGAGGGAAGGGCACCTTAACATTTATTTGTCCGGATTCTCATAAGTATGGATTAACGAAAGTTCAAAGGTCAGATACAGGTGCCATTACAGCAAGAAATGAAGGTAATGTTGAGGCACTTCCAACTTTTGAGATAGAGGTTGATGCTGACTATACAAACATCGATATTTCGAATGGGAACTTAATAAATCGAATTGGACGTGTGGTAAATATTGAAGATTATGCAGCGAACCGTGAGGAAATAGCACTCAGTGACTCCCTTTCATCTCTTACAGGGTGGGCAAAAACCGAAGGAAGTGTGCATATTGATGGCCTAGCCACAGGAAATATGAAAGTAGATAACGGTCGCTTTATCCCTGAAGATTTCGGAACCATGAATGATACGTGGCATGGACCTTTCTACAAAAAGTCAATTGGTCAAACATTGACTGATTTTCGTATTGAAACCATTGTTGAACTCGTAAACACAGGAGAAGACAAATTTGGGAAGGTTGAATTTTATCTACTGGATGAAAGTAACCTTCCTGTTTGCATGATGACAATAAAAGATGTTGATTCTTCTGGTAAACGTATTTACGCAACATTACGTACTGGGGGAGGAGACCAAGGTTTTAAAGATTTAATTAGTACGCACGGAGATCAAGAACATACTTTTTGGAACTTTTATGGCATGTTGAGAATTGAACGTACTAGAAACAGGTGGACAGCATATGTAACGGTTATTAATAGAGATACGGGAAAACATGTAGCTCGTTCGTTCGTAGAATACTATGATACTGAGCAACAATTTACAAGAAATCCAGCTCAAGTTGGTGTCTATATGGCTCAATATGGAACACGCAAAGTCTCATCTCTACGTGCATATGACGTGAAAGTATGGAAACTCAATTTATTAACAGAAAATCAAATTCCTTATATTGTGAGTGCTGGGGATGTTGTTACGTTTGACCATAAAAGCCAGGTCATTCTAATTAATGGTGAGCCTCGAATGGACTTGAAAGCCTTTAGTGGAGAGTTTTTCAAACTAAATAGAGGGGTAAACAAAATCTCTACAAGTCCACCTCTACCAACAAAAGCAACCTGGAGGGAACGATATAAATGATTCATTTATTAGATTATAAAACAAATAACATTGTTGCTTATTTAGAGGGTAAGTTAGAAGAAGCAGTCCACTTACGAAACATGGACTTGGAAGAAACGTTTCGGTTTGAGTGGCCTGTAAACGATGAAAAAGCGCAGTATATCGTAGGACGTAACAGAGTAGTTATTCCTGATGATAAAACAGGTTATCGTGAGTTTATTATAAATGAATTAGATAAAGATGTTGATAGCGTAATCGCGTATTGTTCAGCTTCTTTTTTAGATTTAAAAAAACAAAAAGTCATTTCTCCTACTACTTTAACAGGTCAAACTGTGAACACTGCAGCAAACTGGGTTTTAAGTGGAACGGAATGGAAATTGGGAGTTACTGACTATTCTGGCATTCGTCAAATTACATTCGAGTATATGAACGCCTATGACGCTATTCTGCAAGTTAAACAGACATTTGGCTGTGAAATCTCTTTTCGAATTGAAATTGACGGAAATCAAATTGTAAAGAGGTATGTTGATTTGGTAACTCGACTTGGCAAGTTTGACGGAAAAGAAATTACTTTTGGTAAAGATTTATCTGGCATTCGTCGTAAAGTAAATTACGATAACTTGGTTACATCTCTAGTTTGTATTGGTCCAGAAAAAGAAGATGGAACACGCCTAACAGTAACAGTGGAAAATGAAGCTGCTAGACAACGTTGGTGTCGGGATGATGGTAAACATTTAGTGGCTCTTTATGAGCCTGAATCAAGTGATCAAACTATGACAATACAGAAGTTAACCTCTCTTGGTCTAACTGAATTAAACAAACGGATTATGGGGTCTATTGAATATGAAGTAGAGCAAGTGACACTAGATTCAGTTCTAGGGCTTGAACATGAAAAAGCTTACTTTGCTGATACGTTACACATTAAAGATTTGCATTATGTACCTTCTCTTTATCTGGAGGCACGTGTGACAGAGGTGGAACGTCCTTTATTAAACGATTCGGAGAAGACTTACAAATTAGGTGATTTTGTGGAGTATACACAAGATGAAGTGATGAATATGAGCTAAGAAAATAAGAAAGTTTGGAGGTGATTACATGTATCAGGCAGGAAATTCGGTTGAACAAGTATTTGGTGGATCGGTCATTAAACAGGGAGACCGAACACCTCTCGGTTTTAACTTTCGAGATGAAAACGGGGAATTAGTTAGTCTCACGGGTGCTAAGGTCCAATTCAAAATGGCTAGCAAGAAAGGTGTTGTAGTTGAAAAACAAGCTACTATATCAGATGAATACACAGTTACATTCTCACTAGGGGAAGCCGATATTACAGGTGCTGGGGACATGATGATTGAATTTATTGTCACTTATTCCAATGGTCTACAAGAAAAATTCCCTTCAGATGATTGGCAACGAATAAGGATTACTCCTACCTTGGAAGACATTGAAAAATATGGTGTCGGCTATATCACCTTTGAAAAGCTAACTGGAGAATTCCAAAATCAATTTGATGAATACAAGGGAAATGTTGATGAACAAATAGATTCACAAAAGCAGCGTGTAGACAATCTTATTCAGTCCACCCCTCAACCTAGTGAGGTAGTAGATGCTCGCTTTGATGAAGAAGGAAATCTTTTCGCTAGTTTAAAAGATCATTTAGTTGATAAAGGTAATAAAATTAAGGAGAATACTGATGAAATTGGAACTGATGTCAGAAGGTATAAAACTTTAGTTCCTAGCTACAATACGCTATCTGACATTTATGCAGGTGATTGGTCAGACGCTTTACAACAAGCATTTACGGATGCAGGATTTAAAAAGAATAAAAAAGTACTTATTCCAAATGCTGACTTAAAAGTAACTAAACAGCTTGTTATTCCGTCTGGTGTTAAGCTTTCATCTCCAGGCGGTAAACTTATCCGCTCCTATACTAGACAACAGGGCGCTGGCACATGGTTAAAGTTTTTAGGAAGAAACGTTGTAAATGGCCTTTCTTTTGATGGAGGAAGCGATAAGTTATCTGTTGTAGCTGGTGAAGAAATTTATTACACGGATGTAGACTGTGATTGGGCTGAAGGGTACGTTACACTTATAGATTGTTCATTTGAAAATAGTGTTGGTGCAAGTGTTATCGCTTCTCAATATAAGCTTAAAGTTTCCTCTTGTGATTTTGGGGATTTTGGGGACCACAATATTTATGTGGGTGGTAGATCGTGGCAAGATAGCCGCGTGCCTCAAAGCGTAATTATTGAAGGGTGCTCCTTCACTCAAACAAACGGTGTGGCAAAAGATGCAGTTAAAATTAGAAATGGATGTAAACAATTAATCTTGGATGCAAATACTTTTGATATAGATGGATATGTTTTTGGTGTATGGAACAGTAATGATACAGAGCTAAATAGTTTTCCTCACAAAAAAAATAATAAAGTTATTGTATCTAACAACATTGTTATTAGATGTATGGATTTTGTTATTGGTGGCGGTTGGTTAGGGGGAGGTACTGAAGAATTAATTGTCAATGGAAACAACGTAACAGCTACTCGAAATTTTATCAGCTTAGGTCGAATTACGTATGGTTTCAACGTCAAAAAAGTAAGTGTATCTAATAACACTGTAAAGACCGACAAAATAGGAATGATAAATGGTTGGTTAGGTGGCGAAATAGAGAGCGTTTTGTTCAGCGATAATGAAATCGAGTATGCTTCTAGTGTTGGACTAGAAACCTATGGAAATATCAGACGTTTAAAAATTCACGGGGGTAGAATAAAGAACACAGCTGTATTTGACTATGGAAATAGACTAATAGATATTTGCCCAAATAGTGAGGACTACTATGCAACAATAAAAGGACATTACATGGTGGATAATGTAAATTTAGATGGGGAAATTTCTTGTATTTTCAGGGAATTAAATAGTGCTCCTAGAACAAAAACTTTTGTAACGATGGACCTGACTGCTAGACATATTCATTGGGATAGTCAAAATGCAAAGCGTGTGTTTAACATTCAGGGAGAGAATACCTCAAGTATTACCACTGTTGGTAGAGATCTTCACAATATATTGGTAAATGGAACTCGTATACCTAATGAATTCAAGCAAATTAACCTTGTAAGAGTTGATTACAGACAATCTAACGGTGGATCTCTTACTTTTAGTGGAGATGGAACCACAACATCGAAAGTAATTCCACATGGTTTAAATGGTACACCTACGATGTATTATGTAGGAGCAACAAACAATGCAGCTGGCACAGCAGGAATAAGGAATTACACGGCAGATGCAACAAACATTACAGTTTACTTTAATACAGCACCAGCAGCAGGAACTAACAATGTTAGGGTCGTATGGAAAGCTGAATTATAAAAAAACAATGCGGTGGATATATCCGGCCGCATTGTTTTTTATATTACAGTAAATTCATTATGAATTTTTTGGGTAGGTCTAAATGAAGGTAATAGCTTCTTCATTAGTAATCTCTTTTTTCCAATTCCTTGTGAGCTTGAAACATTTTCACCATTGTTTGTAACGTAAATAGCTCCAATAAAAGGTAGAGGTTCTAATGTACCTTTCATTTTTTTATAAGCTGATTCCCATTGAGTATGAGGATAATCAAAAACGTATTTGAAAACCTTGTTATGTTCAAATCCGATAAATGTTGCATTTTCTGGTAAATCATCTTTGTTAAACGACATGATGGCACTAGTTCCACATAAACGATTGAATTTAGGAGCTAACTGTACCTTTCCAGTATAACTATTATATTCGTAACCTTTAGTAAGAACCCATCCATGTTTATCTTTGTTATTGTTTACGAATTGAGAAATTTTATTGCTTACAATATCATCAGCATCTACAAACATAATATGACCTGCACCAAGTTCTCTTATTCTTTTTGCTAGGTATCTTTTTTTGTAGAACTTGTCAGCCATTTGCTCATCGTAATTTTTAGGGGCTTCATAATCAACCGGAATAAATTCTAATCTATCATCAGTTTTAAAATCCAATCTTGGCTTTTCATGACACGCAACTAACACTTTAAAATTCTGATCAACTTGAGCATATATTGATTTAAGTGTCATATTAAAAAGATCTTGGATCTTATCCCAATCGTTTGTAGTTTTTTCAGAACGTAAGGGGATTGCAAAGAACAACATAAAAAAAGCACTCCTTTGATATTAACTTACAATATTTTTCAATTATAGCATAAAGGCAGTGGTGAAAATATCTATAATGAAGGATTTATTTTTCAAAATAAATCTAAAGCCTTAGGATTATGGAATTATACAATTGTAAAAATACCCTTTTTTGTTATACTGTTCTTAAAACATATACAAAAGAGGGGAAAAACATGAGGCTAAAGGTGGTAACTGTACTAGTAGCAGTGGTCTGTATTTTTATAGTAGGGTTCGGTAAAGTATTCTATACAAACAAAATCGAAGCTCAAGCAGTAGAAGACCAAAAGCAGTACAATAAATTTGAGAAGGAAGAAGCTGCAAAAGATAAGAAAAGAGTAGAACAATTAAAGGCAGAAAAAAATGAAAATTTAATTAAATGGTTGCAATATCGTTCTACACAAAAAGACAAGATAACCCTATCCGTTTTGGGTAGTAGCGTAACTGCAGGAAGTGGAGCGAGTGATTCGAGTCACAGGTGGGCTAATTTGCTTACTAATTACCTAGAAATTGATGTAGATGACATAAATCCTATCAATCTTGTTAATAATGGTTATGGAGGATACAGTACTTCCGAGCTTATAAATGATAAAAAGATAGATGAGGTAGTAAAGAATAAACCAGATGTGGTTATATTCGAATTGTGTTTATTAAATAATTTTGGAGAAAAGGTAAGTCTTGAAAAAACAACCCAAGATATAAATTACATTATGGAGACTTTATCAAAAGAACTTCCAGATTCTCTAATCGTTATTCAAACTGCAAACTCCATTCCTAATAAAAATGCTAACGGAATTGGTTTAACATACGATGACTATAACAAATATGCAGAGCAATATGTTCAAAGTAAAGGCTGGAATTTCATTAACACTTATGAACAATTTGATGATGAAGTGATTAATAAGGAATTAAATTATAATGATATTTTAAATGACGGTATTCATCCAACAGATAAAGGTTATGCCATTTGGTACAATATTTTAAAAAATGAAGTTAATAAAACAGCTATAAAACAATAGAGCTAGATAAAGTATATCTTTTATAAAATAAGAGGGGTCAGCATAAGGGGGATCGGAAATGAAATTAATTATCTCGTGTAATCAATGTAATAATTTAACTAATAGTAAAGTTGAGATTGTTGATGATGGAACATATCACCTTACTTGTGAAAATGGACATACATCAGTGGTCTTCATGCAGGAACAACAATTTGAGATATTGTTTGAAATGGGCATGTTGACATTATTAGATGGTTATACCCGTGAGGCAGTATCTAGTCTTGCAGCTTCAATCGAAAGGTTCCATGAGTTTTGTATAAGAATGATATTAGCTAAGAATAAAATTGATGCCAATCAAGTTGAACAGGGATGGAATTTATTATCTAAACAATCAGAAAGACAGCTAGGTGCATTTTACCTCCTTTACTTAAATGAGTTTAAAGTGTCACCACCTGCAATTAAAAATAGCTGGATAAAATTCAGGAATGATGTAATTCATAAAGGGCATTTTGCTAAAGAAGAAAAAGTGATAGAATATGCAAAATATCTTTTTGAATATATGATAGGAATCATAAAAACTTTCCGTGAAGAGTGTTGGGAAGGGTATGGTACGGTAGTTACTCGAAATCAAGAAAATTATTATTCTAAGAACTCTTTCGAAGCAGGAAAAATATCTATAATGTCTTCCTCAACTATTTTTGACCTAACAAACTCGGAGTTTTCACTAGAAACAGGTACCTTTGAAAATACGTTAGCGAATTTAAAAGCTAAAATTAATCAAGTATATAGTAAATAATTTGTATTAAAACGTCCTTATTACAGGACGTTTTTTTATTTTATAAAAGGGGAGGGGCAAAACATTGGAGGCGACTATCATGGAAAAAAAGATTACAGAACATGATGAAAAGTTCAAAGTAGTAGACGAAGAATTAGAAAAACACCGGGAACAAATCTTACAGCTCCAACATGCACAAGAAAAATTTCAGACAGAAGTTACAGATTTAAAAAAGGATTTAGTAGGGGTGCAGAAAGGACAAGCACAATTAGAGTTAACTGTTATGAAAGATGGAAAAGAAACTAGAGATTTATTAAAGCCTTTTGCAGATCATGTTCTGAAACAAGCCGAATTTGAAGCCCAAACAGAAAAAGACATAAAGATAAAAAAGATGGATACACGAGAAAAAGTTCTAACAGGTATTTTTGGAGCTGGTGGATTAGCTGGGTTAGTTGCAGCTATCATCACGTTGTTTAATTAAGGAGGGGCTTATCATGAAAAAAGATGTATTCACATTACTGGGTGGTTTCCTAACCGCCCTTTTATTTTTCTTTGGAACAATCGGAGTATCGTTTGATTGGTTTACTACTGAAAGTATTAATGCTTTTGTAATCGTTATATCAGCCTTTGTAGCACTTGCAGTCAATGTGTATGCGGTGTGGAAGAACACCCATGTATCCATGTATATTAAGCAGCTACTACGAAAAAAGAAATCTCAGAAGAAATAGTCCAAGCCACTCTCTATAGGGTGGCTTTTTTATATAAAAACTCAATATAAGGGGATGAAACGTTATGCAAAGCAAAAATTCAAATGATATTTTTGTTATCGACGTATCTAATCATCAAGGGGATGTGAACTGGAAGCAGGTAGCTGAAAATGGAGTAAAAGGTGTATATCTGAAGCTAACTGAAGGTACTACTTTTCTAGACAAGAGATCCTATAAAAATTACTTAGGAGCTAAGAATGCAGGCTTGAGAGTAGGCTTCTATTGCTTCTCTCATGTAACGAATGATCCTAAAGAAGAGGTTGAATTCTTCTTGAAAAAGCTAGCTGATATGAAGCCTGATATGCCTCACTGCTTAGATTTAGAAAATGATAAGGGTCAGAGTAAGTCTAGAATTACTTCATTCGCTTTAGGGTGGCTAGAATATATGGAGAAGAAAACAGGAATCACTCCTATTCTTTATACAATGATGGGATTCTTACCAAATTTAACTAGTCAGAAGTTAGCTAGGTACCCATTGTGGATTGCAAGATATAACGGTAAAAACAATCCAGGAAGCTCTTCAATTTGGAGTAAATGGGCTATGTATCAATATACGGACAAAGGTAGTGTCAAGGGGATTAAGGGTAATGTTGACTTAAACGCTATGGCTGCTGATTTCTTTAAAGCTATTGATACGGGCGTTTCATACGTGGGAGATGCAAATCCACCTTCTCAAATGCAAAAAGGAGATAGTGGTCTTAATGTAAAAGAACTGCAGCAAAATTTGATTAAGTTAAAGTTTGAGTTTCCTAAGCATGGAGCAGACGGCTCCTACGGTGACGAAACAATTTCGGTAGTGAAAGCATTTCAGAAGGCAAACGGACTTACATCAGACGGTATTGCAGGCGAAAAAACACTGGCTAAGATTGCTGAGTTAATCAAAATATTGAGTAAACCAAAAGAAGAGGATCTACCTAAGGTTGTGTCACTAGGAGATAAGAATTCTTTGCAGGTAAAAGCAATAAAAGACATTGGTGTTTACAAATATGCGAATCTAGCCGAGAAATTTAGAACAATAAAAAAAGATACGGTATTCAGCGTGTACGGCTATACGTATGCAGCATGGGCTGTTCCAGGCGGTTTTGTGCAAATGAAAGATGCGGAACCTATACCTGTTACATTAACAACAGGTGGATTGAATAAAGACATGGAAACTGATTTTCGTGCTTTCCTAAAATCCGAAAAAATTGCAGCGGATTTGAATTTGAACAAAACAGGTAATCCCTCAGCTACTATTACAGTTGCAGGTTTAGAACTAGTAAAGGTGAGACAATTCCTTGATAAAAAAGATTGGTACTATAAATAATAGCAACGCCCCTTCTCTTTCGAGAGGGGCTAGCTTGTCCTAATCTTCCAGATTTTGAGTGAGTGTTTCTTTCAGTTCTTCTTTTAATTCTTTCTTCAATTTCACTTTCATCTCTTCCTTAACTTCTTCTTTGACTTCTTCCATAATTTCCTCTAATGCAATTTGGGTTTTATTCTTTTTTTCTCGCTCTGGACGAAGAGTTTCATAAAAGCTTACTCCTTTTTCTAGAATCACTCCAAAGGTGCTAACTAATAGTGCTGAAAGAGTTGGGCGATTAATAATACTTCGGATAAGTTCATCATGGCCTTGACCAAGATATTTCAACTGAATTCCTACCAATATTCCTGTTGTAACAAGACCTACGATTTGAAAAAACAATCCTAACATTTTTATGGATTTCATACAGAATACCTCCTTGTTGTTATTACACTTTCAGGATATTCTATAAAATTCGAAAAACCTATAGTCGATTAATTTTTTTTTTGGAAAAACTGTATTTTATTTTTTCTCGATAATACTCACTCATGTTTATTTATTTTGCTATATTAATAACTAGTATGAAATCAAAGGAGACACTATGGAAAATCAAGAAGACAAATACACAAATATAGATGTAACAAAAGTTTATGAATACACTGATCTGCCGGACAAAACTTCAGGTCGTTGCGATAACTGCGGTGGGGTTAAATTCAAAAGCAGTGTAGGTGGTGGCAAGTTTCTACGCGAATGCACGAATTGTGGAATGAAGAAGAACATCTGAAGCAGAATTGTGGACAGCTGTGTTTTACAGGGGTACACTTTATAACGATGGTTATTTCACTATCATCACTTTACTGTTTGACAATGTAATGTTGTTGAAACCCTTTGTTATCTCCCCTGATAGCAAACGATCCCCTTAGCAAACCCTTTTCTGTTTAATGACAGAAAAGGTATAGCCCCTACTCAGTTGAGTGGGGGCTTTTTATTTTGGTTCAACCTTCTCAAAATCAGGTAAATATACAGGAACGGCCATTTCTTCTACATGACCATAATTTTCATCTTCAGAATCATCTTTACCAGCATACGTAAACGTCTTTCCGTCACTGATCCGTTTTAATTTATCGCCTTTCTTTAAAAGACTTCTCATGTTATTTCTCCTTTATATATCGAAAAAATCTTCTACTTTAGCGTTTGGATCTACTTTACGAATAGCTTTCATGAGTTTGCTTAACGTTGGAGTAGTAGGAGTACGTCTGCCAGAACAGATGGAACTGATTGTATTTCTTGATACCTTCGCATTTTCTACAAGCCACTCTTGACTTATCCCGCGTTTATCTAACCATTTTCCTAATGAGCTCCTTGTCTTAGCCATTCTTTACACATCCCTTTTATATGCTTGATTTATTCTTATCATCACCAACCTTCGCAACTCTAATACAAAACTTTCACAACTCTTTTAAAAAACTTTCTAAAAGATTTTGGAATATGGGACATTCGGTACCTAATACTATTTAACATACGAAACATAATTCGTTTTGAAGGCGGCTGTAAATTCGCTTTAAATGTTCGTTTAGTGAGTGCGTAGTAGTTTTCGGTAGCAGTCTTTCAATACGAATAAGAGAATCCCTTTATACCAATGATTAAGAAGATATCTTCTAGTTCTTTTCATCAGGGACTATCTACTATGTAGATACTTTCGGAAGGTGGGGAAGGCGTGTGATTTTCGAAGTAGTTTCATCATCAGTTGTGGGTGGAGTTTATTTAGCTGCAAAGATGAAGCAAAAAGGCAGCAGTAAAATGCAAGATCACGAGAAAATTATTTCCGTTGCTGATGCCTGTAATTTAAAAAGAGGTGGAAGTTCAATTCGGCTCCATCGTAAGACAAAGGAGGAGAGATTTACAGAATACGTGTACCAAATTCCACATGGTTTATCTTTTAAAAAATTCGAGGAGCATATCCATGAATTCGAAGATGGCTTGAACATAAAGAAGCGTGAATACACATTCAATCCAAGAGGCATTAAAATGTTGTGGTCTTATTTAAAAAATAGTGAGTACAATCAGCAAACGTTTAAGTCTGATTTGCACCATATGTTTTTTGATAAAAATGATATGGCTAAGAAAATTAAAATGAGCTTTGATGGTATGCTCCACTTTAAGGTGTTTGATAAATGGATACCAAGCAATATTGAGTTTGAAGAGTCATTCCTAGAAGGCTGTGAAAGCTGGGTTCTTCCTTTAGGTGACAATGGAGAGAAGATGTTGAAATGGAAAATAGGTCGCGAACACATGGCGATAGCAGGCGGTACCAGACAGGGGAAAACACAGTTCTTGAAAATGGTCATCACTTCATTGTTAAGACTGTACCCAGATGATGTAAAATTCTCCTTTATTGATTTAAAAGGTGGAGTTTCAATGAATCGCTTTAAAGATTTAAAACAAACTCATGCTTTTGCAGATGAGGTTACAGACGCTGTGGACATTTTAGACAGTATCTATGCAGAAATGAAGGAGTTAGAAGCTCGTTGCCGAGAAAATGGAGTAGAAACAGCAACCGAGTTAGGACTGACACAAAAACATTTCATTGTAATAGATGAAGCAGCTGAATTGTCACCTATTGTTAAGAAAAACCGGTCAGATGAAATTGAATATAGGAAACAATGTGAAATGCGTCTTTCTGAAATCGCAAGACTGGGAGCAGGTTTTAATTACATTCTGTTATTTGCTACTCAGTATCCAACGGCAGATGTGATGAATAAGGACATAAAATCCAATATCAATCAGGTTGTTTGTTTCAAATTACGATCAGGTAGACAGTCACAAACCGTCTTAGATAAATGGGGAGCTGAGAAGCTTGAGAACCCTGGTAGGGCTCTTGTGATTGACGGAGTAACAAATCATAAGGTGCAAGTTCCTTTAATGGATAACAAGTACATTGACTCTGTTATCACGCCTCATATTGTGATTAAACCAAGAAAGGATGATGAGAATGAATCAATTAGTGAAGAGGGAGCAGCGAGTGGAAAACATACTCTTGTCATTGAAGAAACTGAGCTATCTTAGTCGTTCTCAGATTCAGACTCTTCATGATCTAGGAGGAGAAAGGAACGCGCAAAAGATTCTTAAATCAATGGGTGGATATCTCAATTCATTTCGTGAAGGAGAAACGGTTTATTATTTGTCTAAAGAAGGCCGTGAACGAATTGGAGCAAGCCGAGTGAATAAAAAAACAACCACAGCCCAGCATTATATTATGAGAAATACACTTTATATAGGGTACCAGTCACCGGAAACGTGGAAGAATGAAATACGATTTTCCGTGGAAGGTATAGCTACTGTCATATGCGATGCAACTTTTACTCATGGTGAACAACGATACATTATCGAGGTTGATTATACGCAGAAAATGAACGCTAACAAAGCTAAAATACAAAAGTATCAAAAATTGATTGACGTAGGAGCCTTCGGAAAAGTTTTGCCTAAATTCGTATGGATCACGACTACAGAATATCGACGTAAGCAGCTGCAAAAGCTTAGCAAGAATTTAGATGTCCAGGTCTTTACTATTTCAGAATTTAATTAGGGGGAATTCACATGTTTACATCTAAGAAAATTCAAACGGTTGGTACAGTTAAAGAGTTTCTAACAGGTCAAGAAAAGAAAGTTAAACAAGATTGGGTACCTCTTGCTGCCGCTGGTTCAGCACTTCCTCTTATTTTCAACATTATGCCTACATTCTCATTTGCCGCAACAAATGCCTCTGTTGATGTTTCCCAAAAAGTTATCTCAGCATTTAATCCATTAACTGAATTAGTAAAAGGTTTATCCTATCCACTTGCTTTCCTGGCTTTTAGCGCAGCAGGTATCTATTGGTTGATTGGAAACCGTCCAAAGGCAGTTGAAATGATGCAAGGGGCTACGATTGGTTATGTCATTGTGCAGCTATCGCCAATGCTTATGCGTTTACTTGTATCTGTAACAGCAGGATTCTAAGGAGGGACTCTTATGTGGGGCAAAGTTCAAACTGTAGGAACAATTACAGAATTCATAAATAAAGAGGCTACACTAGGAACGGCAGCCTCTTTTAATGAGTTGCTAGATTGGGCACTTCATCCTGTTGAGCAGACAAAAGAAGTTGGAGCCAATCTAGCATATGAAAAAATTGAACCTTTCTTGGATATTATATGTGTCATGTCTTATCCACTTGCCAGTGTCATAATTACAATGGCTGGATTGATGTACATTATGAACTTTAAAGAGAAAAGTATTTCTTGGCTAACAAAAACAAGCATTGCTTACGTACTTATTCAATTGTTACCTATGCTAGTTAAAATAACACTGCAAATATTAGTGACTTAAAAGTGATGGCGTTTTTGGTGCCACTTTTGATGCCGACATTTATATCGTTGAGTATTGTCCAGTGAATTTATTTCTATTATATATAGAAGAAACTTGTACCAACATAGGCTAAATATCTCTGGAGAATGTCCAGTATAGGCTCGCAATGCATGGGCGGCATGATGTAAT
>NZ_JAPCIN010000018.1:0-15931 GCF_025910025.1 Priestia sp. JV24
GTATGCAAGTAAATGATAAGACATAAATATATATAGCCTAAAAAACCTCCACTAATCGGGAGGTTTTTTTAAAATATTATATAAGGTTATTATATTCAATTCTATTTAGATTAATTTCTCTGTAGTAATTTTAATGTTCGATACATCGAATCAAAAAAATGATGAATATCTTCTTTCTCAATTATCCAATCACAACGAGCGTCATCCGGCAAATCTGCGCGCGTTTTTCTCCAAGGATACTCCATATGTGTTAAGTCTTCTAAAAATTTAGCTTCAAATTTACTATATTTATCCCATACCCAATGTAATATACTCAACTGATTAGATGTTAAACCTAAATCATGAATCGATATACCAAAATCTTCATCAATTCTTTTCGAGCCATACGTACTATATCGATGATATACTTCAGGAATGACAGGACCATGCATCCATGCTTGGAAATTATCTTCAAATAAATTATGTCCAGTGAAAGCATGACTCCAACCCTGAGCAAAATACATTAATTTCTGAAGCTTTAAAGGAGAGACTTTCAAATCGTCTTCATCTTCTTCATTAAATTCTTGCCCTTTTATAATAAAAAACTTCTCTACTGATTCTTTAGAAGTCATTCTCCAGTCATCATCTACATTTTCTATATTTAACAAAGTAAGTCTGTCATCTAACCCCTTTAATAATTCACTAGATTTTACTGTATCTAATAAAAAAGATAATCTTTCTTCAAGTGCTTTTCTAGGTTTTTCTTCAAGCTCATCACGATAATTATCAAATGCTCGTTTCATCGCGCGAGGATCTAAATATGTTCTAAAATGAGTATCATGTTTTTTCGTCTGTAAACTTCCATTTTCATAACGAGAGATAGTAGCAGGACTCCATCCAATTAATTTAGCCATTACGCGCGTACTAACCTGATAAAGCTCATTCCGTACATAACGAAAATCTTCTGCTTTTAACATATCTTTCTTTTCCTGATATTTACGATAAATCGTACTATAATTTCGATCTGTTAATTCGTCATTATCTGTGTACTGTCCACATCTTGTACACTCATAACGTTCAGCTTCATACGTGATGGTTTCGCCATGCAATTCAACTTTATCTGTAACAAATTTATGTTCAACCGGAGTTCGTTCTAAACAATGAACACAGAATTTTAGTTGTAACGTCATATCTTTTTCCTCCTGTTTTTCATACCCCTCTCAAGATGCCTTGAGGGGGTATGTGATTGTACGACCGGGATCTGGTTTATGAAAAGAAACACAACAGGTGAAAGGGCCGTCATTGTCTTCAATAAAACTGAACTTAATATAAACTTCCATCGTTTCATTACCAGTAACGACCTTTCCAAATTCCCACATATCGCTATTTTGCAATCGTGGAGGAACATTACTGCTCCCGTTTGGATTTGGCCCTCTGTAATAATCTTCGTAAGTTAGTTCTTCTTCAACAATTCTCCTTACATCTGCGGCTCTAAATCCTAATTCCAACAAAGTAGTTGCATTCTTATCTCTTTGTGCTAAAAGGATAAAATGGTCATTTCCACGATGAATACAATCGACAATCTTTTTTAAAATGTCTTCAACTTGGGCCTGTGTAGCTCCGTTGAATGCTGCCAATAAAACCACATCCGTTATTAAGACTAGTGTTCTCAGTCGTATTATATTTTATTCAACGATAACGTTTTTTGTTATTAGTTAATAACATTTTATCATAAGTTATGAATATTTAACATGAAATTAGAACAAAATAAAAGAAAAAATTGCTTCATTTTTGCATGATTTCTATTAACTGTCTTTGAAAAATATCGTGCTCTGTTATACTTAATGCTTTTAATTCATCTTGAAGTGTTTGATTGAGTTTTATTTTTATGTATTTTTTTGTACCGTCTCTCAATGTATAAACAATCATATAATTCATGTTTTATTTCCTTTCATAAAAATTCAACATTAACTAAAAGATAAAGAGGTAAATCTGTTTTATATACAAATACATCATCTTTATAGGTAAGAGTTACTTGTTTTTCGTAATATAAAGCACATAGCAAGGTTTGATTCACTTCTTCATATCGATCTTTGGTTAAAAGTAGTTGTTCCACTTTATGTAAGCCATTCATCACGTTATGTAGTCCTATTTATTGCTCGGACATACTAACATGGACGTCATTTCTACATACGGCGATTGTTGGTTTTGCTTGTTTGAGGTCCATATTTTCCTAAAAATCCTCCTATAATAATCCCTCACTATAGGAATATTAGTTCTTTTTTCCCTTTTCCTCGCATTCTAAGTTCCCATTAGACTTTACCCTTTTAGGAAGGAGGAAAAGCATTAGCATTTAAAGAATGTTATAATTCTAGTTGCAAAATAATTTTATAACGCATTTTATAATCCGTTATATAACTCAATTTGTATTCACGTTATAAAAGGAGGTGGAGTTATGGAAGGGATACAAGGAAACCTCGAAGCTCTTTATTCTCCTGGAGAGGTAGCATTACAATTAAATATTCAAAGACAAACAGTAACTAAGTACGCTAGGATTTTTGAAACTGAGGGTTTTGTATTCCATAAAGATGATAAAGGAAACAGAGCTTACACCGATACAAATATTTCAATGTTCAGAAGAGTTACAGATGCAAAAAACAAACCTGGTATAACCCTTGAAACGGCGATAAAAGGCATAATACCAATGTATACGAAAGATTCTATAACTCTAGGCGTTACAGAAACATCTACTGAAAATGAGCATTATAAGGACGTCACAAACGAAAAATTAGACATGCTTATGCAAGCTCTTGCTAAACAACAAGAGTTAATAATTGAACAAAACAAAAAAATTGATTCTCTCCAGGAACAATTAAATGAGCATAGGCTCGATGTAAAAGACAGAGATATTAAACTTTTAGAACATATCAGGGAACATCAGAAAGAGAGAAAAGAGGAAATGTTGCTCATTGCTCAAAATGAAGTAGCAGCTGCCAAACAAGAGGAGCAAAAAATGGGCTTCTTCGCTCGTCTATTTGGAAAATAGGACAAACAAAAAGAATTAAAAGATGGTTACTAAATATGTTATTCAATATTTCACCCCAAAGAATCTGTAATAAACAAAGCCTGATGATTATCTAGGCTTTGTTATTTTTCAGTATAAGTTAAACTAAGATTTAACTTATATAATATTCTGAATACTTTTCTAAGAACATGAACTTAACTTAATTTAGGACTAGTTAAACTTAGGTTTAATTGACGTTACAAATCCGTTACTAAGCAGTTATAAATGCGTATCTATGGTCCAGTGAATTTTTTATATCCAAACTCTTTTATTAAGCTTTTGTAGACCTTATTCCCTACTCCTCAAAACGTTATATAACGGCTATAATCCTTCGGATTCTCCCTCAGTATTTGCAGAAAGGATTCTTTATAATAACCTCCTCTAGTAATCTTTAATGATGTTGATACGTTTACAAAACTCGTAAAATACCCTTGAAGATATAGGGTGTAGCTTGTTATGATACACCCCACGCCCTCCGTGTTTGGTTTGGATATACAAGATTTCAACGATACTTCCGATTTTCTCTTCCACACAAGCGACAGAACAAGCTGTATAGACAATCCTCTGATCAATAAAACCCTTCCCAATTACTTGATAGTATACGCCTTCCCCCTGAGGGGAGACTTTTTTGCCACATGAGGGACAATCCCACACCGAGGGATAAGAAGGATGTTTCTTTTCCAACGTTTTTGCTTGAAGAATAATGTCCATTTGTGACAACTCCTTTAGCTAAATGTCACACTAGTTTGAATCGGGCCTTTCCAGTCATTCTCAATAGCTTGTCTAATTGTCGAAATTAATTCGCTTCGGCTTGTCTCTTTATTCGCGTAGTCCATGAAAACACCTGAATCTTGAATATACTCAAAATGTTGATCGTTTCCGCCTAATGCGTAAACAATCAGTCTTTTCACTTGTTCACTTTCCTCTGTTAGAAAGCCGTCTGACTCTACATTTAATGCTTGAATAGCATCAAGGACTTTGTGGTCTTTTTCCTCTAAGCTGTCTAATAAATTTAATAGTTTTTCAACCATGGTAGACCTCCTGTTTTGTTTCTAAGGTTTATTTATTTATTTATTTATTTATTTAAAGAGAGGTATAAAACCCTCTCAGCGCTTATTACTCTAAAGTAAGTTCAAAAATAAGTTGGTAATTACGGTCGGTTAAGTCGATTTCAATGATTTGAAAATCTTCTCCATACCAATCCGTTTCAGTAATAATTAATTTGGCCGTATTGAAATAAAATTCCTGCGAAAAATGAGGAAAAAACGTATTTCCTCCCTCTTTCTCTACGGCCTCATACTTTTTGACTTCTCGCAAGTACAGATCTGCATAGAAGGGATGGTCTTTCCAAAAGGCTCTAGCGTTCTTTTCAACATGTGATCGGATATAGGTATGACGCTCTTTAGTGCTCATTTTTCTTATATGGCGAGGATAGTCTAAAATATGACTCTCGATAAATGACCCCTTTTCATCGTGAAAGAAATCACCATACAGCCCTTCAATCGAAAAATCATCAATATGCGCTCTAATACCAAAATCCTCTTGTTCTTCTAGTTCGCGGTTAACAAGAATAGTAACGACCTCTTCTTCATTCTCTGCTTTCGCAACGGCAAAAAAGGACTCCCCTGCATTGATAGCGAATAGTTTTGTCACATTGTGCCCCCCCCGGAGTTTACTTTGGCAGTCTTTCCCACTATGGGTGATTGTTTTACCTTCCCTTGTTATTTAAGTATTCATTATTTAGAAATATGTTTTAAATAAACAGAATCTATTAATACTTCAGCTCTAAGGGATTTCTGCATGTTTTGATTAGGAAACAGTTCCTTTCAACTGTCCATGTTGACGTAGTAAAACTTGCTCCTCTGGGTTTAGTGCTTTCCCTATATCCTGTTTCAACTGTGCCATTTCTAACGAACTGTACGTAGAACTGTGCTCTTGTAACAAGCTTTCTTCTTCTGACGTTAACTCTTGCCCTAAATCTTGCTTTAATTGAATCATTTCAAGCTGTTGATCCAGAGAAATAGCTTCTTCCTGTGTGCACTCGTTTTGCTCCTGTTCAGCTTTTAACCAAGCAGGGACCATTTCCTTACGGATGATATGTTTAGGTCTAGGTAAAGCTGCTTTCTCAGCTTTTGTATGTATGTCTGACTCAGATGATTGTTTTTCTTTATTCCCTTTTAGTAGATTTGTAAATTGATTGTAGGAAATTTGATAAACAAGACGGCACATTTCATCCAGTGGTAGAGTAGTACCCTTATGATTAGCCTCATGGATATATTTATCTAAGCCTACAATCGCTGTATAAGCGACTTCATGTACTTGTTCTTTCACAATCTCAATCTCTGTATCTCGTTTTACGGCTTTTGCAGCATTCTGAACGCGACTATAGAAATCTTTTAATTGATGTCCATATTTACTTGCGTACACTTGATTCACTTTTTTAGGCACACCTTTGATATAAGCGAATGACTGTGAAGCAGATATTAAATGATTATTAATATGATTTACAGGTAAATCAAGGTTAATAAAGGCATTGGACGTTTTTTCGCTCTCTAGGCTTGCTGTATCAACGTTTTCAGCGCGTTCAGGAGTTGTCACAGGAGTTGTCACAGGAGTTGTCATTTCTTCTTGTTGAAGCGTTTGGACACCTGTTGTATCATGTGCAAAAAAGATCTCATCGCAAATTCGATTAAAATTCTTATGGCTTTTAAGGACGAATACATAGCTGTCAGGATGAGCGCCTGTTGTATCTTCTTTAATGTAACGTGCCACAACTATAAAGGGTGTATCTTTTAATGATTTCACCAAACGAGAAACCGTACTTTTAGATGCGTTAAATTTTTTCATCAGTGTTTCTGAACGGATCGCTTGAATACCCGTAGCCACTAGGTTATAGATAACGTGATCGAGCATTTCCATACGTTTTTTAGGGAATTCTTTATGTAGGGCTACTTGGTGTTGTTTATAGTAAGTGCGAAGTGTTTCCAGAAATTCTTCTTTTTTTGTACGAAGGGTAGCTTTTTGTTGCCATAACCATTTTAATCGTCCATTGAAGGTATCTACATCTTTTAAATAGCAAGTCAATATCTTGTTCATCTCTTCATCTTCTCCTTTAAGGAACACAAAAAAGACACTGTCTCCCTGGTGAAAGGAAAACAATGTCTCGATTTAGATGAACGAAGCCCTTGAAATAGATGTCAATTTCGTATAAAATAAAAACATAAGTTTTATCTTATCGATAATGAAACTATTAACAAGAGACTTCGACAAGTGTTTTCCCTAGTCGCTGTAGGGGGAACGGTTTAAGAGTGGGTTCACACTACTTAAACAGTTGAAGTCTTTTTTCTATCCGCACGTTTTTGTTAGTTTTATTATAGCGTTAAGTCGTCTCATAATTCAATAAAAATTAGCAAAATATATCAAAACAAGTATATTTAGCTATGAATATTGTTATATGACTGTAGAAATCAATTTCGCTATATATAACACTTCAAGCTAAGAAGAAGAGTTATGCATACACATACATAGAGTTTTCAGTTAAGATTCTAATAAGTCTAAACTTGCTTGACTTTTATGGTATTTTTATAGACTTTGGCGGATTCGCTGAAGCCTATGGTTGAAAGAAGAGATAGCTATCTCTTCTTTCAACCGACAAGTTCCTCGACGATTTTAAGATATTTTTTTCTTAATTTGATAGTGTAACTTTTGAATTAAGTATAGTAAAAGACATTATTCTTTTGTAGATGCTGCTTCTTGCATTGTTTTCTTTTTCTGAGTTACCACAACATCATGATGCAAAATCTTATCTTTGTTTTTTCCTACATAAGATTGCAGTGCCTTCGCAATCTTTTCAGCTTCTTCTTCACTTTGAATCTCAAAGTATTTCTCAAAGATCGCGCCAACTTGAATCAGTCGTCGTGTTCTCTCTTTTCTTTCTTTTTCTTTTTTACGCGCTTCAACTTGCTGTTTCTTCGCTTTCATCTTCTCAATTTTCTCTTCTAACTCCTGAAGAATCTCTTCATCTGTTCGCTTCTTTGGCACCCATCCCCATCTCCTTTTTCTGTTCTCTAATGTTTGTTTTGATTATATCAAAAATTGAGATAAAATGGTATCCATATCATAGATTCTCTCACCAGGATATGGTATAATTCCCTTAGATCTAAGAGATAAGGGCGCACTTATACATCGTACCGATGTGTGCGGTTCCTTCGGAACGAAAAGACAAAACCAAAGACCCATTCGCCTAGATGGCGAATTTCATAAAACCTGTTTGCCTATTGGCAAGAATGAAACCACCATCTGACACCTTTGGTGTTCATGATGCTGATTTCATCTAAAGCGTTGATTAGCGCACCTTGTGCTCTCATCAACTTATTCCAAAAACACAAACCCATTCTCAAGAAAGGAGGAAAGAATCATGGCAATTTATCATCTATCGATGCAAATCATCAGCCGTTCAAAAGGCCAATCGGCTGTTGCTGCTGCTGCTTATCGCAGTGGCGAAAAAATACATGATGAACGCACAGACGAGCAAAAGTTTTATGCTCGAAATGTACAACCGGAAACCATGATTCTGACTCCTTCTCATGCGCCAGAATGGATGAAAGATCGTAACCGTTTATGGAATGAAGTTGAAAAAGTAGAGAAGCGCAAAGACTCACAATTAGCACGCGAATTAAACATTGCGTTACCAATTGAACTGAATCACGATCAACAAAAAGAATTGATTCAATCTTTTGCTCAAAACGAGTTTGTTCAAAAAGGAATGATTGCTGATATCGCTATTCATCGCGATGATACAAATAATCCTCATGCTCACATCATGTTAACCATGAGAAATCTAGATCAAGGTGGCTTCGGCAAAAAGAATCGTGACTGGAATGCTGATTTTGCTAATGCAAAAGAGAACAACCGGGGGTACGTCAAAAATAGCGAAGGCTGCTTATCCATTCGTGAACAGTGGGCAAACTATGCCAACAAAGCCCTGGAACAAGCTAAGAGCAACGAACGTATTACCCATCTTTCTCATGAAAAGCGTGGACTCGAAACCTTACCAATGGTTCACTTAGGCCATGTCGCGCATGACATGGAGAAGAAAGGAAAAAAAACAGATTGTGGCCAGATCAATAGAGACCGCCAAGACTACAATAAGGCCGTGGTTGATTTACAAAGCTACCGTCGCCAAAAAGAAGAACATTTAAAGAAAATGAAGGAAAAAGAGAAGCAATTCAGCTTTTCTACAGATATAGAGAAAACCTATATTCAAAAAGCTGCGTCTCTTATAGGTCAGAAGGTTATTACCTTAGAAGATATTACAGCACGCCACGAAGAACTACGCAAAATGAGTGATCGTCATGATCCTATCGAACGACATTTTCATGTACAACAACAACAATTCCTCAATGTCAGCAATTATTATGATCGTGTGAGCGATTTAGAGCGTGAAATCGGGCAGAACGAAGAAAAAGTAGAGGAACTTAAGAAGTCCCTTAATCCATTTAAACTCAAAGAGAATAACATGATGAAACGACGTCATCTTGATAAAATTTCTGATTTAGAAAGCAACAAAGAAAGTTATGAAAGCAGCATTCAACAACATAAAGAATCTCTTCGTTTTTCAACTAAAAAAGAGTTCTATCAACGTTACCAAGAATTCTCTCAAAAGAAAGAAAATCGACTCAATCAGATTACGTATGAGAAAAAACAAATTCAAGTCGAAACTAGGGTACTATTACAAGCTGAAGAAGCTATTAAACAAGCCAAAATCCGTGAGATAAGCTCTTATTATCCGGATCTCAAAACAGCTGGCAAGCATCTCACGTACAGCAATGCATTAAGACTGGAACAGTATCACGATACTGCTCAACAAAATCAATTTAGGCTATCTAACATCAAACAAAGTCTAGATGCTAACCAAAAGAAGCTAGATGAGTTCAAAAAACATCAGAAAATGGTTCGTATAGAAAAAGAACATGTCTCAACTATGAGTAAAGAAGTAGAAAAGCTGAGCAGTGTGGAGAAAAAGCTTGATGAATTAGACAGCAGCCCAGGAGAAAAAGCCAAACGGCTTGTCTCAAAAAAAGCTCGTCAAGAGTATGAAGAATTGCAAAGTGAAGCTAAATATGGACGTGAAAATCTAAAAGAACTCGGCTACAAAGGACAACAAGATTTACAACAACAACAAAGCCGTATGAACACAATAGAAAAAACAGTCGTCCCATGGCTTGAAAAAGAAATTAAAACACATAAGAGCAACATAAACGCTTTAGATACGGTTTTTAATACTATTCAACAGACTATTCGTAGTGAAGAAATTACTCAGCAAAGACATCAATTAAGAGAAATGAGAAGTACAACTATAAATAGAGCAAAGAATAAAGGTCCAGATCTTAGCCGTTAAGGATAAAAAATTGCCTTAAGGCAATTAGAAACAACTTTAAGTTGCTTTATATCTTATAGGGATATATACGGTCTTTTAATTTACGTAATGAATTTTTTAGAAAGTTGACATAAAAATAATAAAGGTTTTGTATGGAATCAGCGCTTGTCCGCACCTTTATCATTGTTTTGCATATTATAAATTGAGTATTTTAGCATCCTTTCCATCTTCTATTGAACTCAAGAAAAAAACTACTGTTTAGGCCGCAGTAGTTTTTTCTGTTTTCAGCTATATAAATCAAGGAGGCGCAAAACTAAACGGAGAATGGAGGTTGCTGATTCCATCATTTAAATTATTCTTACTACACTATATGTTTTGTTATCGATTAGGTAACTTGCCTATTTGGAATGAAAAAAATTTTTTGAGCAAAACTATCTTAGATACCATAAAGTATCAAATACAACTAATTTGAGCATTCACACACAAAGACAGCCACCTTTAAAATTAAATGGCTGTCTCTTTATTTCTAATGTTTTTAAACATTGTTAATCATAAAGAGGAACGCTGTAAAGCTCAGGACATAAATCCCGATTAGAGAAAGAGACACTTTTGATAAAGTGTTATTTGATCTCATTGCTCCTACGATTCCAACTTTAAACATATTCATTATAAACAATAAGCCTGCTATACTTAATGCTAACATTGAAATAATTAATGTTAACTGTACCAATATGCTCACCTCCTGTTTATATCTACGGGTGAACATATATTCAGTTTCAATAATTTTACATTGTATAAATTAATAAACATTGTATAAATAGGATTGTGAAGTACAAACTACTTAAGACGTTCTGCAACGTCGGCTAAACATTGATTATCACTCATGAAACAGAAAAAACAACTGATTGGATCCAGTTGTTTTTTTTATTTTTAGACTATATGTGTTATATATTCTTAGTTAATATAATGAATTTTATAGAAAATGAAAAAGTCTTTAGCCTAACCATATTTATTATTATTATTTATACCTTTCTAATAGTGAAAAATTTTCTTAAGAGCCAAGGTCCTGGCGTAAATCCAAGTGTCAATTGCCAAGCTCCTATTGCTTGTAAACCAAATTTACGAACTAATACCATTTTTTCGCTCATACTTCTTACATCTTCAAACCATACTTCATGTGTCTGTCCAGCCTGATCTTTATATCGAAAAAATGGCGATTTATATTCCTTTGAATATTGTATAGACGACTGATACCTCATCGCTGTTTTAATTGCATTTTGATTAGATATAGCAGATGCTACTGTACCCGGTTTATAGGGAACTGACCAATTATATCCGTATAAAGGAACTCCAATTATAAGCTTTCTTCGTGGAATACTTTTTATAGCAAATTCTATCGTTCTCCTTACCTCAGTAATTGGTGCGACTGGTCCTGGCTCACTACCCGAATGATGCCAGTCATATGCCATAATGAACATATAATTGACAACAGCTCCTATACCTCCATAATCATATCCCTTTAACCAAGAAATATCTTCACTTGTCTTGGCTGGAACGGCTATTGTCAGAACATATCCAGAAGGTCTTAAACGCTCACTTAATTGACGTAAAAATCCCGTAAAAAGATCTCTATCCTCAGCCCTTACACGTTCAAAATCAATATTTACTCCACCGTATCCTTTTCTAGATACTAAATAAAAGATATTATCGACAAGATTCCTTCTTGCTGTTGGATTATTTAAAACTTGATGAGCAAGATCAGGACTAAATCCCTCTGAAGTTAGATTAGTAATAGTAGCTAATGGTGTAACTCGGTTTCTCCAAGTGGTTTCAATCGCCACTAAATCGTTTAAATTATTTACTATATCCCCGTTATTTCCAAAATGATATTCAAAAATGGCAATAGAAGAGGAATAAGTAGCGAAATCATTAATTAAATTTCGATCTAAGTCTGGACTTCGAACAGCATAATATTGCAGTGTACCTGCAACATAGTTCGATATATCAGGGATTCTGATTTTCATCCCTATCTGCAAATGGTTAGGATGTATAGAAGGATTAGCTCTCTTCAACTGTTCTAAAGATACATAAGCTTTTCTAGCAATATCATTAATTGTATCATTAGGTTGAACTGTATATATATAAAGGGGTATGAGCAACGCTTGGCCTGGAACAATATTCGTTTCCTCTAAACCATTCACACTTCGTAACTGATCGATAGAGGAACCATATCTGTTACTTATTAAGAATAGAGTTTCACCAGGTTGAACTACATGAACAAACATATTTGCCCCTCCTACTTATCTTTTATTAACTCATGTTTTGTTACATAATAATTTTTGAAAAACCATTAAATAAATATATATAGATAAAGGCTTGTCTATATAACCTGTTTAAAGAATGCTGGACATACATTTTCCTTTTATATGCCTCGTTCATAATGAATAAACCTGGTGATTTCGAACAAACTACTCAAGACGCCGTGAGGCATCCAATATTCAACACGAATCTCTTCTCCAAGAGCAGAAAAAACTTCCCAGGTGGCAGGGAGTTTTTTCGATTTTTAAGCTGTATAGGATATACATCTTTAGTTAACATAGTGGATTTTATCAGAAGAAAAAGCTCTATTTTATAAAAATAGAGCCTTTTAAGCATTACCTACATTATTTTGGTCAGTCCTATCTGGATCTAATGTATTAGTACCCGAAATGCCTGAGTTTGTATTAACACAAATTCCTGTATTAACTGATCCAGCTCCCATTGCTGATTTAGCATTGGCCTTTGGTGAAACATAATAAGTATCTCCAAATGTTACTACCCCTCCAGTAACGTTTGGAATACACACATTTGCAATTAATATAGGCATGTTATTCATCCTTTTTTAAACATCAATATGGTAAATGCAGTATATGAATTTACTTTTTAATAAGTAACTTGACTACTAAAAATAAGTTTTTATATCCTTAGATAACATAATGTAACCTACTACTCAAAAATAATTCAGGTTAATAATCTGAAACATTTTTGGGTAGTAGGTTACAAGGGTGAAAAACCAATGCCAATGGTTTTCTTGACTTAAGTATATTCACTTTCTTTAATTTAGGTAACTTGCCTATAGCGAATAAAATTTCATTTCTCGAACAAACTACTCAAGACGTTCTGCAATGTCAGCTAACAATTCATTACCATTCATCCCTGTTCAGTAGTTTTTTCTCTTTTTAAGCTGTATATGATATACAAAGTTAGTTGACATAATGGATTTTTTTGGAACCCATCAAAAAATGAAAGAAGAAAAAGAGAGTTTGATATATTGATATAAACGTTGATATGTAAGGGTTTAAGAGTTGGCAGGTATTGATCCAAGCTTTCTTTACTATCTATAAGCACTTTCGCATGTATTAGCCTCTGGTTCATAATAACAGTGTTGTTTAAATTGTCCTGAAAGTGGTTGACCGTACCATGTAGGTGGACATGCAGCAGGGGGATTAAAATACCAAAGAGCATACTTAGAAGGATGCTGTCTCCAGTAGTTTACTACTTGTCGTGCCAATCTTCTCTCTACATTTCTTGCTGGCCTATAAAATAAACTACCTTTTTGTACTGCTTCAAAAGAGTAATTTCCACCTTGAACATGAAAAATTACATCCCGTATGGTTCTTAAATCCTTAAAATCTAAACAATCAACTACTGCTCTATTTACAATGACATTCCCAACCATAAGCATCCCTAGTTTCCCTTCACCCACAGCCTCTGCCCGCATCATCCGTGCAATTAAATCGATGTCACTATCTCTATATTTTACTCTCGTCACTTTTCATCACCTCTACCAGGAATTGTATTAAGAACAGCCTACAAAAATGTCAAGTGGTTACACCTCATTGGATAATTAACATAACGTAAATTATTAGCAATCGCTATGTATAAACAGTAAAGATAAATAAAAAAGCTAGCATGAAGCTAACTTTTTAAAATGGTAATAACAATTAAAATAAAAATAATTCTTAATTATTAGCAACCACCACCAAAACCGCCGCCAAAACAAGAAGCGCCAATAATGATTAATAAAATGAATAGTACAATGATTAAGGCAAAGCCGCCACCACAGCCGCCTCCGCCATAGCCGTAACCGCCGCCATAACCACAGCCACCGTAACCTCCGAAGCCCATATTTCCACCCCCTACATACTTAATACTTTTAAGATATGTATAAAAAGTGAAATTGCTCGCCCATACCCTGCACTGATAAAAATAATAGGGTTTTTGTAGATATATATAAACCCTTTAGATTACTTTACATAGAATGAATGAACCATCCGATTGAATCCCAGTAGATCAGTTACCCTCCCTAACAGATTTGCAGTTGTTAAAAAACAGAAAAACTCCCTGCCGCCTGGGAGTTTTTCTGTTTTTTTAGATGTATATCATATATATGTTTAGTTAGTATAATGGATTTTATTGGAATTCATTATCTAGAAAGATGTTGAATATTATTAGAGAAGGCTCTAAGAATGCCACTTCGACAAAGCCATCTCTATTTTAAAACGAAAAAACAATCTGTCTTCCAATACAGATTGTTTTTTCGTTTTTTGACTTTGTAAATTATGAAGGTGAAAAATAAAGTTAAAAGGATTCTAAGTGTGAGACGAAAATTATTCGAACTACATCATATGCTTTTATTTTCTTTTAAGTAACTTGCCTATTGGGAATAAAATTTTATTTCTTGAGCAAACTACACAAGATGTCGCCAAACATTGACACATACAACTAAATTTCGTAACAGAAAAAACCTACCTCTTTTGACTGGGAAGAGATAGGTTTTTTCTGTTTTATAACTATATGTCTTACACACGTTTAGTTAACATAAAACCAATTATAAGAAGCCAAATTCCTTATATATAAAGAATTTGGCTTCTATTTTTATCAAAAAATGATTAATACGTTTAATTTAACAGCAATGATTAAATTGATTCGGTTTGGTTAGTTAAATAAGAATATGCAGCAATCATTATCATGTTAGTAGGATATCATTTAATAAAGCTAGTTCTACGCTGAAAGGATCATTAATTTTTCTAAGTTCACAATAACCAGAACTATAAATATGAATAATCTTAAATCTTGTACCACGATACAAAACCTCTTTATTAATTGACATACCTTCCCTCCAGATTCATTATCGTAGTCTATTCAACATATTAATCATTTTTCTTATTCAACGTACATCTGGAATAGAATCAAATTACTTTTCCCTTTTTTATATATTTCAAAACATAAATTCAAATAAAATTTTAAATACACTCGACTATATACATATTTTTAACTGCCTTGAGCAAACTACTCAAGATGTTCCGAGCATCAACTGATAAATAGTGATATCTATAGCAGAAAAACCTACTGATCCCTGTTCAGTAGGTTTTTCGTTTTTAAGCTGTATATGATATACAAAGGTAGTTAACATAATTGAGTTACAGGAACCATAAGTTAAAAAATATATTCACTTTCATATATAAAACAATCAAATACTGAGATCATTTTTGTAGCCATGATCTCCACCAACGTAAACATTGCCAACGCCACCATCGACGAATAAGCATATATTTTCACTCCTATATATTTATACTTTCAAAATATGTACAAGGAGTAAAAAGGTTCATCTTGAAATGAGAGACTTTCATATATTAATGAACCATATCAAAAAAGCCCTGGGATCAATGATCCAAAGGTTTTTGAGATAGCCTATGAGAGTGGGAAAACTAATATTGTATGATTTTATCAGTTTCAGTATATTCACCTTCTTTGTTTTAAGTAACTTGCCTATTCAGAATAAAGATTTTATATGATGAGCAAACTACTCAAGATGCCTGAACGGCGTCTTCCACTGCAACCTTATGAAAAAGAAAGCTGTCCTCCCTGACAGCTTTCTTTTTTTTGATTATTTAAGAATAAAATTCATTAGTTTAAGCAAACTACTCAAGAAACTGATAAGGTTTCAACCCTTTGGATAAATAAATGTAGCAGAAAAAACTCCTGAACAGGTCACAGGAGCTTTTTCTGTTTTTTAAGCTGTATATGATATACAAAGGTAGTTAACATAATCACTCTTTCCGGAAGACACCACAAAAAAGAACCCTTGCGGCAGAAGGGTTTAAGGCTCGTTGTTCGAATGGGAATATGCAGCTTTTTATACATCCTTGATTTATCAACGTTTGGCCTCGGGCTGAGTGACAAATAGATGAATAAAAAGCGCACCTTTTATTCATATGCTAAACGGCTCAAATAATTGATTTTGTATACATATATGATATATTAAGAGGCAGACTATTTTTTACAAATTTCAACGTAATCCTATTTAAAAGCTACCTCGATTCCACTGTTATAAAGGTATGCAATATCTAATATGTAGAAAATAAATCTTATTTGTTATACATCTAAGGGTGAATAATGAATAAGATTAAAAATATTAGTTTTATTATTTATACTTACTGACGATAAATAGTGTGTTATTCGAGTAT
>NZ_JAPCIN010000019.1:0-1341 GCF_025910025.1 Priestia sp. JV24
GAGAGCGTAAAATATCTTGTGTAAATAAATAAATGCAAAAAGGAAGACCTTTTCTTGTAGAATTAAGTCACCACAACCAATTCAAAGAAAGAAGGTCTTCCTATGAATCAGTTTACAACAGATCTTGTTCAAGCTCTAGTCCAAAAAGAAGATGTGACGGAAATTTTCCGTTCTCACTTAGAAAATGCGGTTAATACGCTCTTAGCGAGCGAATTGACAGCCTTTTTGGACTACGAAAAATATGATCGTATTGGATTTAATACAGGGAATTCACGAAATGGTTCGTACGAACGAACGCTGCACACAGAGTTTGGAGAACTTCATCTCGTTATTCCTCGTGATCGGAATGGCGACTTTAAGCAACAGACGGTAGCTCCTTATAAAAGAGCCAATGATACGCTTGAAGCGTTTGTTATTCATATGTTCCAAAAGGGCGTAACGACTGCTGAAATTGCCCATTTGATGGAGCGCATGTATGGTCACCATTACACACCTCAAACTATTTCAAATATGACCAAAGTGATGTCTGAACAGGTAGAAGCATTCCGAGATCGAACGTTGTGTGCACGCTATGCGTGCGTTTATTTAGATGCTACATATATTGCTTTAAAACGAGATACAGTGTCTAAAGAAGCTGTCTATATTGCCGTTGGCATTCGCGAAGACGGTTCAAAAGAAGTGCTTGGCTATACAATCGCTCCTAACGAATCCGCCTTTGTCTGGAAAGAACTTTTAGAAGACATCAAATCTCGTGGCGTAGAGGAGATTCTGTTGTTTATTTCCGACGGGTTAAAAGGAATTTCAGACAGTGTTTTTTCTATCTATCCAGCTTCTTCTTATCAAACATGCTGTGTCCATCTTTCACGTACGATTGCTCATAAGGTTCGTGTATCCGATCGAGCTGAAATCTGTGAAGACTTTAAATCTGTGTACCGTGCAGAAAGCCTTGAAATGGGCCAACAGGCCCTACATTCGTTTATTGAAAAGTGGAAGTCAAAGTATCCAAAAGTGACAAAGCCACTGCTCAATAACTCTTATTTGTTCACGTTTTATAGCTTTCCTAAGTCTATTTGGCGCAGTATTTATTCGACCAATCTCATTGAATCTTTTAATAAACAAATCAAGAAATATAGTAAGCGTAAGGAACAATTCCCAAACGAAGAGTCACTTGAACGCTTCCTCGTTTCCCAATTTGACCAGTATAATCAGCGCTTTGCGACAAGATGTCATATTGGTTTTGATCAAGCTCGCGCAGAGCTACAAATGATGTTTAAAACAAACTAGTGAATAACATCTATAAGAAAAGGAAATTCGTATTTACACAAAATTATTGACGGTCCC
>NZ_JAPCIN010000002.1:0-49365 GCF_025910025.1 Priestia sp. JV24
AAATAGCTAGTCCTTTTTTTATTATTCACAGAGTATAAGCTATCTACATAAAATGGGGTAAATGAAGTGCATAAAGAAGTTATATCTTGTCGATACTTATTTAGTGGAGGTGGAGAGTAATGGAAAAACAAATTAAAACATGTTCCGTTTGTCATGAACAGCATACAAAGGGTATTGAGGTGTTTTCCAGCTTTATATGCCAACACTGCGAGGTAGAGATTGTAGAGGTGGATTCATCTCATTTTCGTTATCAATTGTTAGTAAATCAATTAAAGAGAATATCAGGAGTGTTTTCTTACTAAAAGCCCTTTTTTATAAGGGCTTCTTTATATGGCTCAAAAAAATCATCTAAGTTTGTTATAATGAAAGAAAAATGAATTTTGATAGGAAAAATACTTACATATTCTTTTATCAAGTTAGCAATGTTATATTTACAAAAGTAAGGAATGGATGTATGGATACATATTTACCTTTATATAACCGTTTAGTAAGGCACAGCGAAAAGAGGTCACTCTCTTATCACGTGCCCGGCCATAAAAATGGTCAAATTCTACCTTCACATATTCAGTCTTCTTACGCAGACTTTTTGCAATACGATCTAACGGAAATTAGCGGATTAGATGATTTACATGAAGCAGAATCTGTTATTAAAGAAGCACAAGAGTTAACGGCAAAGTTGTATGGAGTAGATGAAAGCTTTTTTTTAGTTAATGGTTCTACTGTTGGCAATCTCGCCGCGATTTTATCTCTTTGTCATGAAGGAGATAAAATTGCTGTTCAAAGAGATTCTCATAAATCTATTTTTAATGCTATTGCTTTATCAAAGGCATCACCTATTTTTTTAGCTCCTGAAATAGATTCCAAAACACATCTTAGTACAGGTGTATCCATTAAAACAATTAAAGCAGCTTTAGAGGGTTCTCAGGATATAAAAGCATTTGTATTAACAAATCCTACTTATTACGGGGTGGCGCGAGATCTAAAGGAGATCATTGACTTTATTCATGGCTACAATATTCCTATAATTATTGATGAAGCTCATGGAGCCCATTTTATTTTAGGTAATCCTTTTCCGTCGTCAGCTGTTACGTATGGAGCGGATCTTGTTGTTCAGTCAGCACATAAAACGCTGCCAGCTATGACTATGGGTTCTTATTTACATATGCAGGGGACGTTGATAAATAAGCAAAGCGTTCGGCATCACCTACAAGTACTGCAGTCAAGCAGTCCCTCATACCCTATTATGGCTTCTCTCGATTTAGCACGGTATTATCTGCAGCAGTTTACTCAGTATGATATTGATAGAATGACTGAAAATATTCATTCGTTTGTTGAAAAGATTAATGAGATTGATACACTTTCAACTATTGATGTGGAAACAGATCAAACTGCTACCGACCTTTTGAAAATGACGTTGACTTGTTCGGCTGCAACAGGATATCATTTGCAAAAGGAACTGGAAAAGCAAGATATTTATACAGAACTAGCTGACGTTAACTATGTATTGTTTGTGCTACCTTTAAGCAGCAGTTGGGATTTTAATGATACAATTAAGCGGGTTAGACAAGCAGTAGAGAATATACAGCGTAAGTCATACGAAAAACTAATAATCAAACCATTTCGTTTTTCAAAAGCAACGGTTCTCCTGCCTATGGAAGAAAGAAAACTAAGAACAAAGCATATGTGTTCTTTTGAAGAAGCGATTGGGCGTGTAAGCGCACAATCTGTTATTCCATATCCTCCTGGAATTCCTATTTTAATGGAGGGAGAAACGATTACAAGCAATCATATTGACTATATTTTGCATATTCAAAGGTTAAATGGTCATATTCAGGGCGGCTCTTGTATGGAAGAAGGAAAGATAGAAGTATTTAAATAGAGAAAGGAATTTATATACATGTCAGGAACGTTTATTACATTCGAAGGGCCAGAAGGTGCTGGTAAGACGACGATCATCCACATGGTTCAACAAAAATTAATACAAGAGGGCTATAATATTGTATTAACAAGAGAGCCTGGAGGCATACGAATTGCTGAACAAATTCGTGAAATCATCTTAAATCCATCTAACACGGAAATGGATGCCAGAACCGAAGCGCTTCTTTATGCTGCGGCTAGAAGACAACATCTTGTAGAAAAAGTGATTCCTGAGCTAAATAAAGGGAATATAGTATTATGTGATCGTTTTATTGATAGCTCACTTGCTTATCAAGGAAATGCGCGGGGTATAGGCGTAGAAGATATTTTTGCTATCAATCAATTTGCTATTGAGCAAACGATGCCACAGGCCACTTTATATTTTGATATTGAGCCTGAGGTAGGGTTAGAAAGAATTAATAAAGGTCGAAAAGATGAGATTAATCGATTAGATTTAGAATCCTTAGACTTTCATTACAAAGTACGAGATGGATATTTATCTCTTTTGAGTGAATTTCCAGAGCGTATTCGACGAATTGATGCAAATAAATCCGTTGAAAAAGTCTGTGAAGAAGCTTATAAACAAATAAAATTGATTTTAAAATAAATACAGATGATCGTTATTCTTGCTATACTATTCTTAACAAAAAAGTAAAATGAGGTGTTATTCATGAAATTAGTAATGGCCGTTATTCAAGATTCAGATAGCTCAAAGCTTTTAAATGCACTTGTAGAAAGAGGGTTTCGTTCAACCAAATTATCAAGTACGGGCGGATTTTTAAAATCAGGGAATACAACAATTATGATTGGTACAGATGATCATAAAGTAGATGAAGTACTTGATATTATTAAGGGCCAATGTGAAAACCGCAGGCAGATGATTTCTCCTGTGGCACCGATGGGCGGTAATGCAGATTCATACATTCCGTATCCTGTTGAAGTTGAAGTGGGCGGAGCTACAGTATTCGTACTACCAGTAGATCAATTTCATCAATTTTAAGAGAGAAGATTTTAAATAGAAAGTGATGATTGAATGGGAAATACATGGGAACACCTTGAAGCTCTTCAGCCGAACGTATTAAAGATTTTGCAAAACAGCTTACTTAAAGAGCGAGTTGCTCATGCTTATTTATTTGAAGGAAGCAAAGGAACAGGTAAAAAACAAATTAGTTTTTTGTTTGCTAAAGCGCTGTTTTGCCAAAATCCAGTTAATCATAGGCCGTGCCATGAGTGCAGTAACTGCCGGCGAATTGATTCAGGTAATCATCCAGATATTCACTTGATTGAGCCAGCCGGTTTATCGATTAAAAAAGAGCAAATTCAATTTTTGCAATCAGAATTCACAAAAACCGGTGTTGAATCTAATAAAAAGTTATATATTGTGAATCATGTTGATAAAATGACAGTAAGCGCAGCAAATAGTTTACTGAAATTTTTAGAAGAGCCTGGCAACGGAACTTATGCAATTTTATTAACAGAAAATATACAGCGCTTATTAGATACAATTATCTCACGTTGCCAAGTAATATCATTTCGATCTCTTACACCAGAACAGTTAGCTGAAAAACTAGTAGAAAATGGCCTTTCCGGAGTAGATGCGTCCATCTTGTCTAATTTAACAAACAGCATTGATGAAGCAATTGAATTAAGTAAAGATGAATGGTTTGGACTTGCAATAAAGTTAGTGATACAATTATATGAAGTGTTAACAACGAGACCTCAACAAGCTCTTCTTTTTATTCATGAAAAGTGGGTAGCACATTTTAAAGAAAAAGAACAAGCACATATTGGTTTAACTTTATTGATGCTTCTTTATCGTGATTTGTTGACGCTGCAAGTTGGACAAGAGTCTAAAATCGTCTATCGTCATAAAATAGAAGAATTAAAACAGCAAGCTCTTCAGACAACGCAGGAAAAAGCGATTTATCGCTTAGAGGTTATCTTGAAGGCCAAAAATAAATTAAATTCAAATATGAATCTACAGTTATTAATGGAACAGCTGGTGTTGGATTTGCAGGAGGGATAAAAGCTTGTATGATGTAGTAGGCGTTCGCTTTAAAAAAGCGGGAAAAATATATTATTTTGACCCTGGAGAACTTACAATTCCAGATGGTGAGTTTGTTATTGTAGAAACAGTTCGTGGTGTTGAATTTGGCAGAGTGGTTATTAATAAAAAGCAAGTAAGTGAACACGATGTCGTACTTCCTTTGAAAAAAGTAATCCGCATTGCCGAACAAAAAGACAGGCTGATTGTGGATGAAAATAAACAAGCTGCTAGAGAAGCGTATGATGTATGCGTGCAAAAAATTCAATCACACGATTTAGATATGAAGTTAGTAGATGTAGAATATACGTTTGATCGTAATAAAGTCATTTTTTATTTTACAGCAGACGGCCGTATTGATTTTAGGGAGTTAGTTAAAGATTTAGCTGCTATTTTCCGTACGCGAATTGAGCTTCGTCAAATCGGTGTACGAGACGAGGCAAAGCTGTTGGGCGGGATAGGTCCTTGTGGACGTATGCTATGTTGCTCAACGTTTTTAGGTGATTTTGAGCCGGTTTCTATTAAGATGGCCAAAGACCAAAACCTATCGCTTAATCCAACGAAAATTTCTGGTTTATGCGGACGTTTGATGTGTTGTTTAAAATATGAAAATGATGAGTACGAAACGGCAAAAGAACAGCTTCCTGATATAGGCTCAACAATTAAAACTTCAGATGGTTCAGGACGTGTAGTGGGTTTGAATATTTTGGAAAGAATTATTCAAGTGGAACTGTCAGATCACGAACAAATTTTAGAGTATACTCTGGATGAGATCAATAATGAAGGTGCTGTTTCGTTTCAAGCCACAGATTAACGAGGTGGGCAAAGGTGGATAAAAAAGAGATTTTTGATTCGGTGACAAACATGGAGGAACAAATTGGTCATTTATATAAGCAGTTAGGTGAGTTGAAAGAGCATCTTGCTGAGCTAATTGAAGAAAATCATCACCTGCAAATAGAAAATGATCATTTGCGCCGTCGCCTTGACCAGACAAACTTCGAAACGAAGCTGAAAAATAGACATTCAAAAGCAAGCGCTCAAACAAAAGAGCAAAAACAAATTGATATCGGAGAAGGATATGACAATTTGGCTCGCCTTTACCAAGAGGGTTTTCATATTTGTAACATTCATTATGGAAGTGTGCGTAAAGATGGAGACTGTTTGTTTTGCTTGTCATTTTTAAATAAAAAGTAACAACACCTCTCCCTTTTGGAGAGGTTCTTTTTATGAGTAAAAGATATAAATAATAGATGTACAAGGAGAAGAACGACTATGGTTGAGTTATATGGAGATGAACGTTTAGATTATCTATTAGCGGATGAGGAGATGCGCATTATTCAAAGTCCGTCTGTCTTTTCCTTTTCATTGGATGCTGTGCTTTTATCTCACTTTGCTTATGTCCCAATTCGTAAAGGTAACTTGGTTGATTTATGTTCAGGAAACGGTGTAATCCCCCTGTTTTTATCTAAACGAACGAAGGGAAAAATCATTGGTGTAGAAATTCAAGAGCGGCTACACAGTATGGCGCAAAGAAGTATTGCGTATAATCAGCTCGATGGGCAGATTAAAATGATACATGGTGATTTAAAAAATGCGCCTCAAGAACTGGGTTATGGACAATATGATGTTGTAACATGTAATCCTCCTTATTTCACCACATCCAATAAAGAAGAGATAAATGAAAACGAACATTTTGCAATCGCTCGCCACGAAATTCATTGTTCGTTGGAAGATGTGATTAGAGCCAGTAGCCAACTAGTGAAGCAAGGCGGAAAAGTGGCATTAGTTCACCGTCCAGGAAGACTATTAGATATCGTTACGTTAATGAGGCAGTACCGTTTAGAGCCAAAGAGACTTCAGTTTGTCTATCCTAAAGATGGGAAAGAAGCAAATACACTTTTAATTGAAGGTACGAAGGATGGAAGTCCAGATTTAAAGATTCTTCCTCCCCTGGTGGTCTACCAAGATAATGATGAATACACGGACGAATTAAAAAGGATTTTATATGGAACAAAATAATCATTATTTTTATGTAGTTGAATGCAAGGACTGTACGTATTACGCTGGTTACACGAATAATTTGCAAAAACGTATTTCTGTCCATAATGAAGGAAAAGGGGCAAAATATACGAGAGCAAGAAGGCCTGTTTCATTAATTTGGCATGAGGTGTTTACTTCTAAAACAGAAGCTATGCAAAAAGAGTATTGGTTCAAACAGTTAAGCAGAGTGCAAAAACAGGCTTACATTCGAAGGGAGCAAGAAAAGCAGAATGAAATCACAAAAAAGTTATGATGTATCGAATGAACGAGGCGTTTTATATTTAGTTCCCACTCCTATTGGAAACTTAGAGGATATGACATTTCGTGCGATTCGAATTTTAAAAGAAGTTGATTATATTGCCGCAGAAGATACGAGACAAACGAAAAAACTATGTAACCACTTTGAGATCGATACGCCTATTACAAGTTATCATGAACATAATAAACATACAAAAAGTGAACAGCTGTTAAGCGACTTAGACAGTGAAAAAAATATTGCTTTAGTAAGCGACGCGGGCATGCCTTGTATTTCAGATCCTGGTTATGAGTTAGTGGTAGCTGCCGTTAAAGAAGGATATACGGTTGTTCCGCTGCCGGGGCCTAACGCAGCATTAACAGCTTTAATTGCTTCGGGACTACCTACGGGGCAGTTTTACTTTTATGGATTTTTAAACAGAAATAAAAAGCAGCGTAAAGAACAGCTTCAAGAGCTTCAATATATTAAGGAAAGCATGATATTTTATGAAGCTCCTCATCGATTAAAAGAAACGCTAAAGAGTATAGAAGAAATTTTAGGGAACCGATCTATTGTGTTATGTAGAGAGTTAACAAAACGCTATGAAGAATTTTTAAGAGGAAGTGTATTAGAAGCAATTGAATGGACAAATGCCACAGATATTAGAGGCGAATTCTGCTTAATTCTTGAAGGGACAAATGAAGAAGCGCCAGATGAAAGTAATCTATGGTGGGAACAGCTCACCATTATCGAGCATGTTGATCACTATGTAGAAGAAGGACTTTCAAACAAAGAAGCTATTAAGCAAGTGGCAAAAGACCGAGATGTGTCAAAGCGAGACATTTACAGTGAATATCACGTACATTAAAAAAAGCTGTCTATCATAGACAGCTTTTCGTTTTATTTAGAAGCTTGTAAAGAATCTTGAAGTTCTTTCATGATTTGTTCTGCACCTTCACGGCTTAGAATTAATTTGCCGCTAGCAAGCTGAATGTTATCATCAGATACTTCACCTGTTACTTGGCAAGTCATGTTTGGTTTGTATTTTTTTAAGATGATGCGCTCTTCATCTACATAGATTTCTAGAGCATCTTTCTCTGCAATTCCTAATGTACGACGTAATTCAATTGGAATTACTACGCGTCCTAATTCATCAACTTTACGAACAATACCTGTAGATTTCATGTTAATCGTTCTCCTCTCAGTAATCATTTTTCTATGTTATTACTTTCGTCATTATTCGACAATTTCAACGTACTTTCATAATACCAGCGTTTCCAAAACTAGTCAATCATTTTATATGTAAAAAAATGTAGCTGGTAAAAAATTTTTTTCTCCACTTGTTTACAAGCTAATTGTGACCGTCAGTCAAGGAATGACAAGGGGTTTCATTGGAAAAAAGATTAATCGCCTAAATAGCTTGATATTAACTATTTTGAAGATAGGGTAAATATAATTCGACATAAAACGACAAAATTAGACCTATTTGTCGTTTTCATCAAAATGACTTTTTGAATGAGAGTATATTTTATATAAAAATAGGGCGAAGCTGATACAATTAACAGGATTATTTTTTGGGAAAATAACGATTATTTAAAAATGAAGTGAATCCGTCATATTCCCATGTATATAGGAAGAGAATGTTTTGAAATTATCATGTAAAATAGTATGATAGATAGTAGAATAAGAAGACAGGGTTTATATGATTACATACATATAAACCAAAATGTTGAAATGGAATGTTGGAGGTTATGAACATGGCAGATGGAAATAATACATTTTATATTACTACGCCGATTTATTATCCGAGTGGTAAATTACATATAGGACATGCATACACGACGGTAGCGGGAGATGCAATGGCTCGTTATAAACGTTTGAGAGGGTTTGACGTACGTTATTTAACAGGTACAGATGAACATGGTCAAAAAATCCAGCGAAAAGCAGAAGAGAAAAACGTGACACCTCAGCAATACGTAGATGATATTGTATCTGGAATCAAAGAGCTGTGGGATAAGATGGATATTTCGTATGATGATTTTATCCGTACAACAGAACCAAGACATAAAGAAATCGTGGAAAAGATTTTCGCGCGCCTTTTAGAACAAGGTGATATTTATCTTGATGAGTATGAAGGTTGGTATTCAGTTCCCGATGAGACGTATTATACAGAGCATCAACTAGTAGATCCAATCGTTGAAAATGGAAAAGTTGTAGGCGGAAAAAGCCCGGATAGCGGACACCCTGTAGAGCTCGTTCGAGAAGAGTCCTATTTCTTTAAAATGGGGAAATACGTAGATCGTTTACTAGCTTTTTATGAAGAAAACCCTTCATTTATTCAACCAGAGTCCCGTAAGAACGAAATGATCAATAATTTTATTAAGCCTGGCCTTGAAGACTTAGCTGTTTCTCGTACGACGTTTGATTGGGGGGTAAAAGTTCCAGGTAACCCAAAACACGTTATTTACGTATGGATTGATGCGCTTTCTAACTATATCACCTCTCTTGGGTATGGTACAGAGAACGATGAAAACTATCGAAAGTATTGGCCGGCTAACGTACATTTAGTAGGAAAAGAAATCGTACGTTTTCATACCATTTATTGGCCAATCATGTTGATGGCCCTTGATTTGCCACTTCCTAAGAAAGTATTTGCTCACGGCTGGTTATTAATGAAAGATGGAAAAATGTCGAAGTCAAAAGGGAATGTAGTAGACCCAGTGACATTGATTGACCGCTATGGATTAGATGCCCTTCGTTACTACTTACTTCGTGAAGTTCCATTCGGTTCAGACGGTGTATTCACACCAGAAGCGTTTGTTGAACGTATTAATTTTGACTTAGCAAATGACCTTGGCAACCTAGTTAATCGTACAGTGGCGATGATTAATAAGTATTTTGATGGTGTTATTCCGACTTATGAAGGCAATGTAACAGAGTTTGATGCACTTATCGTCCAAGCTCAAAAAGATACAGTGAACAAATATGAAGAAGCGATGGAAGATATGGAGTTTTCAGTGGCTCTTGCTTCTATCTGGCAATATGTAAGCCGTACGAATAAATACATTGATGAAACGCAGCCTTGGGCGTTAGCAAAAGATGAGAATAAGCGTGCAGAACTTGCTTCTGTTATGACACATCTAGCTGAATCAATTCGTCACATTGCGGTATTGCTGCAGCCATTCTTAACACGTACACCTGAGAAAATTTTTGCTCAGATTGGTGTAAAAGAAGATGTATTAAAAACGTGGGAAAGCACGACGCGTTTTAATATGCTTAAAGAAGGCACAAAAGTAGAAAAAGGTGAGCCAATGTTCCCTCGTCTAGATCGAGAAGAAGAGGTAGCGTTTATTAAAGAGCAGATGCAAGGAAGTGCTCCAAAGGAAGAAAAACCTGTTGTGAAGGAAGAGCCTTCTGAAGAGATTACAATTGATGATTTCATGAAAGTAGAGCTTCGTGTAGCGCAAGTTACGCAAGTAGAACCAGTTAAAAAAGCAGATAAACTATTGAAGCTTCAGCTTGATCTTGGCTATGAAAAACGCCAGGTTGTATCAGGTATTGCCAAGTTTTGTAAGCCTGAAGAATTAGTAGGTCGAAAAGTAATTTGTGTAACCAATTTAAAACCTGTGAAACTGCGCGGTGAACTATCACAAGGAATGATTTTAGCGGGTGAAGATGAGAATGGTCTTTCACTAGCAAGCGTAGATCAAAACTTAGCAAATGGCACGAAGATAAAATAACTATAGGTAAAAGGGGTGTTTCACGTGTAACATGCGAGGACCCCCTTTTATTCATGGAAAGGATCGATTAGATGTTATTTGATACACATGTTCATTTAAACGCAGAACAGTATGAAGATGATTTGCAAGAAGTAATTAATCGTGCGTTAGAAAAAGGTGTTCAAAACATGGTAGTTGTTGGATTCGATGAACCTACCATTAAAAAGGCTATTCAAATAGCTGAAACGTATGACTTTATCTATGCTAGTGTAGGGTGGCATCCAGTAGATGCAGTTGATATGACGGATGAGCACTTAGCTTGGATTGAAAAGTTAGCTCAGCATCCGAAAGTTGTTGCTTTAGGGGAAATGGGATTAGACTACCATTGGGATAAATCACCTAAAGAGGTTCAAAAGGACGTATTTCGCCGTCAAATTCGCTTAGCTCGCAAAGTGAATTTACCTATCATTATTCATAATCGTGATGCAACAGAAGACGTGGTAACCATTTTAAAAGAAGAGCACGTAGAAGAAGTAGGCGGGATTATGCATTGCTTCACGGGCAGTATTGAAGTAGCGAAGCAGTGTATGGATATGAATATGTATATTTCTTTTGGCGGACCTGTTACTTTCAAAAATGCGAAAAAACCAAAAGAAGTTGCTACAGAGCTTCCTTTAGATAAACTATTAATTGAAACAGACTGTCCTTATCTGACTCCTCATCCATTCCGCGGCAAGCGCAATGAACCTGGTTATGTTTCATACGTAGCAGAGCAAATTGCAGAGTTAAAAGGTATAACGTATGAAGAATTAGCTGATATTACAACAGCTAACGCTAAAAAGCTATTTGGCATTAATGATTAAAACTTTTTCTCATATAACAATCATTTTCGTGTTAAAGTAAAGATAGGCGCAGAGGAGAATGTTATCCTCTGCCTTTTTCAGTTAAAATAACAGGTAGATGTTTTTTAATTTAGTTGATAATAAGATAAAACGTTGATTTCATAGAAGAAAAATGATGTGCGCAACTAGCATTTCATTTTTACTGAAAAGCAAATGAACAAAACTGAATGTTTTGGAGGAAGCAATGAAGATTAAAGAAATTATTGTAGTAGAAGGCCGAGATGACACTGTAGCAATTAAACGTGCAGTGGATGCGGATACCATTGAGACAAATGGATCAGCTGTAAATGAAGAAACCATTGAGAAAGTAAAATTAGCTCAAAAAACACGAGGCGTGATTATTTTTACAGATCCAGATTATCCAGGACAGCGAATTCGAAATATTGTTTCAGAACGTGTTCCCGGATGTAAACATGCATTCTTAGATAAAGAAGAGGCTCGCCCTAAAAATGGCAAAGGTATTGGAGTTGAACATGCTTCTATTGCATCTATTCAAAAAGCACTAAAAGATGTGAAGCAAGAGTGGATGGGGGCAGCTATGGAGATTTCTCAAGAGGATTTAATCGTAGCTCGTTTGATAGGAGATAGTAAAGCCAAGTCTCGACGTGAAAGAATAGGCAAGTTATTAAAAATTGGTTATGCCAACGGAAAGCAGCTCCATAAACGATTACAGATGTTCCAAATTTCAAAAGAGGACTTTATCAGAGCTGTTGAGCAGATAAATAAGGAGGAAAAGGGATCGTGTTAAAAGATATTGCAACGCCTAATCGAACCAAGGAAATTTTAAAGAAATACGGTTTTACATTTAAAAAGAGTTTGGGACAAAATTTTTTAATTGATACGAACATTTTACATCGTATTGTTGATCATGCGGAAATAACAGAAGAAACGGGAGCTATTGAGATTGGACCTGGTATCGGGGCCTTAACTGAACAGCTAGCAAAGCGCGCAAAAAAAGTGCTGGCATTTGAAATCGATCAGCGTTTGCTTCCGATTTTAGCTGATACTCTTTCTCCTTACTCAAATGCAAAAGTTATTCATCAAGATGTGTTAAAAGCGGATTTAAAAGGGACGCTCGAACAAGAATTCGAAAACATAGAAGATTTAATGGTCGTTGCGAATTTACCGTATTACGTGACGACACCCATTTTGATGAAATTATTAGAAGAGCAAATTCCGGTACGTGGAATCGTCGTTATGCTTCAAAAAGAAGTTGCTGAACGTATAGCAGCTAAACCGGGAACAAAAGAGTACGGTTCACTTTCTATTGCTATTCAATACTATACAGAGGCTGAGACGGTTATGATTGTGCCTAAAACAGTGTTTAATCCGCAGCCTAATGTGGACTCAGCTGTTATTCGATTGTTAAGAAGACCGAAGCCAGCGGTAGAAGTCCGAGATGAAGCATTCTTCTTCCAAGTTGTACGGGCAAGTTTCGGACAGCGTCGAAAAACAATTTTAAACAATCTAGTGAACAACTTGCCAAATGGAAAGCAGAAAAAAGCGGACATTGAGCAAGCACTTTCAACTGCTGAAATTGATCCGAAACGAAGAGGCGAAACGTTATCTATTCAAGAATTTGGAAAGCTAAGTGATCAACTTTTAAAATCATTTCGCTAAATTATCACATTTTTATCATGAAGTCATAGGCTATGAAGAGAATTTATTTTTGAAGTAGCAAAGACGGAGTGAAGCATATGAACATCAAAATTGGTGATATAGTTACACGACCTTCTTATCAAAGAGATTTGCTTTTTCGTGTTATAGCTATTAATGACAGCGAAACGGGGAAATATGCGACTTTAATAGGAGAAGACGTTCGGTTGATTGCGGACGCTCCTTGTACAGATCTAGAGGTTGTGGATGCTAAAGAACAGGATCAAAGAAAAAAACAAGAAGAAGAACTTTTAGAAAGATCCTTGGAGCTTATTCAACAGGATTATCGGCTCGTTCGAGAGAAAACTGAATATAGCATGACAAATGGATACAGCCATTCACATCGCTTATTTCAAATTCCAGGAAAGGTCCTGCACGTAGACGGAGACCCTAATTATTTACGTAAATGTTTGTTGGTTTACGAAAAAATTGGTGTTCCTGTTTATGGTGTTCATTGCGTTGAGTCAGAAATGCCTGAGAAGGTTGGAAAGCTAATTGAGGATGTAAGACCCGATATTCTAGTGCTGACAGGTCATGATGCCTATTCCAAAGGAAAAGGAAATAAAGATGATCTCCTTGCTTATAGACATTCCAAGCACTATATTCAAACAGTCCAAGAAGCAAGAAAAAGAGTTGGTAATTTAGATCAGCTGGTGATTTTTGCAGGTGCCTGTCAATCGCATTTTGAATTATTGATTCAAGCTGGAGCAAACTTTGCTAGTTCACCCTCACGTGTAAATATTCATGCTCTTGACCCTGTGTATGTAGTAGCAAAACTAAGTTTTACTCCTTTCACGGATCGTATTAATGTATGGGACGTCTTACGTAATACATTAACGGGTGCTAAAGGTTTAGGAGGAGTAGAAACAAAAGGGCTGCTTCGCACGGGCATGCCTTATGAAAGCGATGAGTAGAAATAAAAACAACTGGTTACAGCATGTACACGCATGATGTGCAACCAGTTGTTTTTTCGTATGAAGCCAAAGTATACGCTTAATTACACAAAATCATTTTCAATATTTGCTAAAGATATACATATTTCGTTGAAAAACGAGCATACTAACAGCGAAATGTAGATTCATGTTGAAAATTATTTATTGACACAATTAGAGATAGATTGTTATAATTTTATGTTTTTGACTATTTTTCTAACATGTGTTATACTATACATAGTGAGGTGGACCAATATGGCGAAAACTTTGTCTGATATTAAGCAAGCGCTGGATTTGCACCTAGGCCAACGATTAACTTTAAAAGCAAACGGTGGTCGTAGAAAAACAGTAGAACGTTCAGGTGTATTAACAGAAACGTACCCATCTGTTTTTATCGTTGAATTAGATCAAGAGGAAAACTCTTTGGAGCGGGTTTCGTATAGTTACGCAGATGTGTTAACGGAAACAGTGCAACTAAAATTTTTCTAAGAATGACATAGGCAATATAGCAAGTGGTGATGAGCAGTGGACATTGGTTTACTGCTTTTTTATTGGTCTTTTTTTCAAATTATATATGCATTATTTTTTATACATACTATACATATCGTCCTCGCGTTTCTTATGTAAAAGAGCGAGGAGATTCAGGTTGAAATTTCATTTTATACGTAAAGGAGCCATGTGCAATGTCAAGGCGTAGAGGGATTATGTCATCGAAGCTGAAAGAAGAACTGGCTAAAGAACTTGGTTTTTACGATACTGTACAAGCAGAAGGCTGGGGCGCTATTCGGGCAAAAGACGCAGGCAATATGGTGAAGCGAGCTGTAGAGCTTGCACAGCAGCAGCTAAAGCAATAGCATAGTGAAAATCAATGCTTATACGACTATTTAAAGTGAAATGAGGAAAACCGAAGTGTATAACCGCTTCGGTTTTTTTGTCCCAAAATGAAAGATAAAACAGAGGATTAAACAAAGATGTTTAAATGAACAGCTATATCTTGTTCATTTTATGATAAAATAGCGTTAAACTCGATAAGATGAAGTAGGTGAAGTAAGTTGAAATTAATGGTGAAAGCACCGGCTAAAATAAATTTGTCACTTGATGTGTTACATAAACGTCCAGATGGTTACCATGAAGTTAAGATGATTATGACAACAATTGATTTAGCGGACAGAATTGAACTTTCTGACCGTGAAGATGGACGAATTGTTATCTATTCTCATAATCGCTTTGTTCCAGATGACCAGCGAAATCTCGCTTATCAGGCAGCGCAGATTTTGAAGCGACGTTATAACATTTCAAAAGGTGTAAATATATTAATTGATAAACATATTCCAGTAGCTGCTGGATTAGCTGGAGGCAGCAGTGACGCGGCTGCTACATTACGCGGTTTAAATACGTTATGGGAATTAGGGTTATCATTAGACACACTTGCACAAATAGGGGCTGAGATTGGCTCTGACGTATCTTTTTGCGTGTACGGAGGGACAGCTCTTGCTACAGGGCGCGGAGAGATTGTAGAGCATATTGAGGCACCTCCAAGCTGCTGGGTGATTTTGGCTAAGCCTGAAATAGGTGTTTCTACAGCAGATGTATATCGAAACTTAAAAATTGAAGAGATGGATCATCCTAAAGTAGATGAGATGGTTCACGCCATACAATCAGGAAATTATGATCAAATGTGTAGCCTTGTAGGAAATGTATTGGAAGCAGTAACGCTGAAAATGCATCCGGAAGTAGCTCTCATTAAAGAACAAATAAAGCGTTTTGGCGCCGATGCTGTGCTCATGAGCGGCAGTGGGCCAACTGTATTTGGACTTGTACAGCATGATTCACGTATGCATCGCATTTATAATGGATTACGTGGCTTTTGTGATAAAGTTTATGCAGTTAGGCTACTAGGTGAACGAATAACGCTTGAATAAATCCGTATGTTAATGTTATATTTACATTACAATATTCGGATTTTCAGGAGGATGTTATGAAGTTTCGACGTAGTGGACGATTAATTGATATGACCAACTATTTCATTCAAAACCCTCAGCGCCTTATCCCTCTTACGTATTTTGCAGATAAATATGATTCCGCAAAATCATCTATTAGCGAAGATATGGCGATTATTAAACAAACTTTTGAACAGCAGGGTATCGGAACTTTGGTTACGCTACCAGGGGCTGCCGGCGGAGTTAAATTCATTCCAAAGATGACGAATAAAGAAGCTGGTCAGCTTGTTCAAGAATTATGTGGGTTGATTGAAAAACCTGAGCGTTTACTGCCAGGTGGATATTTATATTTAACTGATATTTTAGGGAACCCCCGCGTTGTGAATAAAATCGGTCGCTTGTATGCATCGCTTTTTGCTAACCGCAAAATCGATGTGGTGATGACTGTAGCAACAAAAGGTATTCCTATTGCGTATGCGGTTGCTCAGTATTTAGACGTGCCGGTTGTTATTGTGCGCAGAGACAGTAAAGTAACTGAAGGATCGACCGTTAGTATTAACTACGTGTCGGGTTCATCTAAGCGCATTCAAACGATGCTGTTAGCTAAAAGAAGTTTAGCGGTGGGGTCAAATGTACTCATCATTGATGATTTCATGAAAGCTGGCGGTACTGTAAATGGAATGGTTAGCTTGCTTGAAGAGTTCGATGCAACTGTTGCTGGTATTGGAGTTTTAGTAGAATCAGAAGATATTGAAGAACGTTTAGTGGATGAGTATGTGTCCCTTGTACAATTAACAGATGTAAATATCAAAGATAAACAAATTCGAGTACAAGAAGGCAATTACTTAAAATATATTTGATCAAGTAAGGGAGAGGAACATATGTTACAGGTTCAAACAAAAAATGCACCGCAAGCTATTGGTCCATATTCACAGGGAATTGTTGTGAATAACTTGTTTTACAGTTCAGGTCAAATTCCACTTCGTCCAGATGGTACGTTGGTCGAAGGAGATGTTCAAGTACAAGCTACTCAAGTATTTGAAAATCTAAAAGCAGTTCTTGAAGAAGCTGGAGCTTCTCTAAATACAGTTGTAAAGGCAACCGTGTTCATTAAAGATATGAACGACTTCGCAGCGTTAAATGAAGTCTATGGCGACTACTTCGGGGACCATAAGCCGGCACGTTCATGTGTAGAAGTTGCGAGACTACCTAAAGATGTACTTGTTGAAATTGAAGTTATTGCGCTTGTTAAAGGGTAATTAAATTAACAAATTTCTAACAAAAAGCAAGTAACTTCCAATTGTTCACTTTTTTTGCGAAAATTTTCTAAAAAATTTTTCTGAATAGCAGGAAAACACAAAATTCTGTGGAATTAAGTATGTAAAGCTTCGCATAGAAAAAGGTGGTGAACAAGATGGAAGTAACTGACGTAAGATTACGCCGCGTGAACACTGAAGGACGTATGAGAGCGATTGCTTCAATCACATTAGATGGTGAATTTGTTGTTCATGATATTCGTGTGATTGATGGTAATAATGGCTTATTTGTAGCCATGCCAAGTAAACGTACACCGGATGGTGAGTTCCGTGATATTGCACATCCAATCAATTCAAATACTCGCGGAAAGATTCAAGATGCTGTTTTAGCAGAATATCATCGTTTAGGTGAGGTAGAAGTTGAATTCGAAGAAGCGGGTGCTTCGTAAACATATGATACATTAAGAGTCTACTGAAAAGTAGGCTCTTTTCTTTTTGATTACCACTTATATAATTTCACACCTTTGTAAAACTTTAGCATTACCAAAAAATAAAATTCATGACTTATAAATGATTCCTTGAAATGCTGTCATTTTTGATATAATATTCTTAATGGATAAAAAGGTAAAATTGGAGGCCTGTTATGTCAAAAAGATATGCAGTCATATTGGCAGCTGGTCAGGGTACACGTATGAAGTCATCTTTATATAAAGTGTTACACCCTGTGTGTGGCAAACCGATGGTGCAACACGTAATTGATCAGTTATCACGTTTGGATTTAACAAGTTTAATTACAGTTGTAGGTCACGGTGCCGAAAAAGTGAAATCACATGTTGGAGATAAAAGCTTATTTGCTTTACAAGAAGAGCAGTTAGGAACAGCTCATGCAGTAATGCAAGCAGAATCTTTACTTGCACATGAAAAAGGTACGACAATTGTTGTATGTGGAGATACTCCGCTTATTACAGCTGAAACAATTGAATCTTTATTAAAGCATCATGAAGCAACAAATGCAATGGCAACTATTTTAACAGCTCATGCAGAAGATCCAACAGGATATGGACGCATCATTCGAAATGAACAAGGGTCTGTTGAAAAGATTGTGGAGCATAAAGATGCCACAGAACAAGAGCGTCTTGTACAGGAAATTAATACTGGTACGTATTGTTTTGATAATGAGAAATTATTTGAGACACTTTCAAAAGTTTCAAATGATAATGTACAGGGAGAGTATTATTTACCTGATGTTATCGAAATTCTAAAAAATGAAGGTCAAATTATTTCTGCATATCAAACATCCGATTTTGCTGAAACATTGGGCGTTAATGATCGATTTGCTCTGTCTCAAGCAGAAGAAACAATGAAAAAGCGCATCAACAAGCAGCATATGTTAAATGGAGTGACGATTGTGGATCCTTCTAACACGTACATTTCAGCAGATGCTGTCATTGGCAGAGATACGGTTATTTATCCTGGTACGGTTATTCAAGGAACAGTTGTAATTGGAGAGAATTGTGAAGTAGGACCTAACAGTGAAATTAAAGACTGCAAAATAGGTAATAATACTTCTATTCGCCATTCTGTTGCTCACGATAGTGAAATTGGTCACGAAGTCACAATTGGCCCATTTGCACATATTCGTCCTCAATCATTAATTGGAGATGAAGTGCGCGTAGGAAACTTTGTAGAAATTAAAAAAGCATCTTTTGGCAAAGGTAGCAAAGCTTCTCATTTAAGTTATATTGGAGACGCAGAGGTCGGAAAAGATGTAAACTTAGGGTGCGGATCTATTACAGTTAACTACGATGGGAAAAATAAATTTTTAACAAAGATTGAAGATGGGGCATTCGTAGGATGTAACTCAAACTTAATTGCACCTGTAACAATTGGTGAAGGCGCCTATGTTGCAGCTGGTTCAACCGTAACGGATGATGTGCCAGGAAAAGCATTATCAATTGCTCGTGCGAAACAAGTAAATAAAGAAAACTATGCTGAAAAGCTTGATATTAATAAAAAATCCTGACGGAGGTTTCACAATAAAATGTCAAATGTATATGCTGATGAAAATTTAAAGTTATTTACGCTAAATTCAAACAAGGCTTTAGCTGAAGAGATCGCAAAAGTAATTGGTGTGGAATTAGGTAAATGTTCGGTTGATCGTTTCAGTGACGGTGAAATTCAAATTAACATTGAAGAAAGTATCCGTGGTTGTGATGTATTTATCATTCAATCAACAAGTGCTCCAGTTAACGAACACTTAATGGAATTATTAATTATGATTGATGCATTAAAACGTGCATCAGCTAAAACAATTAACATCGTTATGCCTTACTATGGCTATGCTCGTCAGGATCGTAAAGCTCGTGCACGTGAACCAATCACTGCCAAATTAGCAGCAAATATCATTGAAAAAGCGGGAGCTACTCGTATTATCACATTAGATTTACATGCTCCTCAAATTCAAGGTTTCTTCGATATTCCAATTGACCATTTAGTAGGTGTTCCAATTTTAGGTGAATACTTCAAGAGTAAAAACCTTGATGACGTTGTTGTTGTATCTCCGGACCACGGTGGCGTAACGCGTGCTCGCCGTTTAGCGGAACGTCTAAAAGCGCCGATCGCTATCATTGACAAACGTCGCCCACGTCCAAACGTAGCAGAAGTTATGAACATTGTTGGACAAGTGGAAGGAAAAACAGCAATCTTGATTGATGACATGATTGATACAGCTGGTACAATTACAATTGGTGCAAGTGCATTAATTGAAGCAGGTGCAAAAGAAGTATATGCTTGTTGTACACACCCAGTACTTTCAGGCCCTGCGATTGAGCGTATTCAAAACTCTACAATCAAAGAGTTAGCTGTAACAAACTCTATTGCTTTAACAGAAGATAAGAAAATTGATAAAGTAACAGAACTTTCAGTAGCTCCGTTAATCGGTGAAGCGATTATTCGTGTTCACGAAGAGCAATCAGTTAGTACATTATTTGATTGATAAACAGAACCTCTTTCCATTTGGAAAGAGGTTTTTTTGAAAAAAATTTAAATGTGCCAACCCTTGATTTTAAAGCGCTTTGGATGGAATGCACAAAGATATATTACTGTTCAAACTGGGTTTCATGTTTAGCAACCTTCTAAAAAGGGTACATTTTAAGTAGAAAACATACTGGAAGGTGAATAAAATGAGTATTTCAATTCAAGCAAATAAAAGAACGGATTTCAAAAATTCTACAAATAGAAAGATTCGCGACGAAGGAAACTTCCCAGCGGTTGTTTACGGAAATAAAACAGAATCCACACCTATTTACTTAAACAGTGCTGATTTTATTAAGACTATTCGTGAAGCAGGACGCAATGGAGTGTTAACGTTACAAGTGGATAAGCAAAAATATTCCGTAATGTTACATGATATTCAAACTGATCCATTAAAAAACGAAATTGTCCACGCCGATTTCCAAGTGATCGACATGAAGAAAGAAATTGATACTGAAGTTTCTTTATCTCTAGTAGGAGAAGCAAAAGGAACAAAAGAAGGCGGCGTATTACAGCAGTCTTTATATGAAATTTCATTAAAAGGCTTGCCGCAGGATATCCCATCGTCTATTGATGTAGATGTATCAGAGTTAGGAATTAATGATACAATCACAGTAGCGGATATTAAGGTAGGTAAAAAGCTGGAAATTACGCATAATGCAGAAGATACAGTTGCTTCTGTGCTACCTCCTCAACAGGAAGAAGAGCCGGACAGCGGCGAAGTTCAGGATGCTGAAGGCGATGTTGAAGCAACAAAAGAAAAAAATAACGAAGAATAATATAAAAAGACGTAACCAAAAGGTTACGTCTTTTTATGTGAATTGATTATAATAAAAGTGATACTATATAGTAATGTAAAACATTAAAGACATTTACCTATTATGTACAACTTACATAGAGTGGAAAGGAGTATCTATTTTGAAATTAATCGTTGGTTTAGGGAATCCTGGAAAAGAATATGACCGTACCCGTCATAACATAGGATTTATGGCAATTGATAAAATTGCTGAACAGTTTATGATTTCACTAGATAAAACAAAGTTTAGCGGAATATATGGAACAGGTATAATAAAAGGAGAAAAAGTCATATTATTAAAGCCTCTAACATATATGAATTTATCAGGAGAAAGTATTCGCCCGTTAATGGACTATTTTGATATAGACGTCGAAGACTTGCTTGTTATTTACGATGACTTAGATTTACCGTGCGGAAAAGTAAGATTGCGTACAAAAGGAAGTCCGGGCGGCCATAACGGAATAAAATCAATTATTCAGCATTTAAAAACCCAAGAGTTTAACCGAATTCGTATTGGAATCGATCGTCCGAAAAACGGTATGAAAGTAGTTGATTACGTACTAGGGCGCTTTACAGAAGATGAAATGGTTCATATGGAAGAAGCGATGAAAACGTCTATACACGCGAGTGAAGATTTTTTAGGTAAACCGTTCTTAGAAGTAATGAATCGCTATAATTAAGTAGAATAAAATTTCTCTCAATCGTCCATACTAACACTAAAAGATTTGGGAGGATTTGTATGTCTATTCATTATTTCTGTAGACATTGTGGCGCAAAAGTCGGTATGATAGAAAAGACAGCTCACAATACAGAAGCACTCGGTTTTAATCACCTAACCGCAGATGAACGAAAAGACTTTATTCACTACCATAATAGTGGAGATATCGTGGTTAAAATTATTTGTGAAGACTGTCAAGAAGCGCTAGAACGAAATCCAGACTATCATCAGTACGAAACATTTATACAATAAAAAGCTTTGGTCTCAAACCAAAGCGTTTTTCTGTTTAGTTTAGACATATTATGGGAGGAGGGAATTCCTTTGCGAGGGATTAGACAGCAATTTGAAGAAAATAAAGAAATTGGAGCTGTTGTCAGCAGCTTAGAAGAAGGTTTGAAAGAACAGTTAGTAACGGGAATTTCCGGTTCAGCTCGATCTGTATTAATGGCACTCTTAAATGAGGATAAAAAATACCCTTTATTAGTAGTGACTCATAATTTATATCAAGCTCAAAAAGTGTATGAAGACCTTTTGCATCTTTTACCGGAAAAAGACGTTTTCTTATACCCTGTTAACGATTTAGTTGCTACAGAAGTGGGGATTGCAAGTCCAGAATTAAAGGCTCAGCGAATTGAAGTACTCAATTATTGGAGTCAACATACAGGTGGAGTAGTTGTAACACCGCTTGCAGGAATTCGAAAGCTGCTGCCTCCTAAAGCAAGATGGGAGCAAACACAGCTGCCGTTTCAAATGGGAATTGACATCGACGTTGATCATTATTTAAAAAGGTTAGTTGAGTTGGGCTATGAGCGGGCATCTATGGTTTCAGCTCCGGGTGAGTTTAGTGTGCGCGGAGGAATCATTGACATTTATCCGTTAACAGAAGAGCTACCTGTCCGAATTGAACTATTTGATACGGAGATTGATTCCATTCGTACTTTTACAATCGAGGATCAACGCTCTCAAGAGCAGTTAAAAGAAATTTCAATCGGTCCTGCTACGGAAATCATTGTGAACCAAAATGAAGTGGCCCAAGGAATTGAAGAACTAGAAGCACAGCTGGCTTCGACGCTGCAACAAGTAAAAAACGCAGCGCTAAAAGCTACCTTAACAGAAAATATTAAAGGTGAAATCGAACAGCTGCGTCAAGGTCAGCTTCTTGAAAATATGTTCAAGTATTTATCATTCTTCTACGAATCGCCTGCTAGTTTACTAGATTATTTACCAGAAGGCGGCCTTGTCATCTTTGATGAAACCACTCGAATTCAAGAAACGTCTGATCAGCTTGAAACAGAGGAAGCTGAATGGATAACCGAATTATTAGGACAGGGGCAAATTGTTCGAGATGTTCAATTATCTCATAAGCTCCCATCTCTTATTCAGCGAGCAAAACATCAGTTTTTATACTTATCGTTATTTTTGAAGCACGTATCGTATACGAGTCCGCAAAATATTATTAATATTTCATGTAAGCAGATGCAGCAGTTTTACGGCCAAATGAACTTATTAAAAAGTGAAATTGAACGTTGGAAAAATGCTAATTATACGGTAGTCCTCTTAGGAGCAGATAAAGAGCGCGTGAAAAAACTTGAAGGTGTACTAGCAGATTATGATATTGATTCATCTATTTTAGATGGAAATGGTCAGCTTGTGCCAGGTCTTGTTCAAATTATTGAAGGCGATTTACAAATGGGCTTTGAACTGCCGATGCAAAAATTAGCTGTTTTAACCGAGGAAGAATTGTTTAAAAAACGGGTAAAGAAATCAAAGCGTCGTCAAAAGCTTTCCAATGCAGAACGTATTAAAAGCTATTCAGAGTTAAACGTAGGTGACTATGTCGTTCACGTGAACCACGGTATTGGCCGTTATTTAGGAATGGAAACGTTAGAGATTAACGGTAATCATAAAGATTATATCCATATCAAATATGAAGGCTCTGACAAGCTGTACGTTCCTGTTGAACAGATTGATCAAGTACAAAAATATGTAGGCTCTGAAGGGAAAGAGCCAAAAGTATATAAACTTGGCGGAAATGACTGGAAGAAAGTGAAACGAAAAGTTGAGTCTTCTGTTCAAGATATCGCTGATGATTTAATTAAACTGTATGCAGAGCGTGAAGCAAGTAAAGGTTATGCATTTTCCCCGGATGGCGATTTACAAAGAGAATTTGAAACAGCTTTCCCTTATCAAGAAACCGAAGATCAGCTTCGTTCTGTACAAGAAATTAAAAAGGATATGGAACATGAAAGACCAATGGATCGTTTGCTTTGTGGAGACGTTGGATATGGAAAAACAGAAGTAGCCATTCGTGCTGCATTTAAAGCTGTGACAGATGGAAAACAAGTGGCTATTTTAGTGCCAACCACTATTTTAGCTCAGCAGCACTATGAAACCATCCGTGAGCGTTTTCAAGACTATCCAATCAACATTGGGCTATTGAGCCGCTTTCGCAGTCGTAAACAGCAGCAAGAAACAATTAAAGGGCTAAAAAACGGGACCGTAGATGTGGTGATTGGTACACATCGTTTACTATCTAAAGACGTGATTTATAAAGATTTAGGATTGTTAGTTATCGATGAAGAGCAGCGTTTTGGTGTAACGCACAAGGAAAAAATCAAGCAAATGAAAGCAAACGTTGATGTCCTTACACTTACAGCAACACCTATTCCACGAACATTACATATGTCTATGTTGGGCGTAAGGGATTTGTCTGTTATTGAAACGCCGCCTGAAAATCGTTTTCCGGTTCAAACATATGTAGTGGAGTATAATCCGGTTTTAGTTCGTGAAGCGATTGAGCGTGAGTTAGCGCGTGATGGCCAAGTTTACTTTTTATATAATCGCGTAGAAGATATTGAACGAAAAGCAGAAGAAATTTCGATGCTCGTGCCTGATGCTAGGGTAACGTATGCCCACGGAAAAATGAATGAAACCGAACTCGAAGCGGTTATCTTAAGCTTTTTAGAAGGCGAATATGACGTGATTGTGAGTACAACCATTATCGAAACGGGAGTAGATATTCCCAATGTAAATACGCTTATTGTCAATAATGCTGATAAGATGGGATTATCACAACTGTATCAATTAAGAGGGCGTGTAGGTCGTTCAAATCGCGTGGCATATGCGTACTTTACGTATCACAAAGACAAAGTACTGACAGAAGTAGCTGAAAAGCGTCTGCAAGCTATTAAAGAATTCACCGAATTAGGTTCTGGTTTTAAAATTGCTATGCGTGATCTTTCAATACGTGGTGCCGGAAACTTACTGGGTGCTCAGCAGCATGGATTTATCGATTCTGTCGGTTTCGATCTCTACTCGCAAATGCTTAAAGAAGCGATAGAGGAAAGACGCGGGTCTGACGGAGAAAGTGTGAAATTTAATGTGGAAATGAATCTGGACTTAGACGCATATATTCCTGATCAGTACATTACAGACGGCCGCTTGAAAATTGAGATGTATAAGCGCTTTAGAGGAATTGAAGCACTAGAAGATATTCAAGAATTGCAGGATGAAATGATTGATCGTTTTGGAGAGTATCCGGCTGAGGTTGAGTATTTGTTTAAAGTAGCTGAAACAAAAGTATATGCAACGCAGAACTTAGTAGAATCTATTCTTCAGTCAAAACAAGAAATTTCTATTCTGTTGTCTGAAGAAGCGAGCTCAACGGTAGACGGCCAAAAATTATTCATGCTAGGTGATCAATTCGGCAGAATGGTCAGCTTAGGTATGGAAGGCAAGAAAGTAAAATTAGTGGTTAATGTAAAAGGACTTGCTCAAAAAGAATGGCTCAATATTGTGTATCAGTTAGTAAAAGGAGTAGCCACTGTTAAAAAAGAACAAGTTACGAATTAAAACAGGCAAGACAAAAGTATTTTAGTTAAAGGAAAATCCGAACGATGAATTGAGGTTCTTGATAAAGAATCCAACCCGTTCGGATTTTTTTATTGATATGGTGAATACAGGTTTCATGTATGTGGCTGCTTTTAGATGGTGATTGAAGGACAAGACAAAGACTCCCGCGGGAAAAGCGGAAAGCGAAGTCTTGCACAGAAATCAGCAGCGGTGTCTCAAGCGGTTTACCTCATGTCTCCTAGTTGTTCGTCTTTAGGCGAGATAGGTTTAGTTATGTCTCAGCCTCTCTTGTATAGTCAAATAAAAATATCCAGATCCCCATGTTTTGGCGGTTTTTTGGACATTTTTTTAATAAAAGCACACTTTTTAACAAAAAAAGAGATGGTTGGTGAATAGAAGTTGTAGAGTGAAGAATACTAACCTCAACAAAGGTGAACCTTTTATCATATAGCCATCAGTGATATTCACCAACTATTTTAATCATCATATGAAAGAGAGGCTTCAATGAATGAAAGCAACAGGTATTGTTCGTCGTATTGATGATTTGGGTCGCGTTGTGATTCCAAAAGAAATTAGAAGAACGCTTCGCATCCGAGAGGGAGATCCGCTAGAGATTTTCGTCGATCGCGATGGAGAAGTTATTTTAAAGAAATATTCGCCAATTAGTGAATTAGGAGACTTTGCAAAAGAGTATGGCGAAGCGCTATACGATAGCTTAGGTCATCCTGTACTTATTTGTGATCGCGATGTATTTATTGCGGTAGCAGGAAGTTCTAAAAAAGAATACTTAAATAAAAACATTAGTTCGTTAGTGGAATCTGTTATGGAAAGCCGCAGTTCTTCTTTAGTAACCGATGGGAAAAACCTTGAATTTGTCGATGGATACGAAGAAAATATTTCTTCTTATACAATCGGTCCGATTATTGCAAATGGAGATCCGATTGGAGCTGTTGTCATTTTCTCAAAAGATAAGTCCCTTGGTGAAGTAGAGCATAAAGCCGCCGAAACAGCAGCTAGCTTCTTATCTCGTCAAATGGAGCAGTAAGCGTAATTATCTTTATTTTACATTATCTACTGAAAAGGTAGCAGTTTCTGCTGCCTTTTTTCATGCTGTCTTACCTTAGAAATAAAGAGAACATGATATAATGGTACGGTATTTTATTTATTGGAAAGTGCAGGATGTTTTATAAGAACAAAGCTCTATTCTATTGCGGTTAGCGGCTAATAAAAAGAGTTGTTCACATCATTACAAGCTGCAGGTGAAAGGTGTAGGAATGCAGAAACAATCAAAGCTCTATTCTATTTTTAACGGCGCCATTATTTTAACGCTCGCAGGTTTATTTACGAAAATCTTAAGTGCCACTTATCGTATTCCATATCACCATATTGCGGGAGATATAGGGTTTTATATCTATCAGCAAGTTTATCCGCTATATGGAATTGCGCTACAGCTAGGTACATATGGTTTCCCTGTAATTATTTCAAAGTTAGTAGCTGATTATGGGGCAACAAACCGGAGAAAGGAAATACGGGGAATACTTCAAGTTTCATTTGCTTTTTTGTTTGTAGTAGGCTGCACGATATTTGCGCTCGAATATATCTTTGCAGAAACAATCGCCGAGTGGATGGGAGATCGGGAGTTAACGATTCTCATTGAAATTATTTCATTTTCCTTTTTACTTATTCCGTTTATTGCTGTTATTCGTGGTTATTATCAAGGATTATATAATATGTTTCCTACAGCGCTGTCTCAAATCGCAGAACAAGTTGTGCGAGTAGGGACTATTTTGTATCTATCTATTTTCTTTGTGCACCATGGATATGGTCCTTATACTACGGGGGCGGGAGCAATTTTTGGCTCCATAACAGGCGGTCTAACATCTCTTATTGTTTTGTTTTTATTTGTTTTTAGAACAAAGACAAATTCTAAGGGAATGTTTCAACGCATAAAGAAAGCAGACGTCAAAAAAATAGTAAAAGTCCTGGTTATTCAAGGTTTATTAATTTGTATTAGCGGTATGGGTCTGCTGTTTATCCAGCTTATTGACTCCTTTACTTTATATTCTAGTCTAACGGCGCACGGCATAGCTGAAGAAGCAGCACAAATTTTAAAAGGTATTTACGACCGCGGTCTTCCGTTGATTCAATTAGGTACAGTAGTAGGTACAGCTTTTTCGCTTTCGCTTGTACCTGTTATTTCTTCAGCCATTGCGAAAAAGAACTTGTCATTTGTGGTTGAAAAAGTTCAGCTGTCTCTCCGTCTATCGCTTGTAGTCGGAGTTGGAGCAGCTTTTGGCTTGATTGCGCTGATGAAACCCATTAATATGCTTTTATACGGTGACTCCCACGGAACGGACGTTTTACAAATTTTGAGCTTGTTAGTTATATTTACAACAGTAGCAGCAACTGCTGGAGCTGTGCTGCAGGGGATGGGAGCTGTTTTCGCGCCTGTAATAGCCGTCATCGCTGGCATGGCAGTCAAACTGATATTGAATCTTTGGCTAATACCAGATTTTCAAACCATAGGAGCAGCCATTGCTTCCTCAGCTGGATTCGCTATCGTTGCAGCAATCAATCTATTTAGTCTGTATAAAAAGTTAGCTGTACCTCTTGTTCCGAAAAAGGTGAGTGGAGGTATTTTTATAACGGGCATAGCAATGGTCGTTCTTTTGCAAAGCTATTTATTTTGTTTACATCACTTTGTATGGTCTAATGGTTTAGATACAAGCAAACAAGTGGTTGAAACAGGAGCTGGTGTTTTAATAGGCGGTTTGTTTTATTTGTTTATCATTATGAAACAACACATTTTTACCGAAGAGGAATTACGTTTACTTCCAATGGGAAGTGTTTTAGCTAAATACGTATTAAAAAATAAATAAGAAGGTGAAGCAATGACAGGTAAAGTAACAGTTATTGGTTTAGGAGCAGGCGATTTAGAACAGCTACCTGTAGGCATTTATCGCTTGCTACAGCAGGAAAAGCATATTTATATGCGCACAAAAGAACATCCTGTAATCAAAGAATTAGAAAGTGAAGGCTTGACGTATGTATCCTATGATGACGTATACGAATCTTATGATGCATTTGAAGAGGTATATGAACATATATCAAATGATTTAATCGATAAAGCTTCAATAGAAGAAGTGGTGTATGCCGTTCCTGGGCACCCTTTAGTGGCAGAACGTACGGTTCAATTACTTTTACAAAAAGGAAAAGAACGAGGCATTCCTGTTGAAATTAAAGGAGGACAAAGCTTCTTAGACCCAATTTTTGGTGCGCTAAAGATCGATCCTATCGAAGGATTTCAGCTGCTAGACGGAACAGATTTAAAGCGAAGCGAAATAGAGTTAACCGGTCATGTTCTAATTGCTCAAGTGTACGATCAGTTCGTTGCTTCAGAGGTAAAGCTAACGCTGATGGAACACGTTCCTGATGATTACCTCGTTTATATTGTAACAGCAGCAGGAAGCAGTGAAGAAAAAATCCAGCCGGTCAAGCTGTATGAATTAGATAGAGAAATGTCGCTCAATAACTTAACGACTATTTATGTGCCTCCCGTAGCAGACGAAACAATTTTATATCATCAATTTGACTCGTTCAGAAGGATTATTGCCACGCTCAGAGGGCCAAACGGATGTCCTTGGGATCAAAAACAAACGCATGAATCGCTCAAGCGCTATTTGCTAGAAGAGTCATATGAGTTATTAGATGCAATTGACCGTCAAGATGACGATAATATGATTGAAGAGCTCGGTGATGTATTGCTGCAAGTATTGCTTCATGCCCAAATCGGTGAAGATGAAGGAATGTTTTCAATTGATGATGTCATTCGCAGTGTTTCAGAGAAAATGGTAAGACGCCATCCACATGTATTTGGGGAAGTGAGCGTGAATGATGCAGATGAGGTCTTAAAAAATTGGGATGAAATCAAAAAAGAAGAAAAAGGAGAGGAACCTTCTTCTCTGTTAGCTTCTGTACCTGGGGCTATGCCTTCTTTAATGAAAGCGCATGGATACCAAAAACAAGCTGCAAAAGTTGGTTTCGATTGGTCAGAAGTTGAACCTATGTGGGAAAAAGTACAGGAAGAACTTGCTGAATTCCAAGAGGAAGTACAGCATGCTGATAAAGAAAAAATGAGCGATGAATTTGGAGATATTTTATTTGCTTTAGTGAATATTGCAAGGTTTTATAAAATTGACTCTGAAGCCGCATTAGCTAAAACGAATACAAAATTTTTAAATCGATTTCAATATATTGAAGAAAAAGTGAGAGCTTCTGAAAAACCATTTGAATCTTTTTCGTTAGAAGAGTTAGATGAATTTTGGGAAGACGCCAAAAAAACAGGTTTGTAAAACAGAAAGGTGAGGGAATTATGAGGTTAGATAAATTTTTAAAAGTATCACGTTTAATTAAGCGCCGTACATTAGCAAAAGAAGTATCAGACAAGGGCCGTATTACCATTAATGGTATTGTTGCAAAAGCAAGCACAAATGTGAAAGTAGGAGATGAGTTAGCGATCACATTTGGCACGAAGAAAATTACCGTTAAAATAGAGGCTCTTCAAGAAGCAGCTAAAAAAGAAGAAGCAGCTAATTTATACTCAATTGTCAAAGAAGAGCGTATTTCATCTGAAGTATAACTGATGAAGGCTTGTTCTAAATCACCTTTCTCATTCATATGTTTTAAACAACAGATAACAAGAGCGAATGCTCTTAATGAATGAGGTGGGGATGAAGATATGAGCCAATTTTACGAAACAAGCAATTCAAACAAAGACCATACTCCAAATCATGATTTAGTGATGAAGGGTCGGCGTCTCTTAGATATCACGGGTGTGAAGCAGGTAGAGAGCTTTGACAATGAGGAATTTTTACTTGAAACAGTGATGGGTTTCTTGTCAGTTAGAGGGCAAAACCTGCAAATGAAAAATTTAGACGTTGATCAAGGAATTGTATCGATAAAAGGAAAAATCTTTGATATAGTTTACTTAGATGAGAACCAATCGGAGAAGGCTAAAGGATTCTTTAGTAAGTTGTTTCGATGAGTTTAAACATTCAGCTCTATACAATGCTTGCGATGGTATCGATGGGAAGCGGTTTAGGTGCTTCTCTCGATACTTATCGTTACTTTGTTAATCGCTCTAAATCACGCCCATGGTTTGTATTTGTGAATGACGTGTTGTTTTGGATGGTGCAAGCTCTTCTCATTTTTTATGTGTTGTTTTTAGTGAATGAAGGAGAACTGCGTTTGTATGCGTTTCTTGCTTTGTTTTGCGGCTTTGCCGCGTATCAAAGCTTATTTCAATCACTGTATTTAAAAGTATTAACATTTACTGTCTCGAGCGTATTAAGTTTATATCGAGGTGTTCTAACGCTTAGTAATATTTTTTTGGTCAAGCCTATCCGCTTCTTTATTCATATTTTAGTTGTAGTCGCTTTAGGGATCTACCGAGCTGTTCATAAGCTGCTCGTATTCTGTCTAAAGCTTATTTACGTACCGACCAGGTGGCTTCTTTTCGTATTTTGGAGAATGATGCCTAAACCTGTAAAACGATTTTTACATATGGGTTTTCGGTATATAGAAGGAATTTACAATCGTGCAAAGAATATGATAATGAGAATTGTTGCATGGGTGAACACTTTAAAAAACAAGGGGGACGACTAATTCAATGAGTGCGGTACGAAAAAAAAAGGTCGCGAAGTTAAATACTGATTATAGCCATAAACAAGAGCAAATTAAACAAAATACAGATCGAAAGCGTATCGGTTTAATTAGGCGTTTGACTGTTTTCGGAGTGTTGGCCTTAATCATTGGTGGATTGATGGTATCAGCTTTAATTACGCAAACCTCAGCTATTGAGAACAAAAAAGCTGAGAAGGTGAAATTAGAACAGCAGCTGACAAAATTACAAAGCAAGCAAAAACAGTTAAAAGGTGAAATCGTCAAGTTAAATGACGATGATTATATTAAAAAGATTGCCCGCAGAGATTATTTTTTATCAGAAGACGGGGAAATTATCTTTAATGTAAAAAAAGACTAAACGTATGGTTCGTTGACAGTGTATTTTTGCTTTTTGTATAATATAATAAATTGATTTCTTTTATCATTTAAGGAGGAGCATTTTTTTTATGTCAATCGAAGTAGGCAGCAAGTTACAGGGAAAGGTAACAGGTATTACGAACTTTGGAGCTTTTGTTGAGTTACCAGGAGGTTCAACAGGCTTGGTTCATATCAGTGAAGTAGCTGATAATTACGTAAAGGACATTAACGACCATTTAAAAGTGGGCGACGAAGTTGAAGTCAAAGTAATTAACGTTGAGAAAGATGGTAAAATTGGTCTTTCAATTAAGAAAGCGGTAGACAAACCAGAACGTCCAGAAAGACCAGAGCGTCCTGCAAGAGCGCCACGCTCAGACCGTCCACGTGATTCACGCCCACAACGTAATAACAATCGTGGTGGCGGTAATGATTTCCGTACAAAAGAAACATTCGAACAAAAAATGAATCGTTTCTTAAAAGACAGTGAAGAACGTTTATCTTCCCTAAAACGCCATACCGAATCAAAACGCGGTGGACGCGGTGCAAAACGCGGTTAACTTGCTGCTTATATCAAATAGATAGCGAGTTTTTGGAAAGTGCCTTTTATCTAAAAGGTGCTTTTTTTATATGTAAAAAAGAGTAGAAAAAAAGCATGTACTGTTGTACATGCTTTTTGATGACCCGTACGGGATTCGAACCCGTGTTACCGCCGTGAAAGGGCGGTGTCTTAACCGCTTGACCAACGGGCCTTTATTCGAGTAGCGGCGGAGGGGATCGAACCCCCGACCTCACGGGTATGAACCGTACGCTCTAGCCAGCTGAGCTACACCGCCATTATACGTTCTCTAAAAGACATTTATAATGATATAAAAAAGAAGGGTTATTGTCAATAACTTTTTTGTTATTTTTATAGACTATTATTTGCTTTTAAAAAAGAATGATGATCATAGGCTTTCTCTGAGGCAAACAGTATCTCTGATATTTTTTAAATTGCCATGTAAGATTGTACATCTTTTTGTATAGTTTTCAATATAATACTAGAAAATAGTCGAACGATTATAGGTATTTTGCTAGTCCGTTTGACAAAATTTCACCTTTCGTCGCGATATAATAATGAATAAGTATAATTAGCGGGTGGTGGGAGAATGCAAAAGACGGAAAGAGATTTTGCAAGTCCAACAACAGAGGCGGTATTTAACCGAACTAGATTAGAAATGTCCCGTGTGTTTACAAAGGCGGGTATGAAAACGGAAAAGGTGTTATTTCAATGGGGATTGTTGCTGCTAGTCGTAGGTTTTTTATTAGGACGAGCGTTAATTTTAATGAAAATCATGCCATTTGCTTTGCCATTCTTTGCAGCTGTAATGGCTATAAAGAAAGAAAAAGCACCATTGGCAAGTTTAGCCGTATTGGCAGGGGCATTTAGTGTTTCCATTCAAAATGGAGGTACCGTATTTGCTACACTATTTGTTTTCTTACTAATTCATCGATTTAGCGGCATACTGACAATGGATCCGTTAAAAAAGCTGCCGTTCACTGTATTTAGCGCGATGTTACTTACAAAACTAACTATTTTTTATGTGTTTACCAAGGAATTCACCATGTATGATTTTACATTTGTGGCAGTAGAAGCAGGGTTGAGCTTTATCTTAACTATGATTTTCTTACAAAGCGTGCCTTTAATTTCATACCGAAAGCGAAAACAATCATTAAAAACAGAAGAAGTGATTTCTCTAATTATTTTGTTGGCATCTGTTATGACGGGGACAATAGGGTGGATGATTTACGGGCTTTCGGCTGAACATATATTATCTCGTTACTTAGTATTAGTTTTTGCTTTTGTATCTGGCCCCACGATAGGAGCTACGGTAGGGGTCGTAACCGGTTTAATTTTAAGCTTCGCGAATGTTTCTAGTTTGTACGAAATGAGTTTACTCGCCTTTTCCGGCTTACTTGGAGGACTTTTAAAAGACGGTAAAAAGCTAGGGGCAGCTCTTGGGCTGGTTGTTGGTTCATTGCTAATCGGCCTATATGCTCAGGCTGATCAAGGATTGACGACTAATTTGTATGAATCACTGACGGCTGTTGTCCTATTTTTATTAACCCCATCTTTTGTTTTGAAAAACTTGAGTAAACTAGTACCAGGGACATCTGAAAACATGCTTGAACAACAGCAGTACGTGCGTAAGATCCGAGATGTAACAGCGAATCGCGTAGAACAGTTCTCAAATGTTTTTCAAGCACTTTCCAAAAGCTTTACGCAAAATGGGTTTTATGATGAAAAGCCAAGCGCCGATAAAGAAGTTGATTATTTCTTAAGCAGCGTTACCGAAAGGACATGCCAATTTTGTTTTAAAAAAGAACAATGTTGGGCACAGCAGTTTGATACAACCTATGAATATATGAAGGAAATTATGCTTGAAGTTGATAATGGCACTCTTGAACAAAATCCAAGACTAATTCGAGAAATGGACAAACATTGTGTGAAATCGAAAAAAGTCATCGATGTGATTGAGCATGAACTTACGTATTTTAAAGCGAATCAGCACTTAAAAGCCCAAATTCAAGAAAGTAGAAGGATTGTAGCAGAACAGCTTCACGGTGTTTCTGAAGTCATGGGAAATTTTGCAAAAGAAATTAAGCGAGAGCGCGAAAATTTAAATGTACAAGAAGAACAGATTTTAGAAGCTCTTCGTAACTTTGGGATGGAAATCAATCAAATTGAAATTTATAGCTTAGAACCTGGAAATGTAGATATTGAAATGTGGGTGCCATATTGTCACGGAAGAGGAGAATGCGAGAAGATTATTGCGCCAATGCTTACAGATATTTTAGGTGAAAGTATTGTAGTAAAGAACGAAGAATGTGCTAAATATCCTCAAGGCTATTGCCACGTTTCGTTTGGCTGTACAAAAGCGTACGTTGTTGATACAGGCGTAGCACATGCTGCTAAAGGCGGAGGGTTTGTATCCGGTGACAGCTACTCCATGATTGAGCTAAACGCTGGTAAGTATGCACTAGCTATTAGCGATGGTATGGGGAATGGAGAGCGTGCCCACTATGAAAGCAGCGAAACGCTTCAGCTGTTAAAACAAATTTTACAAACAGGAATAGAAGAGACAATTGCAATTAAATCGATTAACTCTATTTTATCGCTGCGTACAAACGATGAGATCTTTTCTACGTTAGATTTAGCGATGATCGACTTACAAGATGCCAATGTAAACTTCTTGAAAATCGGTTCTACGCCAAGCTTCATCAAACGTGGAGATAAGGTGATTAAAATACAGGCAAGCAATTTGCCAATGGGCATTATTGAAGAATTTGAAGTCGATGTTGTGAATGAACAAATGAAGGCCGAAGACTTATTAATTATGATGAGTGATGGCGTATTTGAAGGACCAAAACACGTTGAGAACTACGAAATGTGGATGAAGCGAAAAATTGGCGAGCTTCAAACAAACGATCCACAAGAAATTGCAGACTTAATTATGGAAGAAGTTATTCGAACAAAATCAGGTTTAATTGAAGATGATATGACGGTAGTTGTGGCAAAGCTTCAGCACAATACCCCGAAATGGTCATCGATTCCTTCTTACGCTTATCGTAAAAAAGCACAATAGTTAGATAGAAGTATATTTTATCTCCTCCTCGTCTATCATGTTAATACTGATAATGAGGAGGGGATTTTTTTTATGAAAAAAGGTACATTGAAACAGATGTTGGTCATTACGGACGGTGGTTCGAATACAGGTGAAGATCCGGTAGCAATGGCAGCACTAGCTAAAGAACAAGGGATTAGTGTAAACGTTATTGGTGTGATGGAAGAGGACACAATTGATGAGCAAAGTACGAATGAAATAGAAGGCATTGCCATGTCAGGCGGTGGCGTGAGTCAAATTGTTTACGTAAAACAGCTATCTCAAACTGTTCAAATGGTTACAAGGCAGGCAATGACGCAAACACTTCAAGGTGTTGTAAATAAAGAACTTCAGCAAATTCTAGGTTCCTCTAATTCAAGATTAGAAGAGTTATCTCCTGAGAAGCGAGGAGAAATCATGGAAGTTGTTGATGAACTTGGGGAAACGGTTGACTTAGAGATTCTTATTTTAGTTGACATGAGCGGAAGTATGAAAAATAAGCTTCCTACTGTAAAGGAGTCGCTGTTAGATTTATCGTTAAGCTTGAATGCTCGCATGGGGCATAATCAATTTTCAATCTTTTTATTTCCTGGGAAAAAGAAAGACGTAGAGAAGCTAATGGACTGGAATCCAAGGTTAGAGTCGCTTTCAACGATTTTTCCGAAACTAACAGCAGGAGGTATTACGCCTACTGGACCGGCTATCAAAGAGGCTACTCATTATTTCACCAAAAAGCGCTCATTGAGAGGGTTGTTAAAAAATAATGAACAATACATTGAAGAATCAGGTATGTAACCTATCTCCGGGAACAGAAATTCAAGGAAAATGGCATCACGTCCATTATAAAATTCTTGAGAAATTAGGCGTGGGGGCAACTGGAGTTGTCTATTTAGTTCAATTAGTAAACGGAACGCTAGCAGCGTTAAAAATAAGCTTTTCCAACATGTCCGTTACAGCAGAAGTGAATGTGTTAAAAAAGCTCTCTCAAGTCAAAGACAAAGTGCTAGGACCACGCTTACTTGATGTAGATGATTGGAGCTACGGTTCTCATGCTCTTTCTTTTTATGTAATGGAGTATGTGAAAGGGCAGCCTCTCCTTTCCTTTATCTCAACAAGAGGGACAGAATGGCTGCAAGTATTTGCAAGTCAGCTCTTAACAGACTTAGAAAACCTTCATGAAGAAGGATGGGTATTTGGTGATTTAAAACCAGAAAACCTGGTCGTAACATCTAACCCCGTAAAAGTTCGATGGATTGACGTAGGAGGAACAACTCTGCAAGGGCGGTCAATAAAAGAATTCACCGACTTTTATGATCGAGCGCACTGGGGGCTTGGCTCCCGAAAAGCAGAACCAACCTATGATTTGTTTGCTGTATCTATGGTTTTGATTCACGCAGCTTATGGCAAGCGAATTAATAAAACGGACAAACCGGCTGAACAATTAAAACAATTTATATTAACAACAAAGCAGTTGGAACCTTTCGGGGACGTTTTGTATCAAGCGGTTACGGGAAAGTATAAGTCAGCTAAAGAAATGAAAACAGAGGTGTTATCGGTCGAAAAAAGAAGAGGGGCAAAAAGTAAAGGAACAAAGCCTCAAAACGTTCGTCAACCGTCTGCCCCTCGTGTTAAAGTAAAGAAGAAGCGTTCTCACGTGTTAGAGACGCTACTACTTTGTACGTCTGTAATGTTGATTTATATTTTGTATCTATTTATTCAAGTGCTATAAAGTTTGGAGAAATTGTGAAACTTTCCTTATAGTCATTCGTATAAAGTAAATTAATGATACATTATTGCGTGTACATTATAAGGATGAGTCATTCTTATGGAAAAGCAAGTGAACAATTTTATGACAAAACATCAGTTATTATCCGCAGGCTCTACAGTGGTTGTAGGTATTTCTGGTGGTCCTGATTCTTTAGCACTGCTGCATTTCTTATGGAGTCTGAAAGAGCAAAAATCTCTCACGATTATTGCTGCTCATGTTGATCATATGTTCCGGGGCGAAGAGTCACAGCAAGATATGGAATATGTGCAGAACTACTGCAAACAATTGAATATTAAATGTGAGGCGAAGCAGATTGATGTTACTGCCTATCAGAAGGAAAGAAAGTTATCTTCTCAAGTAGCAGCCAGGGAATGCCGCTATACATTTTTTACTCATGTTATGAAGAAGCACAAAGCAAATTTTCTTGCATTAGGACATCACGGAGATGATCAGATTGAAACGATGTTAATGCGAATGGTCCGAGGCAGTACGATGAATGGATACGCAGGGATGCAGCCCAAGCGGCCATATGCGGATGGATTTATTATTAGGCCGTTCCTAGCCGTAACGAAAGAAGAAATCAATCGCTACTGTAAGCTACATGGGCTTACCCCTCGGATTGATCCGAGTAATGAGAAAGACTCGTACACGAGAAATCGGTTTCGTCATTACGTTTTGCCATTTTTAAAGCAAGAAAACGCAGCTGTACATGAAAAATTTCAACAATTTAGCGAGAACTTGCATGAAGATCAAGCATACTTAGAGGAATTAACGACCGATGTGATGAATAAAGTAATGAGAAAGAAATTGCAAAATGAAATTCTCATCGATAGAGATTGTTTTCTAAGGATACGCAAGCCTTTACAAAGGCGTGGTATTCAACTAATATTAAACTATCTCTATAAAGAAATTCCTCCAACCCTTTCCTCAGCGCATGTTGACATGTTAGTAGGATTTTGCGAAAGTGAAAAACCGTCTGGGACGCTTGACTTTCCAAATGGTTTACGTATTATCCGATCTTACAACGACTGTCTTTTCACCTTTAATGAGGGGAACATCGAGCCATATGAATTTATTGTTCCGATTCCAGGGGTCGTCGAGCTTCCAAATGGTCACCAGCTTATTTGTGAAATACATAATAAAGTCGAAGATATAAAAGGAAACGATGTTTTTCTTTTAGATGAAGCTCACGATTTACAATCATTAAAGGTAAGGACACGAAAAAATGGCGATAAAATGCGAGTAAAGGGCATGAAGGGACATAAAAAAGTAAAGGATATTTTTATCGATGAAAAAATCCCTTTACACTTCAGAGATCATTGGCCGGTAGTGGAAGATAGCCAAGGAACTATTTTGTGGCTACCTGGTTTGAAAAAATCTGCTTATGAACTGCATACACATAAGTCCAGATATGTTATTTTATACTATAAGTAGCGAAAACTTCTAGGAGGCAAGTAAGGAATGAAGCAGGATATTCAAGAAATTTTGATTTCAGAAGAAGAAATACAACAGAAAGTAAAAGAATTGGGTAAGCTATTATCTGAGGAATACGCTGACCGTTTTCCTTTGGTAATCGGTGTATTAAAAGGCGCTATGCCTTTTATGTCTGATCTAATTAAGCGTGTTGATACATATTTAGAAATGGATTTTATGGATGTATCAAGTTATGGCAATGCAATGGTTTCTTCTGGTGAAGTAAAAATCCTAAAAGATTTAGATACATCAGTTGAAGGTCGAGATATTCTTATCTTAGAGGATATTATCGACAGCGGCTTAACGCTTAGCTATCTTGTAGAGTTATTCAAGTACCGTAAAGCTAAGTCAATTAAGATTGTCACACTCTTAGACAAACCAACAGGTCGTAAAGCATCTATTAAAGCAGATTACGTTGGATTTGAAGTACCTGATGCATTCGTAGTAGGGTATGGATTAGATTATCAAGAAAAATATCGTAACCTGCCGTATATTGGGGTTCTTAAACCGCAAGTATACAGCAATTAATAAGCACATATCCAAGTGCAATTTATTGGATAGGATAAATGTTCTATGTTAGTATTGAATACAGTATTTGTTTATCGTGGGAGGAGGTAAGAAATGAATCGGATCTTCCGTAATACCATCTTTTATTTACTTATATTTTTAGTCATTATTGGCGTGGTAAGCTTCTTTAGTGGCTCTAATCAAAAAGCAGAACCAATGAGATACGATACATTTGTTCAACACTTAGACAAAGGTGATGTGAAATCACTCTCTATGAAGCCTGAAAGAGGCGTGTATGTTGTGCAAGGGAAGTTAGATTCTTATAAAAAGGATCAAACGTTCCAAACTTACATCGTAGATGGTGACAAAGCACTTGATCGGATTGACGCTGCTTCAGAAAATAATCAAGTAGAAGTTGATTTTAAACCTGCTGATGAAACAAGCGGCTGGGTAACGTTCTTTACGTCAATCATTCCGTTTGTTATTATTTTCATCCTATTCTTCTTCTTACTGAACCAAGCTCAAGGTGGCGGAAGCCGCGTTATGAACTTCGGTAAAAGTAAGGCTAAGCTTTACAGCGAAGAAAAGAAGAAGGTTAAATTTAAAGACGTAGCTGGTGCAGACGAAGAAAAACAAGAACTTGTGGAAGTTGTTGAGTTCTTAAAAGATCCTCGTAAATTCGCAGAGCTAGGTGCAAGAATTCCGAAGGGTGTCTTACTTGTGGGACCTCCTGGTACTGGTAAAACATTATTAGCAAGAGCTGTTGCTGGTGAAGCAGGCGTTCCTTTCTTCTCTATCAGTGGTTCAGACTTTGTTGAAATGTTTGTTGGGGTGGGTGCTTCTCGTGTTCGTGATTTATTCGAAAATGCGAAGAAGAATGCTCCATGTATTATCTTTATTGATGAAATCGATGCTGTAGGTCGTCAACGTGGCGCAGGTCTTGGTGGCGGACACGATGAGCGTGAACAAACATTGAACCAATTGCTTGTTGAGATGGATGGTTTTGGTGCTAACGAAGGTATCATTATCATTGCAGCAACAAACCGCCCGGATATCTTAGATCCAGCGTTATTACGTCCAGGCCGCTTCGACCGTCAAATTACGGTAGATCGTCCAGATGTAAATGGCCGTGAAGCAGTGCTTAAAGTACATGCTCGCAATAAGCCTTTAGATGAATCAGTAAACTTAAAAGCAATTGCTATGCGTACGCCAGGTTTCTCAGGTGCAGATCTCGAAAACTTGTTAAACGAAGCTGCCTTAGTAGCTGCTAGACAGGACAAAAAGAAAATTGAAATGGTTGACATTGACGAAGCAACAGACCGCGTAATTGCAGGTCCAGCTAAGAAAAGTCGAGTTATTTCTAAAAAAGAACGCAATATTGTTGCTTATCATGAAGCAGGACATACAATTATCGGTGTCGTATTAGACGAAGCTGATATGGTACATAAAGTAACCATTGTTCCACGTGGGCAAGCTGGTGGATATGCTGTTATGTTACCAAAAGAGGATCGCTACTTTATGACGAAGCCAGAGCTGCTGGATAAAATTGTTGGATTGCTTGGTGGTCGCGTAGCTGAGGAAATTATTTTCGGCGAAGTGAGTACAGGTGCTCATAATGACTTCCAGCGTGCAACAAGCATCGCTCGTAAAATGGTAACAGAATACGGTATGAGTGAAAAGTTAGGACCAATGCAATTCGGTCAATCACAACAAGGCCAAGTATTCTTAGGTCGTGATTTACACAGTGAACAAAACTACAGTGATGCGATTGCTCATGAAATTGATAATGAAATCCAACGTTTCATTAAAGAAAGCTATGAGCGTGCGAAGCAGATCTTAACGGAAAACCGTGACAAGTTAGAGCTTGTAGCTCAAACATTGTTAGAAGTAGAAACGTTAGACGCTGAGCAAATCAACCACTTAGTAGATCATGGAACTCTTCCAGACCGTTCTAGTCACGTAACAGATGAAGATGTTAAAGTAAACATCCAAACAAAGACAGACGATGAAGAGCCAAAAGCATAAGACAATAAAGATCAGTGGAGATATTCTCCACTGATTTTTTAATGGGCAAAAGTTAGGTTTGGTAAAAGATTTTCGTATATATGGTGGATAAGTAGGATATCCACTAGAGAATCGTGTCATTATATTCCTATTTTATCTAGAATATACACGTCTATTTACCAGTTATGGTATGATGGTTTCAGTGTGAATACTGAATTTATATAAAGTGGTGATTGAAATGATTTTTGTATTAGATGTTGGAAATACGAATACGGTATTAGGTGTATACGATGGAGATGAATTGAAGTATCACTGGCGTGTAGAAACAAGCCGTAATAAAACAGAAGACGAGTATGGCATGACAATTAAAGCCTTGCTTGAGCACGTTAGTTTATCTTTTAAAGATATTCATGGTATTATTATTTCCTCTGTTGTTCCTCCTATTATGTTTGCATTGGAGAGAATGTGTCAAAAGTATTTTCATTTAAAGCCGCTTGTTGTTGGTCCTGGAATTAAGACGGGTTTAAATATTAAATATGAAAATCCGCGTGAAGTGGGAGCAGACCGTATTGTAAATGCTGTTGCTGGAATTCAGCTATATGGAAGCCCTTTAATTATCGTTGATTTTGGTACCGCAACCACATATTGCTATATTGATGAAAATAAGCAATATATGGGTGGCGCGATTGCCCCTGGTATTAATATTTCGACAGAAGCTCTTTATTCAAGAGCATCTAAGCTTCCGCGAATTGAAATTGCGCGACCAAATAGCATTGTGGGAAAAAATACAGTATCTGCGATGCAAGCAGGTATTTTATATGGATACGTTGGACAAGTAGAAGGAATTGTAGCAAGAATGAAAGAGCAAGCAACAGTAAATCCTAAAGTTATTGCTACTGGAGGACTCGCAACATTGATTGCTAAAGAGTCGGATATTATTGATATTGTGGATCCATTTTTGACTTTAAAAGGATTGCAAATAATTTATACAAAAAATATGGAGTAAGAGGTGTATATTATGGGTGACTATTTAGTAAAAGCATTAGCTTACAATAGTCAAGTTCGCGCTTATGCAGTAAAAACAACGGATACAGTTGGAGAAGCGCAGCGCCGTCACTATACATGGCCTACAGCCTCTGCAGCATTGGGGCGTTCAATGACTGCGGGAGTCATGATGGGGGCTATGCTAAAGGGTGAGCAAAAGCTAACAATTAAAATTGAAGGCCGCGGCCCAATTGGCGTTATTTTAGTAGACAGCAATGCTAAAGGGGAAGTGCGTGGATATGTAACGAATCCACAAACGCACTTCGATTTAAATCAGCATGGGAAATTAGATGTAGCACGTGCTGTAGGTACAGATGGCACGCTAAGTGTCGTAAAAGATATCGGAATGCGTGATCAATTTAACGGACAAGTACCTATTGTATCGGGAGAATTAGGAGAGGATTTCACGTATTATTTTGTGACATCTGAACAAGTCCCATCTTCAGTAGGTGTAGGTGTACTTGTTAACCCTGATAACACGATCTTAGCTGCGGGCGGATTTATCATTCAGCTTCTGCCGGGAACAGATGATAAAACGATTACAGCTATTGAACAACGATTACAGACGATTGAACCAATTTCAAAGCTGATTCAAAAAGGTCTTTCTCCTGAGGAAATCTTAGAAGAAGTTCTTGGAAAAGAAAATGTGAAGTTTCTGGAGACAATGCCTGTAGAGTTCAAATGTCAGTGCTCAGAAGAAAGAATTGCCAATGCTATTATCAGTTTAGGACAAGAAGAGATTCAATCGATGATTGAGGAAGACGGCCAAGCTGAAGCCCAGTGTCATTTCTGTAATGAGACCTATCGTTTTGATAAAAAGCAGCTTGAAGAAATGAAAGAACAAGCAATTTAAATGAAATAAAAGATTCTTAAAAGGCGTCATTTTATAAATGAGCGCCTTTTTTTATAGATATTAAGTTCTATTTCTGTATATATTGATCTAAAAATATAACAAAATTAGGTAAATGGAAAGACAAAATGATTGACAATTTAGAAAACATCTGATAAATTGTATACAAAATCAATAAAATTAGTTGGTATTAGGAGTGGTCATATGGCACGTATTGCAAATTCAATTACAGAGTTAATTGGTCAAACACCAATCGTAAAACTAAACCGTCTAGTTGAAGAAGATATGGCGGATGTATATTTAAAATTAGAATTTATGAACCCGGGAAGCAGCGTAAAAGATCGTATCGCATTAGCGATGATTGAAGACGCGGAAGCAAAAGGTGTGTTAAAACCTGGCGACACAATCATTGAACCAACAAGTGGTAACACAGGAATTGGCTTAGCAATGGTAGCTGCAGCAAAAGGATACCGTGCTATTTTAACAATGCCTGAAACGATGAGTATTGAGCGTCGTAATCTGCTTCGTGCATACGGTGCAGAGTTAGTGTTAACACCAGGTCCAGAAGGAATGAAAGGGGCGGTTAATAAAGCAACTGAGCTTGCAAAAGAGCACGGCTACTTTATTCCTCAGCAGTTCCAAAACGAGGCGAACCCAGAAGTGCACCGTCAAACAACGGCTAAAGAAATTATCGAGCAGTTTGGCGATCAGCTAGATGGATTTGTGGCAGGTATCGGTACTGGCGGGACTATTACAGGTGCTGGTGAAGTGTTAAAAGAAAAGTACCCAAATATCAAAATTTATGCGGTAGAGCCAGCTGATTCTCCGATTTTAAGCGGTGGTCAACCAGGGCCTCATAAAATTCAAGGAATTGGTGCAAACTTTATTCCGGATACGCTTAACACGGAAGTATATGACGAAGTTGTCGCTGTTCAAAACGATCAAGCTTTTGAATATGCCCGTAAAGTAGCAAAAACAGAAGGTGTACTAGTAGGTATCTCTTCTGGGGCTGCGATTTATGCTGCGTTAAAAGCTGCAAAACAGCTTGGAAAAGGTAAAAAAGTGTTAGCGATTATTCCAAGTAATGGTGAGCGTTACCTAAGTACTCCATTGTTCCAATTCGAGGAACAAACACAAGCATAAAAACGATAAAAAAACAGCTTCTACATGAAGCTGTTTTTTTTCATCTAAGAATCATGTAAAATGAAAGCAGGTGATTTATTTTTAGGAGAGTGAACAAATGCAGCAAAGAATGACTTGGGGCGAATCTATTTCTATCTCTAAAAACCAATGGTTCAAAAAATATCAAGAGTTGTCAAAAGAGGAATCGAATCATATCCTGCTTGAAAGCGGTCGAGGCGGAAAGTTTCAAATGATGGGATTAAAACCTGTAGCCATTTTGCGAGGCGAACAAAACGAGCTTCATATCAAAACGGATGACCAAACTACTGTTCAAAAAGGTAATCCGCTTCATCTTATGCGAGACTGGATGAAGAAGTTTGAAACAGAGGTGAATCCAGATCTTCCTCCTTTTCAAGGTGGAGCAATTGGCTTTATTAGCTATGATTATATCCGCTATGTAGAAACCATACCTGACCTTGCTGAAGATTCATTGAAAACGCCGGACGTTTATTTTCTTATTTTCGATGACGTATTTGTATACGATCAAGAAAAGGAAAAGCTCTGGATTATCGTTAATGACGAAGCAGATTGTAAAGAGCAGGCACATAAGCGTATTGATCAATACAAAAAGGACTGGATGGAGGCAAGTGATGAAGGACTCTCATATGAGCGGATTCATCGTGTTGCCGAAAAGAGTGAGGTTTCGATGTCTGAAGCTGCTTTTTCAGATGCCACAACTCGCGTACATGAGTATATCGGGCAAGGCGATGTGTTTCAAGTGAACTTATCTGTTCGACAGTCTCAACAGCTTCAAACTCATCCTATGCATATCTACGAACAGGTACGAAAAATTAACCCGTCTCCTTACATGTCTTATATGCAGACAGAAGAATTTCACATTGTGAGCTGTTCACCAGAACTATTAGTGAAAAAAGCCGGTGATGAAATCAGTACGAGACCGATTGCGGGAACACGCTCCCGCGGTAAGGGTGATCAAGAAGACCAACAGTTAGCGGATGAGCTTATTCATAACGAAAAAGAGCGTGCAGAGCATGTGATGCTTGTTGACTTGGAGCGTAATGATCTTGGTAGAGTAAGCGAATATGGTACTGTGCATGTTGACGAGTTTATGGTTATTGAAAAATATTCACATGTGATGCATATTGTGTCTAATGTAAAAGGCAAGCTCGCGCGCAACAAAGATTTTGTAGATATCGTAGATGCGGTTTTTCCTGGAGGAACGATTACTGGAGCACCTAAAGTTCGTACAATGGAAATCATTGAAGAACTTGAACCAGTTCGACGAGGAATTTATACAGGATCGATTGGTTGGATTGGGTTTAATGGAGATATGGAATTAAATATTGCGATTCGCACTATGATTATTCAAGACGGCCAAGCTTATGTGCAGGCTGGAGCGGGTGTTGTGATTGATTCAAATCCGAAACACGAATACAAAGAATCACTGAAAAAAGCAATTGCACTATGGAAAGCAAAAGAGCAGAGCGAAAATGAGCTGAGTGAGGGTGAGTAAAGATGATATTAATGATTGATAATTATGATTCTTTTACGTTTAATTTAGTACAGTATTTAGGTGAGCTAGGGCATGAGCTTCTTGTAAAAAGAAATGATGAAATTACACTTTCTGAAATTGAAGTGCTAAATCCAGATTTCTTGATGATCTCCCCGGGACCATGCAGTCCTAACGAAGCGGGAATCAGTCTAGAAGCCATCGAGTATTTTGCAGGTAAGATTCCAATATTCGGCGTATGCTTAGGGCATCAGTCAATTGGGCAAGCTTTTGGAGGGAATGTGATTCGTGCGGATAAATTAATGCACGGTAAAACATCTGAAATGCATCATGATGGCCGTACTATCTTTAAAGGTCTTGATAATCCGTTCACGGCAACGCGATATCATTCTTTGATTGTAGAAAAAAGTTCACTGCCGGATTGCTTTGAAATTTCAGCGTGGACAGCAGAAGATGAAATTATGGCGATTCGCCATAAATCATTACCTATTGAAGGAGTACAGTTCCATCCTGAATCTATCATGACTTCTTACGGTAAAGAAATGCTGAAGAATTTTATTGAAACTTACGAAAAAAAGCGAGTGTAATGATATGTATATATACGTAAATGGCGAAGTAAAGCCTGCGTCTGAAGCCACTATTTCTCCGTTTGATCACGGATATATGTATGGCCTAGGGCTGTTTGAAACGTTACGAGTTTATGAAGGTCATCCATTTTTAGTGGAAGACCATCTGGATCGACTGCATAGCAGCTTACGTGAATTAAATATTGTATGGGACTACTCTACACAGGACGTGTTGGAAATCATTAATAGTCTGTTAATGAACAACAATGAGAGAAATGCGTATGTTCGATTAAATGTCTCAGCAGGAAATGGCGGAATTGGCTTGCAAGTGGAAGAATACGACAAGCCATCTACAATCGTATATATGAAATCAATGCCTCATCCATCGAGCCCCCTTGTAAAAGAGGGGCTTATTCTTGAGACGAAACGAAATACGCCTGAAGGAACCATGAGGTTAAAGTCTCATCATTATTTAAATAATGTACTAGCTAAGCGAGAAGTTGGTTCAGACTTAAATAAAGAGGGTATCTTTTTAACAAAAGAAGGGTTCTTAGCCGAAGGTATTGTGTCCAATTTATTTTTTGTAAAAGGTGATTGCGTATATACGCCGTCTCTTGAAACAGGTATCTTAAATGGAATTACGAGACAGTTTATTTTTACGCTTTTAAAAAAGAAAAACATAGAAGTTGTAGAAGGCTTATTTACAGTGGAACACCTCTTGGAGGGGGATGAAGCTTTCCTTACAAATTCTATTCAAGAAATCGTACCTCTTCGAAGTATAAAGGATAAGCAGTTTTCAGTAGGAGACCATACGCTGACAGCTCAGTTGCAAAAAGAGTATCGCTCTTACACGATGTCGCTAATGAGTCGACACGAGCTACATGTATAAAAGCGAAAGGAGAGACTAAAGATGGATAAAATTTATGTGAATGATATGCGTTTCTATGGTTATCATGGCGTATTTCCAGAAGAAAATAAATTAGGGCAGCGTTTTCACGTGGATTTAGCTGTGGAACTGGATTTAAAGCAAGCTGGTACTACGGACAATTTAGAATACTCGGTGAGCTATGCAGATTTATACCAAACATGCCAGGAAGTTGTAGAGAAGCGCACGTTCAAGTTAGTTGAAACGGTGGCTGAAACGATTGCATCTGAATTGCTTTCTAATTACGAACTCGTGCAGGCTTGTACAGTAAAGGTATATAAGCCGGATCCGCCAATTCCCGGTTATTATCAATCGGTAGCTATTGAAATTAAAAGGAGCCGTTGAATGACAACAGAAGTATATATTGCATTAGGATCAAATATTGAAAATCGAATGGAACATTTGAAGTCAGGAGTTACTGGCTTGATGAAACACTCTGAGATTAAGGTAGTGGCTGTTTCATCTGTTTATGAAACGGCCCCGGTCGGGTATACGAATCAAGCAAGCTTTTTAAACATGGTAGTAAAAATACAAACAACGTATTCGTCAGAGCACCTTTTAGATTGTTTGCAAGCCATTGAACAAACGGCAGGCCGAAAAAGAGAGATTGTATGGGGACCTAGAACCCTTGATTTAGATATCTTACTTTATAGTAATGAAATCATTCATACGGATAGACTGAGCGTCCCTCATCCCCGAATGTTTGAACGAGCGTTTGTGATGGTTCCTCTAAACGAACTAGCTCCATCTCTTATTCTCCCTGTAGCAGAAGAAAAAGTTGAAACCATCACAACACGTTTATCAGATTTAAAAGATGTAAAATTATTTCGAGAGCAAACAACGGGTATACTAGATATGTTCGAAAATAATCGTAATGATTTACATAAGTGAAAATGAATCTTATTAGTTGATTCATTTTTATATTGGCGTAAAGTAGAGTTCATAGTGAAAACTTTGAGGTTTGGGTTCGCAGGTTGTTGGTTTATTCGGTAGCTTGTTAGAGAAATCGAAGAAAAAGAGAAGCGAAGCAAGAATAAAGCGATTTGACATAGAGAAACGACTGAACCTATAATAATTTTAAAGAAACGTAGTAGTTGCCAGTAAACATGCTGGCCTTTTTTCTGTTTCGGAAAACTTAATTATACGATGGAGATGAGTAAACGATGAGTCATGAAGAATTAAATGATCAATTTCTCGTTCGTCGCGAAAAAATGAGCAACCTACGAGATCAAGGTATTGATCCGTTTGGTCAACGTTTTGAACGTACACATACATCACAGCAATTAATTAGTGAGTATGACGAGTTAACAAAAGAACAGTTAGAAGAAAATGAAGTACCTGTGTCACTAGCTGGTCGTATTATGACAAAGCGTGGAAAAGGAAAAGCAGGTTTCGCTCACGTTCAAGATTTAACAGGACAAATTCAGCTTTATGTACGTAAAGATGCAATTGGCGAAGAACAGTACGAAATCTTCAGCAGCGTAGATATCGGTGACTTGGTAGGGGTTGAAGGTGTTTTATTCAAAACAAAAGTTGGCGAACTTTCTATTAAAGTAAAAGATTTTACGTTACTAACAAAAGCGCTTCGTCCACTTCCAGATAAATATCATGGTTTAAAAGATATTGAACAGCGCTACCGTCAACGTTACTTAGATTTAATTACAAATCCAGAAAGTAAACAAACATTCATCTCAAGAAGCCGTATTATTCAATCGATGCGCCGTTACTTAGATAATCATGGATATTTAGAAGTTGAAACACCGATGATGCATTCAATCGCAGGTGGAGCAGCAGCTCGTCCGTTTGTGACACACCACAACGCGCTTGATATGGAACTTTATATGCGTATTGCGATTGAACTTCATTTAAAACGTTTAATCGTAGGTGGATTAGAAAAAGTATATGAAATTGGCCGTGTATTCCGTAATGAAGGTGTATCTACACGTCACAATCCTGAATTTACAATGATCGAATTGTACGAAGCGTATGCGGACTACAAAGACATCATGGCTTTAACAGAGAACTTAATTGCACACATTGCGCAAGAAGTACTTGGCACAACAAAGATTCAGTATGGCGATCAAGAGGTGGATTTAACTCCAGAGTGGACAAGACTTCATATGGTCGATGCTATTAAACAATATACGGGCGTAGACTTCTGGGGAGAAACATCTGTTGAAGAAGCTCGTGCTTTAGCAAAAGAACACGGGGTAGAAATCACTGAACATATGCAATATGGACATATTGTAAACGAATTCTTTGAACAAAAAGTAGAAGAGCAGTTAATTCAACCAACGTTCATTTACGGACATCCTGTAGAAATCTCTCCATTGGCTAAGAAAAATGCGGAAGATCCGCGTTTTACTGACCGTTTTGAGCTGTTTATCGTTGCGCGTGAACACGCGAACGCATTTACAGAGCTAAATGATCCAATTGACCAACGTGAGCGCTTTGAAGCTCAGTTGAAAGAGAAAGAACAAGGAAACGATGAAGCACATGAGATGGATGATGACTTCATTGAGGCATTAGAATATGGTATGCCACCTACAGGTGGTCTAGGAATCGGTATTGACCGCCTTGTTATGTTACTAACAAATGCACCGTCAATCCGTGATGTACTATTATTTCCACATATGCGTCAACGCTAAAAAAGAGATGGCTACGGCCATCTTTTTTTTAGTTAATAATATTAGAAAATTTAAACTTTTAATTCACCTCTTGTTTTTATAAAAATGATTTGGTATATTTATATCTGTTGCTAACGCAGACAAGCGAAAACAACAAAAAGAAATAAAAAAGTTATTGACATTACGTTAATAACTTGATAAGATAGTAAAGTCGCTTAAGAGCGGCGG